>JBBSJI010000004.1:0-74444 GCA_038257425.1 Chitinophagales bacterium
ATAAATCCATTTGTAAGTGTAAAAGGAACTGTTCAGTCTCCATTAAAATTAACTTTTGATAAAGAGCATACAGGTGTTGGTTATTATATTGATAAAGCCGGCGGTTTTGGAATAAAACCTTGGCGCAGGAGGATATTTGTTACATATGCCAATGGAAAAAGCAGGCGTACCAAGAATTTTTTCTTTATACATTTTTATCCAAAAGTAAAAGAAGGTTCTACGGTAAATGTACCTATCAGGCCGGAAGGTGCAGAAATGACAGATACACTTTTACAGGTAGTTGTTTCAGCTATTCCCGTTGCACTTGCAGCATTTATAGTTAATTCACTAAGATAATTTAACTGGTAAATAATTAATACAGCATGAACAGTATTGAACTTTTAAAACAGCTTCTAAAACGGCTAAAAAAATACAGTTGGGTAATCATTATTATTGCCGCAGTGTTTGGAGGTCTTTTTTATTACATAGCTAAACAAAGTGTACTGTTATATACATCTAAGGCTACTGTATTCCCCTTAAATGGTAATACTGAAAGCAGCCCTGGTTCAACTATCAGTAGTCTACTGGGCCTTGGTGATGCAACAAAATCTTTTACAGGAGAAGCATCCATAAATATTGTGGAGCTGGCTGCCAGCCGTCGTACCAGGGAAGCAGTGGCAATGGTTCGTCTTCCTTCTATGCAAAATAAAACTATTGCCCAGCTAATGATTGATGAGCATAACCGCTATAGCGGGTTTATGCAAAATGTACGTATTGAGCAACCAACAGACAGCCTTAGTTTGATTAATATAGCCAGTAATTTATTAAAGGGGGCATTTGTAGCCAAGATAAATAAGAACGGAATTCTTGAATTATTTTTTACAAACAGCAACCAGACTTTAGTAAGGGAAGTGAGTTATGTATATATTGATAAACTTTCAGAATTTTATATTGATCTTAAAAAGAAAAAGGCGCAGATTGATTTTGAATTTGCTGTTAAAAAGGCCGATTCATTACTGGCTGTTTTAAATGTACTTGACAGGCGTGCAGTAGCACTTGATGAAAGTACATTCTTTACTAATGAAGGTTTAAAGCGGTATAATCTCCCAAAAATCAATCTTGCACAGGATAAAGCCACGGTGCAGTCTCAATATTATTATGCAGTAAACAACAGGGAATCGGCAGCATACCGTCTGCAAAAGGAAACGCCAATTATTGAACCACTCGACAGACCCGAACCTCCTTTTGATTCGGCTCAAAAATCAACGATGATGTATACAATGATAGGACTTTTACTTGGCGCTATAATCGGCATTTTGCTGGTAAGTTGGAAAATCATTAACCGTTATCTTGCCACAGAATTAAATAAGGCTATAGAAAAAGCCTCAAAGCCTAAAGAAGATGTATTAGCAATACCTCAGGTAGAACCAATTAAATAAAAATAAACAGAACTGATTGTTATAAAAAAAATGAGGCCGCTTAAAAAGCGGGATCATTTTTTTATTTTCTTAAAGCCCATTTAAGCATTTCTTTCCAGCTTGGTTTCTTACCATACATTAAAATTCCGGTACGGTATATTTTTGCTGCCAGCCAGGTGGTACCTAAAAATCCTATTATTAATAAAGCCATGGATAATGCCAGCTGCCATACAGGAACAGTACCCGGTACGCCAAAAGGCAGCCTGGCCATCATAACAATGGGAGAGGTAAAAGGAATAATGCTTCCCCAAACCGCTACGGGCCCGTTTGGGTCACGAATAGCAACAGTCATCATAAAAATGGCAAAAATGATGATCAATGTAATAGGAAAACTCAGGGATTGAGCTTCCCTTACATCTTCATTGATAGCACTGCCAATGGCTGCATATAAAGAAGAATAAAAGAAAAACCCTCCCATAAAATAAAATGCAAAGCAACCCAGTATCAGCGGAAGATTAACACTGGCAAATGATTTCTGAATACCTTCCACCATTGAGCTGGCAATAGCACTTTCGGACCCCATTACCTTACCAATATTATAAACTAAGAATATACAAACCACCCATATTAAAAACTGCGTTAAAGCAACTAGGCTAATGCCCACTATTTTCCCCAGCATTAACTGGAATGGTTTAACCGATGAAATAACAACTTCTGCAATGCGGCTTGTTTTTTCTTCCATTACACCCATCATCACCTGCGATCCATAGATCAGTAAAATAAAATAAATTAAAAAGCCACAGGCATAACCAATGGTAGCCGAAACAGAAGAATCGGCGTTCTTATTTTTCTGGTTCTCTTCTTTAACCGTAAGGCTGCTTGATGTGAGGACTGTTTTCTTTTCAATATCAATACCCAGCTTTTCATTTATGGTTTCGCTCCATATAATATTCAGCTTATTCTCTATCATGTTCTCAGTACCAGATCCATGTGTTTTATCGGTAATGAATTTTATATTCTTCATCCCGGTCTTCCAGTCCAGGGCTGGTATTATAATGTAGCCATCATAACCAGATTGTTTATAATTAGTTTGTATGGATGTGTCTGTTACCGAAGTGAAAATAGTGTTGCTGTCAGCCATATTAACCCTGTGCAGCACGCTGTCAGGGAAATAGCCTGACTGGTCTAATATGGCAACATCTAATTTTTGAGTAGACTTACCCAGGTAAGTGGTACCAAAAATCAATGCCATATACAATACCGGGAATAAGATGGTTGTAAGCAGGAATGACCTCTTTTTAACCCGGGTTGAATATTCTCTTTTAAGTATCAGTAATATCTTACTCATTGCAGCTTATTATTTATTTGTTCAGTTAATTTTTTGGAATTGCCTGGCAGATGCCGTGCCTTCAACCAGCTTTATGAAGATCTCATTCAATGATGGCAGTACTTCGTTAAATGAATGCAGCTCAATCTTTTCATTTATAAAATATTGAAGCACCTGGTTTGGTCTTGCTCCTTCTTTTAATTTTATTAAAAGCCTGCCTGGCATATATTTTACCACGTCGAATAAGGTTGATGATATTTCGGGAGATATAGCCCCGGCATTAATACTGTAAATATTTTCTTTAAAATCATTTTTTATATCAGCTATAGTACCATCTAATATTTTCTTCCCTTTATTTACCAAAACAATATGGTTACATATCTCTTCTACCTGTTCCATGCGGTGGGTGCTGAATATTACCGTGCTGCCGTTCCTGGCCAGGTTGAATATCTCATCCTTGATGAGGTTTGCATTAACCGGGTCAAGCCCGCTGAATGGCTCGTCTAATATGATCAGTTTGGGACTGTGCAAAACAGTTGTTACAAACTGTAGTTTCTGGCTCATTCCCTTGCTCAGGTCTTCCACTTTTTTATTCCACCAGGTTTCCATTTCCAGCTTTTCGAACCAGGCTTTTATTTTAATGTTTGCATCTGCCTTGCTGAGCCCTTTTAGTTGCGCCAGGTAAACAGCCTGCTCCCCGATCTTCATTTTTTTGTAAAGCCCTCTTTCTTCAGGCATATAACCAATGGATTCAACATCTTTTTCAGGATTGAATTTTTTGCCGTTGAATAATATTTCACCACTATCGGGGTAAAAGATACCGGTTATCATACGCAATAGTGTTGTTTTGCCTGCTCCATTTGGACCAAGTAAACCAAAAATGCTGCCCTGTTCAATGTTCATGCTGATACCATCAACCGCTTTCTGGGTAGCGAAATATTTTTTCAGATCATGTACTTCTAAAATGTTCATGTAGGTGAGTTTCTTTTAAGATGCCAAATGTAGGAAGGTATGAATGATTATTAATATCCTTTTTATAAATGGTATCAATTTCAGGATAAAATATTTGCCAGTTGCTGCGCTATTCTTTCCCCATCCATAGCAGCACTTACAATTCCGCCTGCATATCCGGCACCTTCACCGCAGGGATAAAAATTATTTAATTGAGGATGAGTCAATGTATCAGTATTGCGGGGAATGCGGACCGGCGATGAGGTACGGCTTTCTGTTGCCACAACTACGGCATCATTGGTATAATAGCCTTTAATTTTTTTACCGAATTCAATAAAACCCTTTGCCAGAGATTGGTATATAAAACCCGGTAATACATTATTTAACTGTGTTGATCTTAATCCTGGTAAATAAGAATTAGCAGGTAAGGAACCCGATAATTTTCTATTACTGAAATCAATCATGCGTTGTGCAGGCGCTACAAAATTTCCCCCACCGGCAGTATAACAGTTTTGTTCTACCATTTGCTGAAAATGTAAAAGTAAAAGTGGGTTGTTATAATCAATAACTTTTTTGCCTGATGCTTTTAATTCCCTGATGGCATCTTCTATTTCCACCTGCACTACCATACCACTGTTGGCAAAGGGGTTATTTCGTTTGGAAGGGCTCCATCCATTCACTACCAACTCCCCGGGTGAAGTGGCAGCCGGTGCAATGATACCACCGGGGCACATGCAAAATGAAAATACACCTCTTTCATTTACCTGTTTTACCAGGGAATAGGAAGCCGGGGGCAGGTTTTCATCTCTTACCGGGCAATGATACTGGATATTGTCTATCAGGGATTGCGGATGTTCAATACGAACACCAAGTGCAAATCCTTTGGCTTCTATCAATATTTGCTTTTGATGCAGGAGTTCAAAAATATCTCTGGCACTATGACCTGTGGCCAGGATAAATGCATCTGCTTCAAATATATTTCCGTCGGCAGTTACCACAGATCGAATTGTTTGATCGGTAATATTAAGATCAACTACTTTTTTCTCAAACAAAAATTCTCCACCACATTCAATTAGCTGCTGTCGCATTGCGGTAATAATCTGGGGCAGTTTATTGGTGCCGATGTGCGGATGTGATTCATATAGGATATTTTCGGCGGCACCGAATCTTACAAAAAGATTTAAGATACGGTCAATATCCCCTCTTTTATTACTACGGGTGTATAATTTGCCATCGCTATAGGTACCTGCACCTCCTTCGCCAAAACAGTAATTGCTTTCGGGGTTAACTATTCCTTCTTTATTAAGCATGGCCAGGTCACGCCGCCGGGCCCTTACATCTTTTCCTCTTTCTAAAATGATGGGTTTAATGCCATGTTCAATTAAATGCAAAGCTGCAAACAGGCCAGCCGGACCTGCACCAATAATAACAACCCGTTTTTCGGCCTTGCTTACATCTTTAAAGTAAAACGACTGGATCTCTCTTGCAATGAAAGGCTCATCAATAAATGCATTCAGGGTTAAATTAACCCAAATGGTTTTTGCCCTTGCATCAATGGATTGTTTTAAGATATGATAGCCCGAAACAGAGTCCGGCTTTTTACCTGTTGTATAGGCGATTGCTCTTTTTAGAGCCGCATCATCATTGGCATCGGCAGGCAGCAGCCTGAGAGAGATTTTTTGTTGCATACCCCTAAATCCCCTAAAGGGGACTTTGAAGAGAATTAAGTTGTTTAACGCTGTTCAAAGATTTATTAAGTGAGATTATGATTGTTGAAAACTTCATAAATAAGTATACTCCAAAAGTTCCCCCTCATCCTGAGCGAAGCCGAAGGGCATGGGGCGGAGGGGTTTTTTAAAACGGCAGGTCATCCACGGCATCAGGCGGTGTTGCTGAAAAGGTATCCAGTGGTTCCAGGTAATCGCTATTACCACTTGTATTTGAACCAGGTTGCAGAATCTGTTCAATTCTCCAGGCATCTAAATTGGTAAAGTAATTAACCTTTCCGTCTTTTTCCCATTTGCTGCCTTTAATGTTGAAATAAACTTTTATTTCATCACCTATATTAACCCTGTCAATAATAGTGGTTTTATCCTGTACGCATTGAAACTTGGCATAATTGGTAATGGTACGTCCGTTAATGTCTTCGGTTTTTTCAACTGCAAATTCACGCACTTTAAAAGTTTCTGTACGTTGTACAGTGTCATATTTGGCAATTAATTTACCTGTCAGTTCATAACTCATAAAATAGCATTATTGATCAAAAGTAAATCTATTTTTTTGATAATGATTATTTGTATTAATTCTTTGCTAGGGGCTTAATTATTATTACCTTCCTATTGTTTGTATGCGTATTCATTAAACAGGAAAGAAGTGGTTTTATTTTCGATGTAATCTTTTTTGATGAGTATTGGTATGAATATTTTTGATATCCGGGAAATTGCGGGTTGTTTCCGTTTGGGCAGGAAGGTTTGTTTTTTAAACTTCCAATGATTTATTAAGAAATAAAGCCCGGATATAGCTGTATTTCAGGGAGGTCAGGTTTGCCCGATTGGGGAGTTTAAGAGATTTCCGCCGGGGGGAGGTGGATAAGTCAGCCTGTTAAAATCTCATACTGTGGTTACTTAGAAAAAAACAAATGAATAAAAAATTTTTTTTTCAACATTTTATTCGATATTCGCTGTCCTGCGAAGATTTTTTTTCAGTTGTAAAATTGGGAATAAATTTTAAACCAGAACTAACTAAGGAAACAATTCTTAACTCGATATATAAATTGCTAAGGAACTAATGGAGAAAGCTTTTGAAAAAGTATGGATTAATTGTTTAGAGATAATCAAAGACATTGTAGAATGGCAGCATTTTAAAACATGGTTCGAACCGATTAAACCTGTTGCGTTAAAAGAAAAAATATTAACGATACAGGTACCAAGTCAATTTTTTTATGAGTACCTTGAAGAACATTATGTTTCGTTACTGGCAAAAACATTAAAGAGAGAATTAGGAAAAGAAGCAAGATTGGAATACAGGATAATGGTTGACAGTGGAAACAGTAAAAATAAACCACAGACCGTTGATGTACCGGGACAGGGTTACAAATCATATTCAAATAACGAAATGGATTTTCCGCTGGTTATAAATAATCCTGTAAAAAACCCCTTTGTAATTCCGGGGCTTAAAAAAATGCAGATTGATCCGCAGTTAAATCATGCATATACTTTCGAAGCATTTATTGAAGGCGATTGTAACAGGGTAGCCCGCCGTGCAGGTAAAACCGTTGCCGAAAAGCCCGGAACAACCTCATTTAATCCCTTGGTAATATATGGCGGTGTAGGTTTGGGCAAAACCCACCTTGCTCAGGCCATAGGTAACGAGGTAAAAAGACTGCATTCCAATAAGGTTGTACTATATGTAAGCTCCGAGAAGTTCATTAACCAGTTCATAGATCATGGCCGCAATGGCGCCATCAACGATTTCATCCATTTTTACCAGTTGATAGATGTATTAATTATAGATGATGTACAGTTCTTTAACCGTGCTGAAAAATCTCAGGATGCATTTTTCTCTATATTCAATCATTTACACCAGAGCGGTAAACAATTAATTTTAACGAGTGATAAGCCACCTAAAGACCTGGAAGGTGTGCAGGAAAGATTATTAAGCAGGTTCAGGTGGGGGCTGAGTGCCGATCTGCAGGTACCTGATTATGATACCAAGATAGAGATACTGCAAAAGAAGATGAAGAATGATGGTTTAGAGATGCCGGCAGAGGTTGTAAAATATATAGCTTATAATATAAACAGCAATGTTCGTGAACTTGAGGGTGCTTTAATTTCATTGTTGGCACAATCTTCGCTGAACAAAAGGGAAATAGACCTCGAATTGGCTAAAAAAGTGCTTAGAAATTTTGTAAAATCATCCAGTAAAGAAATAACAATAGATGCTATTCAAAAAATGGTATGTGAGTATTTTGATGTCCCTTATGATAAACTCTTACAAAAAACACGCAAGCGTGAGATTGTACAGGCCCGCCAGATAACCATGTTCCTGGCTAAAGCATTTACCAAAAATTCATTAAAAACAATTGGCGAACACTTTGGAGGAAGAGATCATACCACTGTAATTCACAGTTGCCAGACAGTTAAGGATCTGATGGACACTGACAGTCTTTTTAAAGAAAGTGTATTAGAACTGCAGCAGAAAGTGCATTTAGCAGCAATGTAAATTTAAATCAAGCACAATAACTGATCCGGGTTTCTTTATTGAACCCGGATCTTTTCTTTATTGGCATTGCGTTTTAAATAGCCATTAAATATGATTGAAAAAAATCTATCCAAAATAACTCCCTTTTTGCATTTAGTTTTGGGTAATAACACTTTGAATTGTATTTTTGCCACCCCTTACAAAATAAGGGAAGTTTTAAAATAGGTATTTTGGAGAGGTGCCTGAGAGGCCGAAAGGAACGGTTTGCTAAATCGTCGTACGGGTTAAACTGTACCGTGGGTTCGAATCCCACCCTCTCCGCAGAAAGTTCTTACAAGTTTTACCTTGATCGGGTGTTCCCAATAAACCCATCAAATATTTTTAAGTTCGGGATGTAGCGTAGCCCGGTTATCGCGCCTGGTTTGGGACCAGGAGGTCGCAAGTTCGAATCTTGCCATCCCGACAAACATCAAATTGCCTTCCTCTTAAATGGGAAGGCAATTTTGTTTTCAAAATTCTAGTTTGTGACCAAGCGGTTGCCCTGATGAGACCGGGACTATTACATCAAAATTCTTCCTGATTGATTTAAGTGATGCTTTTGTAAGGAACAGAAATCGCAGCATAATGAAAAGTCAATTACGCAGCTGCATTGAGCTTTCCTGTATACTTCTTACTAATTATGGCTCCGCCAGTCCTGCGGCGTTACTCCATACTCCTGCTTAAATACCCGGGCAAAGTAACCAGGGTCGTTATAACCACATTCCAGGGCGATGGAAGCAATACTGCCGGCAGCATGTTTCATCATCTCTTTGGCTTTATTTAAGCGGATGATCCGGATAAATTTATTAGGAGAGCATCCGGTTAATGCATCCAGCTTGCGGTGCAACTGAGAATGACTCATGAATACCATTTTACACAATTGCTCAACCGTGAAGGCTGTATCAGACAAATTTATTTCAATAGCTTCCCTTACTCTTTTTACAAACTCGTCTTCTATTTTATTTTCACTGATCGTTTCTTCAACGGGCAAAACATTTTCTGTTGCTGTTGAATTATTATTAAGACCTGCTTTTTTCAAATAAAACTGTTGCAGATTTTTCCTTAACTCCAATAGTTTTTTTATCCGTAGCAATAACTCTTCCCGGTTGAATGGCTTTTCAAGATATGCGTCAGCACCTTTTTCCAGTCCTTCCATTTTGCTTTCTATATCTGCTTTGGCAGTAAGCATGATGATAGGTATATGGCTGGTGTGCTCATCGCTGCGCAATTGCCTGCACAATTCAAACCCATCTACAAAGGGCATCATCACATCAGTAATGATCAGGTCGGGAATTATTTCTGAAGCTATTTCAAAGCCTTCTCTTCCATCCTGGCCAACTGCAAGGCGGTAGTCGGGCAGGCAGGATGCGGTGTATGCTACCACATCCGCATTGTCTTCTACCAAAAGGATCAGCGGTTTTTCTTTTGCTTGTTTTTCTTCATCCGCATTCAGGCTATTCAAAGCAGTAGTATTTATTTGGTTGGATACAGTGTCTTTTATATCCGGATAAATAATATTTTCTGCTGCAGGAGTGTTTATCAAAGGCAGTGTTACAGTGAATTCTGTTCCTCTGTTAGCGCCTGTTGGCGGACTTTTAACCGTAATATCTCCCTCCATTAATTTAACCAGTTCTTTGGTAAGTGCCAGCCCAATACCGGTTCCTTCTGTTTTGCGGGTATGGCTGTTATCCAGTTGATAAAATCTTTCAAAAATATGCTCCAACTGGCCTTCTGGAATACCGATACCCGTATCTTTTACTTTAATGATCAATGTTGATTTACCTGCTTCATGCAACTGTTCATTTTCGCTTAAGGTAATGTAGATATTTCCTTTTTGCGGAGTGAATTTTAAAGCATTTGATAAAAGATTAGCAATGATCTGTCTAACTTTTTCAGGATCATATGCCACGTATAGCGAATCCATCCCAGCCAAAAAATGCAATTGCTTTTTTTGGCTTTCGGCCAGCGAATGAAATGACTCTACAATGTATCGGAGAAAATTAATGATATCGCCGTTTACTGGTTGCAATATCATTTTACCGGTTTCAAGTTTCGACAGATCAAGCATTTCATTTACCAGGTTCAGCAGGCTTTGTCCGTTTCTTATGATCATGTCTATACCATTATCCAAATGCTGCGGCGGATTGCTTTTAACCTGCTGCGCCATACCCAGTATAACGGTTAGCGGGGTTCTAAACTCGTGGGTGATATTGGTATACAACTGTGTTTTTACCGAGTCTAATTCCTTTACCCTTTTGGCTTCCAGTTGTTCAAAATTTAATTGCGATTTAAGTTTGGCCCGGTTTACCGTGAATTTAAAATAAGCCCTGATGCCAAAGCCCAACAGTACAATGTAAATGATGTAAGCCCACCAACTGCGCCACCAGGGCGGCAATACAGTGATCTGCAGTTCGGCTATCTTATCGCTCCAGATACCCTGGCTATTACTACCCTGTACTTTAAAAATATATTTTCCTGCCGGTAAGTGTAAATAAGTGGCCGTACGGCGGGTGCCCGATTCAACCCAATCCTTATCTACACCAACCAATTGATAACGATATTTATTTTGAGCAGAAGCGGTAAGATCAAGTGACGAAAATTCCAGCGTAAGAATATCCTGCAAATGGGTAAGTGTAATTTTTTTTGACTGCTCAATGGTATTTTGCAGTACATCTGTATTATCTCCAGGTGCAATGGATTGGTTATTGATGAGGATATCAGTGATAAACACATTGGGCATAAAACCCGGTACCAGTATTTCTTTGGGGTCAAAAATATTCAGTCCGTTCACCCCGCCAAAAGCAAGATTACCATTTGGCAACCTAGCATAAGCACCGGTATTAAATTCATCATCCTGCAAACCATTTGCTTTGGTAAAATTGTAAAATACCCAATTGTTGCTGTTATTCTTTGTTGTGGTGAGGCAAAAAATACCCTTGTTGGTGCTACCCCAGATATTACCGGCATCATCAGGTAAAATACCATACACCACATCATCCGGTAAGCCATCTTTTGCTGTGAGGTGAAAAAAATCGCCGGTGGTTTTATCCAGCCTGTTCAGGCCACCGCCTTTAGTTGAAATCCATAAATATTTGTTGGGGGCAGATGGGTCATCTAAGAAACAGGAAACATGATTGTAATTGAGCGAATTCCGGTTGCTGCTGTTATTGTAAAACCATTGTGTTTGTGGCGATGTTTTTTGGCTGTTACTGAAAATAACTTTTACAAAACCTTCGGGAGTGCCAATCCAGCAAACTCCCTGTTTATCTTCATATAATGCAGTACAGATTGATTTGGGTGGTATTGGTTTGGCAGCCATATTGTTAATGGTAAAGCTGTCTACACTGCCTGTTGCAGTATGTATGCGGGTGAATTTACCTCCAAGTCCTGCAAGCCATATATTGCCTTTACTGTCTTCAAGCATTGGTTGTTTTGCACCAATACTTTTATCGTCGTTGATCTGAGGATATGACATCAATTTGCCGGAAACCGGATTGTATTTAAAATAGCCTTTGTGATCACTTTTTATCCAGTAATCCCCCGATTTGGATATGATGAAATTATCTACCTCTGTGATACCGGGAATGCTACCGAATGCATTTTTTTTTATTGAATCATTGATTAACCTGCTCCAACCATAGGCAAAATCCCCTAAAAAGATATCATCCGCTTTAACAGGAATGATCCACTTTACACTAGCGCCGGGATTTGGAATCCATGTTTTAAACCTGTTGCCTGCTGAATTGTATTTTCGAAGCCCATAGCCAACCGAGCCAGACCAGAGTACCCCAGATCGGTCGATAATGAAAGGATAACATAATCTTGTATTGGTTACTGGTAATGGATCATCCCATTTTATCGCTTTACCGGGTTCCCAGTTATATACATCATAAAAATATTCCTCCCGGTGATGATTTTCCCAAAGTTGCTCTTTGGGTTTAAAAATGATATTGCCCGCTGCAGTTTTGTTGATATCAAACAAAGGGTAAATATTTTTACCATCAGCAAGCAGCAGGTTACTGTTTATCAATTTACTTCCATCCCGGTTTAGATAGCCATTATTGAGCAGACTGCCGTTCTGTAATTTAATAAAACCATTCTTAGATGGATCAAACCTGTAAACAGCTCCATCCATGCCGCCAATCCAGATGATGCCGTTCTTGTCTTTTCCCATGCCGTACACCTGTGTATTGCCGGGCAGGCTTAGCCTGGTAATAACCGATGCAGTGTTCTTTTCAAAAAAGGTATTGCTAAGTTCAATGATATTTAAACCGGCAACATCAGTGCCGGCAAGTATCCTGCCATCAGGCAATTCCATTATTGACCGTATTCCATTACCCGAAAGGCTGGCCGCATTTGAAATGTTGTGTGTTATACGGTAAAATTTTCCGCTTTGTTTGTCGTAGATATTTAGCCCGGCATTCTCTGTTCCGGCCCATATCCGGCCTTTTGAATCTTCAAAAAGTTTAAGGATTGTATTGCTGCTCAGGCTGTGGGCATTGTAGGGGTCGTTGGTAAAAATCTTAAAACTATAACCATCATAACGGTTTAAGCCATTTTTAGTGGCTACCCAAATGAAACCTTCTTTATCCTGTAAAATATCAAATACCATTCCCTGCGATAAGCCCTGGGCTGTAGAAATGGATTCGTAAGCAGGAGGGGTTTGTGCAGATGTAACCAATACCCACCAGACCAGGGAAACTGTAAGAAATGTCTTTATGCTGATAAGGGTTTTATGCATTTGCTTATAAAGATAAATGGAAAGCCCATTTTTTAAGCATGGGTTAAAAAGAAACTAAAGTTCTTCTTGTAAAATGACGAATTAATCCTGCTCTTGCACAATTTATCCGGTTAATAGGGAAGAATGTACAGTACAATGGTTGATTTGTACTCACTAAAAACTTTTGTTTGTTAGAATTTTACAGTATTGCCCGTAGTCGTTGCAGGCAGTAATAAATAAACAATCAAACCATTCTTTTTAACCAATAAACCAATCTAACATGATCAAGAATCTCCTTTTAAAGACAAAGATGTTTTTTCTTCTTTGTATGCTTATTCCTTTTGCAGGCATGAGCCAAACCAAAAATTTGATTTCCACTAATCGGGTATTTCCAAAAGTGGACAAAGTACTTGAATTTGAAAAAGCCATTGCTGCCCATGCCCAAAAGTACCATAGCGGTACCGCTCATTGGCGGGTATTTGCCATTCAATCCGGTCCAGATGCCGGTGGATATCATATTACCGAAGGGCCAACAAGCTGGGAGGCAGAAGATGTAAGGGGTAATTTAGGAAACGAGCACAACCTGGATTGGAATAAGAGTGTGGCTATTTATTTAACAGAAAGGGGATCAACCGGCTATTCTGTTTACCAGGATTCTTTAAGTACAGTGGCATTGGGTGATTTTTCTGACAAAATCAATATCACACATCTGTATCCTAAAATGGGCAAGGGGGATAATGTAGTAAGCATGATAAAGAAATTAAAGAAAAACTGGGTTGCTGCTGGGGTAACAGTTGCTGTTTATACAGCCAGTTCTTCCGGAAAAGCACAATATACTTTGGTAACAAGGTATAAGCAGGGTTTAAAGGAAAGGGCAGCAGGTTTTCGTAAACCATTTAAAGAAACATATGAATCTGTAAATGGAGAAGGTTCTTATGCACAGTTCCAAAATGATTTGGCTGACTATGTTGATGAAACATGGAGTGAATTACTTTTTCTGCGTGCCGATTTAAGTTCTAAATAAGCGCATTAAATATGGTAAAGTCCTCAGAGTGTAAAGCTTTGAGGACTTTATTAAAACTACAGCAGCATAGCTGACTTTCTAAAACCTAACTAACAATGAAACCAAGCATCAGCATTCCGCTTAAACAAAGTAGCCAAATTCCGGCCCTTTCCGAAAATACTTTTTTAAGGTATTTCAATTTTGTTGCCTTGTATTTTGCACAAGGCGTGCCGGAAGGAATGTTATTCTTTGGCATTCCGGCATGGATGGCAATGAATGGTAAATCACCTGGCGAAATAGCTGGCTTTGCCGTAGCATGTGGATTGCCCTGGAGTTTTAAATTTATAGTGGCGCCACTCATGGATCGTTATACTTATTTGCCAATGGGGCGCAAAAGGCCCTGGGTACTTTTGGGTCAAATAGGATTAATAATAAGTTGTATTGCCATGGCTTATGTACCTGATCCGTTAAATAATTTAAATCTGTTAATGGTAGCAGGCTTTGTGGTATCATTCTTTGGTGCTTTTCAGGATGTGGCTACAGATGGGATGGCCGTTGATATTATTCCAATAAACCAACAGGCCCGTGCCAATGGGTTAATGTGGGGTTCAAAAATTATTGCCATTTCAACCACGCTTGCATTAGGTACATGGCTTTTAAATAAATACGATTTTACCACTTCCATACTCATGCTTGCTGTTATGATCGGAATTATTATGCTGGTGCCTTTATTTTTAAGAGAGCGGCAACATGAAAAAATATTGCCCTGGACATCGGGCACAGCATCGTCTGAAACTAAAAAAATGCAATTAACCAGCTGGACTTCTATTTTCAAATCATTATACAGTGTGCTTAAGTTACGCAACTCTTTATTGCTTACTTTAATATTGTTTATAGCGACGGGGGCTTACAATTATATTGATACACTACTGCCCATTTTTACGGTAAAAGAATTGAATTGGTCGAATGGCAGTTACTCACAATTTTATGCAACTGCAAAAATAATAGGTGGTTTTGGAGGAATGCTGATTGGAGGAATTCTCATTGACAGGTTTGGTAAAAAGCGCATGATGAATATTTATTTTTTAGGCATGGTACTTTTTACAACTGCTCTGGCATTTTTAAAAATGTATTGGGGCAACACCAGTTTTATTTATGCATTTATGATGCTGTATAATATAGTTTACACATTTGCCTGCATCGGCATTTTTGCCATTGCCATGCAATGTTGCTGGAAAAAAGTTTCGGCAAGCCAGTTTACGTTGTATATGACTATTGGCAACCTGGGGCGTATTGCCTTAGCGGCATTAATAGGCCCGATAAAGGAAAATTTTAACTGGCAAATAACGCTGTTCGCCTTTGCTGTTATGATTGCTTTGGCCTGGTTACTATTGCAGTTTTTAAACATCAATAAACAGGTAGAACGGGTGGTTCATTTAGAAAACAGCGATGCAGAAAATCAAATGGCAGCAATGGGATAATTAGCAACCTGTATTCATTTTTAAAACAAACCATTTTTCAAATCAAATTCTACAAACCATGACCAAGATTTTTTCTTTAACAACAATATTTTTTGTTAGTTCATTATTATTTATGAGTTGCAATAATGCCGAAACAACAAAAGCTTCTGCAACAGAACCGGCAGCCACAGAAGCTCCTGAGTATTTTAACCTGCGTCCAAAACTCGAAAAGGAATATGGCTATACCCATGCTGTAAAGATTGGCGATGACCTTAAAATCTCCGGTGCAGTAAGTATGAACGATTCCGGAATGATAGTGGCACCCGGTAATATGGAACAACAAATGAAAAATTGCTATACCGACCTGGAAAAGATATTACAGCATTATGGCTATACCTATGATGATGTGGTGGCAGAGAATATTTATACCACCAATATGGCGGAGTTTATCAAAGTATCGGGCTTTCGTAATTCTATTTATAAAAAACAATTCCCAACCGGTACCTGGCTGGAAGTAAAGGGGCTTGCTGTAGAAGGGCAGTTGATTGAGATAGATATGGAGGCGCACAAGACAAAATAAAAATCAGCAATTACGATCAACTTAAGAATCTGGTCTGCAATGTCTCCGGACTTCGCAGTTTTAAATAAACAGTTTCTAAATTGTTTCATTCTTTATTCTGTGATAAACAGGATGCTTATTACTGCGCAATTGCTTTATAGTAGAACTTTAATGTTTGGAGATTTTGAAAAATGGAAAAAATGGCTGCTGAGTTATTTGTAACTCAACTTTAAAATTGTTCTTTATTATTAATCTAAAAATAAAACAAAATGAAAAAAACAATCCTTCTCGTTGCCTACGCTTCATGCGTATTACTATTTGCTTCCTGCCAGGAAGCTGAAAAAAAAGAAACGCCGGCAGCAGCCACTGTAAGCGAACCGGCTAAACCTGATCTTACTCAGATACGTTCCGAAATAGTTGCAATCGAAAATGCATGGGCTGCTGCCCAGAATACAAAAGACGTAAATGCGTTAATGGCCATGTATGCAGATGATGCAGTGAGCATGCCCGATGGAGAACCTATGCTTACAGGTAAAGCAGCTATCCAAAAAAAGCAGGAAGCCGATTTCGCTAAACCATCTAAGTATGCCAGCATTGCTTTTGAAACTTTAGATGTGTATGCACAGGGTAATGTGGTGACCGAAGTAGGAAAAACCATGTATAAAGATGCTACCGGTAAAACAACAGGGGGAGGAAAGTATATCGCTGTGTTTGAAAAGCGTGATGGCAAATATTTATGCATCCGGGAGATATATAACCAGGATTCGAAGTGAGTTTTATTAATGAGCAATATGTAATGATCATCGCCATGGCGGATTGAATCCTGACCGTTCTGAAAAGTTTTTAAGATCGGTAATCAGAAGTTCCGAATGTGGCTTAGCCCGGTAATCGACAAATCATCAAAATGCCTTCCTCTTAATCAGGAAGGCATTTTTGTTTTCAAATCCCATCATGTGATAATCTGCTTTAATTTCTATTGATTCTTACTAAAATCATCTATTTTTAAGTTTGCGCTTTTTTCACAAACGATTCAATTCATTAATATGAAATATAGTCCTGTACAAAATTTTATCAACGGGAATTTTATTAGTCCCAAAACCGGACGTAAGCTGGATGTTATTTCACCACTTAACGGTGCGCTTTTATCAACTGTGCCCATGTCTGCTCCCAGCGATCTGGATGATGCAGTAAAAGCAGCTAAATCTGCCTTTAGCGGATGGAGCAGAACACCAATTAAAGAACGGGTGCAGGTTTTCTTTCGATACAAAACTTTACTGGAAAAACATCTGAAAGAACTGGCTGAATTATGCAGTGAAGAGAACGGAAAAACTTACGGAGAGTCTGTTGCAGAGATAGAAAAATGTATTGAGCTTACTGAGTTCGCTACTTCACTTCCACAATTGGTTACCGGCGAAATTCTTGAAGTAAGCAGGGGAGTTGAATGCAGAACTGAACATGTACCATTGGGCGTTGTGGCATCTATTGTACCTTTTAATTTTCCAAGCATGGTTCCCAACTGGACATTACCCAATGCCATTGCACTTGGAAATTGTATGATCATAAAACCATCTGAAAAAGTTCCTTTGAGCTGTGGAAGGCTTGCAGAATTATTAAAAGAAGCCGGCCTGCCTGACGGTGTTTTTAATATTGTTCATGGTGATGTTGAAATAGTGGAAGCCATTTGCGATCACCCTGGCATTGAAGCTGTTTCTTTTGTAGGTTCAACAAAAGTTGCAAAAATTGTATACCAGAGAGCAACATCGAATTATAAAAGGTGCCTGGCATTAGGTGGTGCAAAAAATCACCTGATGGTTTTGCCGGATGCTATCCCGGGTATGACCGCACAGAATGTTGCAGCCAGCATGAGCGGCTGTGCAGGACAGCGTTGTATGGCTGCGAGTGCTATGATCGGTGTGGGAAATGTGGATGCCATTATTGATAAGATTTGTGAAGAAGCAAGGAAGATCATTCCAGGAGAGAACCTCGGTGCGGTTATCAATAAAGAAAGTAAAGAACGGATTGAAAGGTTTATCGGCGAAGCAGAAAGAGACGGTGCAAAAATTTTGCTTGATGGCCGTAATACAAAAGTGAATGGTAAAGAAAACGGTACATACGTTGGTCCAACGGTAATTGATTTTGTAACACCACAAATGAGTGTTGCTACAGAAGAAATATTTGGCCCGGTAATTTCTATCATGCGTACCAACACGGTTGATGAAGCACTGGCTATTGAAAATGCAAATCCTTATGGTAATGCGGCCAGTGTGTTTACACAAAACGGTGCCATGGCACGTTACATTATTGATCATGCAAGTGCTGGTATGATTGGTGTGAATGTGGGCGTGCCTGTACCACGTGAACCCTTTAGTTTTGGTGGCTGGAATGAAAGTAAATTTGGGGTGGGTGATATCACCGGAAAAAGTTCAATCGAATTTTGGACCAAATTGAAAAAGAGCACAACCAAGTGGAATGCGGAGGCTGGGGTGAATTGGATGAGTTGATATCACGCAAAGCCGCTAAGGAGCAAAGTTCGCTAAGATTCTTTGCGTCTTTAAAACTTTGCTTCTTTGCGTGAAATAATTATTAAAAATAAAACTATGTCACAAACAAAAACGATCTCTGAATCAACCGGAATTATTCAGGATAACCTTGACTACACTTTATTTTCCTGGAGCAAACAAAAAGGTACTTCACCCATTGCGGTAAAACATGCCGAGGGTGTTTACCTATATGATTACGATGATAAAAAGATCATCGATTTTTCTTCGGGATTGATGAATGTAAATATTGGTCATGGCGATCAAAGAATTACTGAGGCTGTTGTTAAGCAAATGCAGGAGGTGAGTTATGTTACGCCAAGCTGTGTTACCAAAGTACGTGGTGAGTTGGGAAAAAAGCTGGCGGAGATTTGTCCGGGTGATTTAAACAAAGCATTCTTTACTTTGTGCGGAGCCTCATCTATGGAGAATGCAATTAAATTAGCCAGACTTTACACTGGTCGTCATAAAATATTGAGTCGCTACCAGTCTTATCATGGTGCATCCATTGGTGCCATGTCGGCTAGTGGGGATCCTCGCCGTTTGGCAGTTGATTCACAACAGGCGCCCAATTTCAAACATTTTGATTTGCCTTATTTATACCGTTGGGATTATGGCGAAGAAAATTTGTTGAAAGAATCAGTGGCTCAGTTAGAGCGGATGATCGCTTACGAAAGTCCGAACAATATTGCTGCAATTATACTGGAAGGCGAATCGGGTTCTTCGGGTTGTCTGCAATATCCAAAGGGATATTTAAAAGCAGTTCGACAAATATGCGATGAGCACGGCATCTTATTAATTATGGATGAAGTGATGAGTGGCTTTGGCAGAACTGGAAAATGGTTTGGATTCCAGAATCATGATATAGTGCCGGATATGATCTGTATGGCTAAAGGATTAACCTGTGGTTATCTTCCTTTCGGCTGCCTGATGGTAACTGATAAAATTGCCGCAAAGTATGATGACAATGTTTTGGCAATTGGGTTGACTTATTCGGCTCATCCTGTTAGTTGTGCTGCGGCTTTGGAAACTATAAAAGTTTATGAAGATGACGGACTGATTGAGAATACTGTCGCCATGGGCAAATACATGGAAGAAAAAGCTGCGGAAATGATGAAGAAACATCCTTCGATAGGTGATTTTAGAAACACCGGTTTGTTGGGATGCTTTGAATTGGTGAAGAACAGAACAACCAAAGAACCAATGGCACCTTTCAATGCCAAGCCTGATGAAATGGTTGTGATGAATAAAGTTGCTGCCAAATTAAAAGAGCTGGGCCTGTACACTTTTGTAAGGTGGAGCTATATTTTTGTTGCACCGCCACTTTGTATTACCAAAGAACAGATTGATGAGGGATTAGCTATCATTAGCGAAGCGATAAAAATAGCCGATGAAAATATTAACTAAGAGCTAAAAGAGAAAAAGAGACAAAGGAGAGGTTCTTCTCTTTCAGCTCATTATCTCCTTTAACCTCTTAGCCCAAATTTGTTTATGACAGAAAACCAAAACACAACTGCTTCTTCGTCTCTTTACAACGAAGATCTTGCCCCAGTCCCCCAAAACAAACGTACTTGGGGAACCTGGAACTATGCAGCGTTGTGGATAAGCATGAGTTTATGCATTCCTACTTATATGCTGGCTAGCTCACTGATTGAAGGTGGGATGAACTGGTGGCAATCCATACTTACCATTTTTATTGGAAATACAGTGGTTTTGATTCCGATGATTTTAAATGGACATGCAGGAGCCAAATATGGTATACCATTTCCTGTATTTGCAAGAGCAAGTTTTGGAACAAAAGGAGCCAATATTCCTGCCATGCTCAGGGCCATTGTTGCCTGCGGTTGGTTTGGTATTCAAACCTGGATAGGAGGTTTTGCTATTTACCAGATGATGAAACTCTGGATTCCTGCATTAGCAACGCTGCCACAAATTTTTCCCGATTCATTCGGTTTGCAAACCGGTCCTGCTGTTTGTTTTCTTCTTTTTTGGTTGTTGAATATGTGGGTTGTTTATCTTGGTGTAGAGAGTATAAAAAAATTATTAGTCTTTAAAGCATTGTTTTTGCCACTGGCTGCACTGGCTTTATTATTTTGGGCAATCAATGCAGGCCATGGTTTGGGGCCGATATTATCACAGCCATCAAAATTATCCGGCCCAGCATTTTGGGCATATTTTTTTCCTGCGCTAACAGGTATGGTTGGTTTTTGGGCAACACTCTCTTTAAATATCCCTGATTTTACTCGCTATGCAAAAAGCCAAAAGGCACAGATCAAAGGACAGATAATTGGCTTACCACCATCCATGACTTTGTTTGCATTTATTGGTGTTGTGGTAACATCAGCTACTTTCATTATTTACGGCGAAACCATTTGGGATCCAGTTGTACTGGCTGGTAAATTTGAAAATAAATTATTGGTGAGTCTCGCCATGATTGCTGTTGCCATTTCAACATTGGCAACAAATATTGCCGCCAATATTGTAAGTCCGGCAAATGATTTTGCCAACTTATCTCCAAAGAAAATAAATTTCAGAACCGGTGGATACATAACCGGTGTTATCGGTATTCTGATCTTCCCTTGGAAATTAATAGCAGACCCCAATGGGTATATTTTTACCTGGCTGATTGCGTACTCAAGTTTGCTTGGCCCTGTGGGAGGTATTATGATTGCTGATTATTATTTTATAAGGAAACAACAATTGGTCGTGGATGAATTGTATGAACATAAAGGGCGATATGGATTCAGCAAGGGATTTAATATGGCGGCCATCATTGCTTTACTGGTTGGCATCGTTCCAAACATCCCGGGTTTTTTATTGCAGATAAAATTAGTTTCTGCTACCATGTTCCCGGTTTGGATATCAGACTTATATCATTATGCATGGTTTGTTGGGTTTTTTGTAAGCGGTTTAGTATATTTAATGTTGATGAAGAAAACTATTACCCATCATCACAAAGTGTGATGATGGATAGCAACTCATCACTTTTTGTGATGAGTTAAAATGAAAAGTATGATATCGCAAATTGTGATATCAAGTTGAAAAAATGTTTTGAGTTTTGCAATATAAAATTCAAAATGTAACATCAGTTAAAGAAGCCGTTTTATGAGTATATTAATCAAGAATGCAAACATTATTGGAGCTGCCGAAAATTTTACCGGCGATATTTTTATCCAGGGCGAAACCATTGCCGCCATTGGAAAAAATCTCGACATTAAAGCTGATAAAATAATTGATGCCACGGGTTTGCTTGCTTTTCCGGGTTGTATAGATCCGCATGTGCATCTGGAAATGCCTTTTATGGGTACATTCAGCAGCGATAATTACGAAACGGGTACCCGTGCTGCATTGCATGGTGGTACCACTACAGTGATTGATTTCATCTTACAAAAACAAGGTCATTCTTTATACGAAGCATTTAATGAATGGAGCAGCCGTGCTACTAACAATTGCCTGGGCGATTACAGTTTTCACATGGCGGTTACCGATTTTAATGAAAACACCTGCCAAGAAATTGTAAACATCGTAGAGAAAGAAGGCATCACTTCTTTTAAAGTTTTTATGGCTTATAAAGGCGCCCTCATGATTGACGACCGGCAAATGCTGGAGCTGATGGCAGAAGTAAAGAAGCGTGGGGGAATGGTGATTGTGCATGCTACCAATGGCGATGTAATTGATGGTTTGATTGCAAAGAACAGGGCTGATGGGAATCTTGCGCCAATCTATCATTATTTATCCCAACCCGAAATTACAGAAGCCGAAGCCTCGGAAAGATTTGCCACCATTGCCGGTTACGCAGGCTGTCCCGGCTATATTGTACACATGACCTGCGAAGGCGCATTAAACGCAGTACGGGATAATAACCGAAAGAACCAAAAAGTTTTTGCCGAAACCTGTATTCAGTATTTATTATTGGATGCTTCTTTGTACGAACAGAATTTTGAAGGTGCCAAATGGGTGATGAGTCCGCCATTAAGAGAGAAGAAAGACCAAGAAGCTTTGTGGGCTGGCATCAATCAGGGATTAGTACAGGTTGTTGCAACCGATCATTGTCCATTTACCTGGGAGAAAAAATTATTAGGTAAGGATGATTTTTCAAAAATACCAAATGGTCATCCGGCTATTGAACATAGGGTTGAATTATTATACAGCGAAGGTGTACGTAAAGGAAGAATAACCGTTAATAAATTCGTGGAACTCTTATCAACCAATCCTGCAAAGATATTTGGCATGTTTCCACAGAAAGGTTGCATAGCACCGGGTAGTGATGCAGATATTGTTTTGTTTGATCCGAATGAAGAGCATAGCATCAGCGCAGCAACCCATCATATGAACACCGATTACTCGGCTTACGAAGGATGGAAGGTAACCGGAAAAACAAAAACTGTTTTATTAAGAGGACAGGTTGTAATTGAGGAAGGAAAATGTTTGGTGGAGAAGGGAAATGGGAAGTATATAAAGCGTAATAAAGTGTCTCAATTAATTTAGAATTATGAATGTTGAATTATGAATGAAAGCAAAGAAAATATTATTGTTAAAAAATCTTATTCTTTTGCTCTGGCGATAATTAATTTATACAAATTCCTGGCAAATGATAAAAAAGAATATGTACTTTCTAAACAAATGCTAAGAAGCGGAACATCTATTGGGGCTAACATTCATGAAGCTACGGCAAGCGAATCTAAAAAAGATTTTATTCACAAGTTAGCAATAGCGGTAAAAGAGGCAAGAGAAACTGGCTATTGGCTTAATCTTTTAAAAGACAGTGATTATATTAGTGAAGAACAATTCAAAAATTTAAATAGTAATTGTGACGAAATTGTAAGAATTTTAAACAGTATTATTCTTACAACAAAAGAGCGATATTTTAAAACAGCTTAATCGCATTCATAATTCATAACTCTAAATTCATAATTTCAAACATATGCCAAGAATGATCAAGTCAGGTTTAATTCAGATGTCTCTTCCTAAAACAGAAGGCGAGGGAACCATACCGGAAATTGTAAATGCGATGGTGCAGAAACATATCCCGTTTATTGAAGAAGCCGGTAAGCAAGGTGTACAGATACTTTGTCTGCAGGAAATTTTCAACACACCTTACTTCTGCCCCGGGCAGGATAAAAAATGGTATGAAAGTGCAGAATCTGTTCCCGGCCCAACAACCGATTTGATGGCAACTTATGCTAAAAAGTACAGCATGGTCATCATCGTTCCTATTTATGAAAAAGAACAGGCGGGTGTTTTATACAATACTGCAGCGGTGATAGATGCTGATGGAACTTATCTTGGCAAGTACCGGAAAAATCATATTCCACATACCAGCGGCTTTTGGGAAAAGTTTTTCTTTAAGCCCGGAAACCTAGGCTACCCTGTGTTTCAAACAAAGTACGCCAAAGTGGGAGTGTACATCTGTTACGATCGTCACTTCCCGGATGGCGCAAGATGTTTGGGCTTAAATGGTGCCGAGATCGTTTACAATCCTTCGGCAACTGTTGCAGGCCTTTCGCAATATTTATGGAAACTTGAGCAACCTGCACATGCAGCAGCCAACGGTTACTTTATGGGTTGCATTAATCGTGTTGGTGAAGAAAAACCCTGGAACCTCGGCAAGTTTTACGGTAGCAGTTATTTTGTTGACCCACGTGGACAAATATTTGCACAGGCAAGTGAAGACAAAGATGAATTGCTGGTAGCAGAATTTGATTTAGATATGATTGAAGAAGTAAGAAGTGTGTGGCAATTTTTCAGAGACAGAAGACCGGAGACTTATGGGAAGTTGACTGAACTCTAAAAGATATTTTAAATTTTGAATTATAAATTTTAAATGAAGCCCATTAGGATTGTAATTCAAAATTCAAAATTTAAAATTCAAAATAATGATTTCGAATAACAGGCTTTTGAAAGAACAATACGCGGAAAACTTCAACGACATTCATCCGCCGTTTGAAACAAAGGATGCTGCATTGGTAGAAGCCAACCGCTGTTTATTTTGTTATGACGCACCTTGTATGAAAAGTTGCCCTACCGGTATTGATGTTCCCAAATTTATCAAACAGATTGCAACAGAAAATATCAAGGGTTCGGCACATACCATTTTTGTAAGCAATATTATGGGCGCAGGCTGCAGTAAGGTTTGCCCCGTTGAAAAATTATGCGAAGGAGCCTGTGTATATAATTTTATGGAGGAAGAACCAATTGCAATTGCAAAACTGCAACGATATTCAACAGAAAAAGCAATGGTTGCAAACTGGCAGCTTTTTAAACGTAAAGAATCAACGGGCAAAAAAGTGGCCATTGTTGGCGCAGGCCCTGCAGGTTTAAGTTGTGCCCATGTTTTATCAAGAGAAGGAATTGATGTTACCATTTTTGAAAAGGAAAGTAAAGGTGGCGGATTGATGACTTATGGCATTGCAGCTTATAAAGTAACGCCACAGTTTTGCGAAGATGAAGTGAATTATATTTTGGGTATTGGAGGAATTGAAATAAAATATGATCAGGAGCTGGGAAAAAATATTTCTTTGTTAGAGTTGCAGGACAATTTTGATGCTGTTTATCTGGGAATTGGAGTTGGTCTGGCAAGGCAATTAGATATTCCCGGCGAAGATTTGGAGGGAGTAGAGGATGCCATCAAATTTATTTATGGCATAAGAGATAAAGGATTTGATAAAGTTTCCGTAGGTGAAAAAGTTGCTGTAATAGGCATGGGCATGACAGCAATTGATGCGGCCACACAGGCAAAGCGACTCGGTGCAAAAGAAGTTACCATGTTATATCGCCGAACCCAGGAAGAAATGCCCTGTACACAACATGAACTGGATATTGCTATGCTAGATGGCTGTAAAATTATATGGCTGGCATCCCCCAAAGAAATAAAAGGAATTGGTGGTAAAGCAACTGAACTGGTTTGCAGTATCATGAGGTTGGGTGAACCCGATTCAAGTGGCCGAAGAAGTCCTGTTGATACCGGCGAAATTTTTTCTTTGGCCGTGGATATGATCATTAAAGCAGCAGGGCAGATGCCGTTTGAAAGTTTGGTTGAAGAATTCAAAATCCAAAATTCCAAAGGAAAAATAAATATTAAAGATTCTGCAACAAATATTTCTGGTGTTTTTGCAGGTGGTGATTGTGTGAATGGCGGCAAAGAAGTGGTGGATGCTGTGCAGGCAGGTAAGGAAGGAGCGGCAGCAATTATTAGTTATTTATTTTAAATGTTGAATTATAAATTTTAAATGAAAACAGAGAATAAAATAGTAGAAATGACTTTTGATTTTTCATTGCAAATAATTAGCCTGTACAAAAAGTTACTTGATGAAAAAGAATATATTCTTTCTAAACAATTATTAAGAAGTGCTACAAGTGTTGGGGCGAATGTAGAGGAAGGAATTGCAGCACAATCAAAACGGGATTTTATTTCAAAAATGTCCATCGCTTCTAAAGAGGCAAGAGAAACAAGATATTGGCTTCGGCTTTTAGATAAAAGCAAATTAGTTGACATTGAATACTTACCTTATTTAAATGCTGTTGAGCACAGCATTAATATCTTAACAAAAATTGTTAAAACCAGTCAGGAAACTGTAGCCTAATAATTCAACATTTAAAATTCAAAATTTAAAATAATGGCTTCTCTTGCATCAAACTTCCTCGGCATAAAATCACCCAACCCATTTTGGTTAGCGAGTGCACCGCCTACCGATAAAAAAATAAATGTGCTTCGTGCATTTGAAGCAGGCTGGGGAGGTGTTGTATGGAAAACATTGGGCAGCCAGGTAAAAAATGTTTCCTCACGATATTCAGCTTTAAATTTTGGCTCAAAAAAGATGATGGGCTTTAATAATATTGAACTTATCAGTGACCGCCCGTTAGACTTGAACCTGAAAGAAATTACAGAATGCCTTAAGCTTTTTCCCGACAGGGCTATGATCGTTTCGCTGATGGCAGACAATGATAAAAATAGCTGGCATGAACTGATAAAAAAAGTAGAAGATACTGGCGCTCATGGGTTGGAATTGAATTTTGGTTGTCCGCATGGCATGACTGAAAGAGGTATGGGTGCAGCGGTTGGACAGGATCCGGAAATTGCGAGGATGGTTGTTGAGTGGGTGATGGAAGCTGCACATATTCCTGTGATAACAAAGCTTACACCCAATGTACATTCACCGGTACCAACAGGTATAGCGGTGGTTGAGGCCGGTACTAATGCATTGTCTTTAATAAACACAATTCAATCAGTAACAGGTATTGATTTGGATACACTTGTTCCAAATCCTTATGTTGCAGGCAAGTCGGTTTTTGGCGGCTACTGTGGCCCGGCAGTAAAACCCATTGCATTAAAAATGCTTACCACCATTGCGCAGGACCCAACAACTTCAAGAGTTCCTGTTTCAGGTATTGGCGGCGTAAGCACTTGGAAAGATGCGGTAGAGTTTATGTTATTGGGCGCAAGCAATGTGCAGGTGTGTACTGCAGCCATGAATCATGGTTTTCGTATTGTTGAAGACATGATTGAAGGGATGAACAACTGGATGGATGATAAAGGGTTTAAAACACTTGATGATTTTATTGGCAAGTCAGTTGAAAAAATTACGCATTGGGAAGATCTTGATATTAACTATCATCACATTGCTAAGATCAACCAGGATAAATGTATTCACTGCGGGCTATGTTATATTGTCTGCGAAGATGCATCGCATCAGTCCATCAACCTGGAATATGGTAAACCCTATAATAATTATACAATTAAAGAAGATGAATGTGTTGGATGTAATTTATGCCAGCTCGTTTGCCCGGTTAATGATTGTATCACCATGGAGGAACACCGAGTTGCACCTGAATACCTCAACTGGATTGAGTTTCAGAAAAGGGGAATGCCCCTGAACGATCATTAATGTGTATAATTATGTGCTAAACAAGTGCAAAACATAAGCCGTAAAAATTTGGAAAGCAGTTACTGTAAAACGTATCTTTATTGTCCAATTGAGCGGTTAAAGTTTTGAAAAGATGGAAGTCCCTTAAAAGATGGAAGTCCTTGAAAAGATGGAAACCAATCGAGCGGAAGCATCAGGTTAGAAAGATTACGGAGTAAGCAATTATGAAGTAGTAACAAACTTGATGCTTTTTTTATGTGCATACCCCACCCATTTATACCACCCCCGCCAGTTCCAGGCTTCTTTTACTTATCTTTTTATACTCTACATTTTCAATAATAGCATCGGGGCATAGTATCAAAGAAATGCCTTCCTGTTTCCACCAGTCAGTTGCAAATAATTTTTCTGCATGAATAACTGCAATACACCAGCTGTTTTTAAATTCATTATGCCATTCTTCTATCCACTCAAAACTGTTTTTATTAATCTTGCTGATATCATCTGTGCTGATAAAAACTTTTAAGTAAAAATCATTGTTGAGTTCCGTATCGGATTTGTGATAGATCTTTTTATACTCGTACTTATAATTGTAGCCCAGTGCAGATATATCACTTAGCACAGCAGAAGCTGTAGGAAAGGCACCTGCACCCTTGCCTTTAAAAAAATGTTCGTCGGCAAATGTACTTTCGGTAGTGATGGCATTAAACTCATTTTGCACATTGTACAAGTCGTCTTTTACTGTTACAAACTGTGGTAATACAAAAGCAGCAAGTTTACCTGATGATAGTTTTTTAGCATTGGCAACCAACTTTATACTGTATTTTTTTTCTTTAGCCACAATAGCATCATCAAGCGTAATATTTTCGATACCATTAAAAATAAAATCATTTGTTTTTGCGATTACCCCAAACGAATGAGCCAGCAAAATGCATAGCTTATTGGCAGCATCAAAGCCGCCAATATCCAATTTAGGATCACTTTCAGCAAAACCAAGTTGCTGTGCCTGTGTTAAGGCAGTTTTAAATTCCAGTTGCTCTTCCAGTATCCTGGTAAGTATAAAATTGGTTGAGCCATTGATGATACCTCGTATGGATTTTAAAAGATCATTATCGTAATACTCTTCCAGGTTACGCACAATTGGCATGCTGGCGCAGCAGGCAGCCTCATACAGCAGGGCTGTATTGTTTTCCTGTTGCAATTGCAATAATTCTTCAAAATGTTCTGCTATCATTTTTTTGTTTGCACTTACAACAGATTTTCCTTTTTGCAAAGCGTTTCTTACAATTTCAAAGGCTGCATCTGCATCATCAATCAATTCTACCACTACATTAATGTTTTCATCGTTCAGGATAACATTTGCATCAGTTGAAAATATTTCAGGAGCAATGCTTCTTTTCTTTGCAGGATCTTTTATTACTATTTTTTTGATAGCCGCCTGCAGGGTAGCTGTAGTATGGAGTACATCATAAAGACCTTTACCCACTACGCCGAAGCCAAAGAGACCGATATTGAGTTGTTTGTTTGACATGATTTTTTTAATTACACGGATTATTACTAATTACACGAATTACTAAAACCCAACGTGTTGAATAATTTAATACTGTACAAGAGTGCGACGCCATTGCAGCCGGGCTATGCACTAATGCTTGGTACAAAACTTTCCTTTTCCTTTTTAAGTTTTGAAAATGCCTGTTCGAGGTCAGCAATAAGATCTTCAGCTTCTTCAAGTCCAACACTGAGGCGGATAAGGCTATCCGCAACACCTGCAGCCCTGCGTTTTTCGGCAGGAATACTTTTGTGCGTCATTTGTGCCGGGTGACAAAGCAGGCTTTTTACGCCGCCCAAACTTTCGGCCAGTTTAAAGAAATGCGTAGCTGTTACGAATGCTGTAGCTGCTTGTTCGGTATTATTTTTCAACGTGAAGGAAACGATGCCACCAAAACCTTTGCTTTGTTTTTTTGCAATGTCATGGTTGAGATGCGTTTTTAACCCGGGATAAAAAACTTTATCCACTGCAGGATTTGTCTCCAGGTATTCAGCAACCATTTGTGCATTGCGGCAATGCTGCTGCACACGCAGGTGCAGGGTTTCAATGCCACGAATAACCAGCCAGCTATCGAATGGGGCCAGTATTGCACCACTTGCATTCTGAATGAATTTTATTTTTTCGCCCAGCACTGCATCTTTAGCAACAACAAGCCCGGCGATAAGGTCACTGTGGCCACCTAAATATTTTGTAGCACTGTGAATCACAAGATCAGCTCCCAGCGAAAGAGGTTGTTGTAAGGCGGGTGATGCAAAAGTATTATCCACGCAAAGTAAACAGGCATTTGCTTTAGCAATTTTTGCAATGGCTTCAATATCGCTCACTTTTAAAGTTGGATTGGTTGGCGTTTCCAGCCAGATCAGTTTTGTTTTAGGTGTTATGGCATTAAACACATTGGCAGCATCTGTTGTATCAACATAGTTTACGGTAATGCCGAACTTTTCATAGATATGCGTAAAAAGGCGAAATGCACCGCCATAGATATCATCAACTGCTAAAATCTCATCACCACTTTTTAGCAATTTAACAATGGCATCAATGGCTGCAAGCCCGCTACCAAAAGCAATCCCAAAAGAACCTTTTTCCAATTTTGCAATGATATCTTCTAGAGTTCCTCTTGTTGGATTATTACTACGGGCATAATCATAACCCTTGTTTACACCAGGTGCATCCTGTACATAGGTACTGGTTTGATAAATGGGGACACTGATGGCTCCTGTTAATGGGTCTACGGGAATGCTGTGGATCAATTCTGTTGCGTTGCTCATTGTTGTTGGTTTTTGGCCCCCTCCAACTCCCCCGAAAGGGGAGAGAAAAGGCAATGATTAAATAATGTTAAACAGGTTCTGTTTAATCACTTACCAGTGAGCAACCTTATCGGAAGAGATTTCTAATTCTTTTGTTCTCGACTTCGCTCGAACAATAAGCAAAGTTTCTTCGACTCCGCATTCTTCGACTCCGCTCAGAATTAAAAAAGCTCATCCGATAAATCAGATGAGCTTTTAAATATCTTGAAGTATTTTTTTAAGCTTTGAATCTGACTTATCTCTCCCGAAATTAATCGAGATGGAATTGGCACCTTTTCTTATTGTCATCCTGAGCTTGTCGAAGGATTACAATGAGATAGGTTGTCAAGGCTTCATCGGGCCATTACCCTCTGCCTTTCTTGATAAGTGATAACTAAAGAACTGGTACAAAGATAGGGGCAGAAATTTCAAACCGCCAAATAAAAACACAAAATATTTTTCTAAAATTTCTGAAACCATTTACAGTTAAGGATTTCAGGGGTATAAATTATTTTATATTTTTCCTCATCCATTCTTCCTGGGAAGTGGCAGATTGCTCAAGTGTTACCTGCTCAGCAATTTTTTCCTGGCCTTTAATTATGGATTTGGAGACCATGCTGTGTTCTATCACCTCGTCTTCCTTCATGCCTAACATTTTCATCAGCGGTATTAATTTTTCGCTGCCGAAATATTTGAACAGGGGTTCATCCATGGCGCTGTAAACAATGATGTTTTTGGCCTCCCAGTTTTTTATCAGTTCAATTTCCTTTTCATGCAGGGGATAGTGCTCAACAAAAACAGGTATTTTATTCAGCAGCTTAGATGCATGCACATGATGGGTTTCTGTAATGCGGCTTTCATCAAGACCCCGCTGCCTGAAAAATTCCTTAAACTTAGCCGCTGTATCTGCAAACCAGCAGATAAATATAAGATCAGTATTTTTTGCAGCTGAGTCACTACAGGCCTGCATTTTAGCTGCAGTGGTTATATAAGCCCTGTCAATAAAAACATGATCATCTGCTGTGTCTTCCTTCTTCCCAAATAAATTAAAAAGCATAGATAAAATTGAACAACAAATTTACAGAACAAAGCTGCTCTTAACAAATGAACATTTATTTTGTTTGTACCTTTATAGCAAGTAATTACATATGGCGAAAGCAAAAAAAGATTCTTCAGAAGAAATAATTGATACAAATTTTATTGAGGTATTTGGGGCAAGAGAGCACAACCTGAAAAATATTGATATTAAAATTCCTAAGAACAAGCTGGTGGTTTTTACCGGTGTGAGTGGCAGTGGCAAATCCTCATTGGCCTTTGATACCATCTACAATGAAGGCCAGCGCCGCTATATGGAAAGTTTTAGTGCTTACGCCCGCCAGTTTGTAGGCGATATGGAGCGGCCAGATGTGGACAAGATCACCGGCCTATCGCCTGTTATTTCCATTGAACAAAAAACGACCAATAAAAATCCACGGAGTACAGTGGGTACTGTTACAGAGATCTATGATTTTCTGAGGTTATTGTATGCAAGAGTAGGGGAGGCTTATAGCTACAATACCGGAAAAAAGATGGTCAAATTCAGTGAGGAAGAAATTGTAACTAACATCTTTGAAAAATTTGAAGAAAAAAAAATAAGTGTGCTTGCTCCATTGGTCAGAGGCAGGAAAGGGCATTACCGGGAACTCTTTGAAGACATCCGAAAAAAAGGATATTTAAAAGTGAGGGTTGATGGGGAAGTGATGGATCTTAAACCCAGGATGCAGGTTGACCGGTATAAAATTCATGATATAGAATTAGTGGTTGACAGGCTGGCTGTTAATGATGAAATGAGATTCAGGTTAAGCCAGAGTGTACAAAAAGCTTTACAGTTGGGCAAAGACCTGATGTTTGTAATCCCGGCCTCCCCAAACCCCTCCGAAGGAGGGGCTTTCAAAGACTCTGCTAAACAAAAAGAAATTTTAGGAAATAATGATGCTGCTCAAACTCCCCCCTTGGGGGGTTGGGGGGCTCTGTACAGTAAACAATTGATGTGTGATGAAACCGGCATCAGTTACGAAGAACCATCGCCCAATGCATTTTCTTTTAATTCACCCTATGGCGCATGCCCGGTTTGTAAAGGTTTGGGTAATGTTTTTACAATTGATATGGATGAGGTATTGCCCGATACTTCTATTTCAGTAAGTGAAGGTGCTATTGCTCCATTGGGTGAAGAGCGTGATGCCAGTGTGTTTCAGCAGGTAGTGCAATTTGCTAAAAAGCATAAGATAAAATTAGATAAACCGATTAAAGATATTCCTAAAGAGCAGCTTGACCTGCTTTTATACGGCGACCAGGATATAAATCCTGCATTGGAATTAGATATGAGTGATGAATCAATCCCGGAAGTTTTTACAGGTTCTTATGAAGGAATAATTCCCATGCTTAAACGATGGTTCTCATCCACACAAAGTTCTGAAATGCTGCGGGGATGGGTTGAAAAATACATGGAACTTGCTCCCTGCACTGCATGCAATGGCGCAAGATTAAAAAAAGAAAGCCTTTGGTTTAAGATTGATAAAAGAAACATTGCAGAGCTAAGTAGTTTAAATTTAGACAACCTGGCTGCCTGGTTTGATGGCATAGAATTAAGATTAAGTGATAAACAAAATGCCATTGCTAAAGATGTTTTAAAAGAGATTAGAGAAAGACTACAATTTTTATTAGATGTCGGTCTTACCTATCTTTCCCTTAATCGTTCTTCCAAAAGCCTTAGTGGGGGAGAGTCTCAGCGTATCCGGCTGGCTACACAAATCGGTTCACAGTTACAGGGCATTACTTATATATTAGATGAGCCAAGTATTGGTTTGCATCAAAGAGATAATCAGCGACTGATTGCTGCATTGCAAAACCTAAGGGATATTGGTAACAGTGTTTTAGTTGTTGAGCATGATAAAGATATTATGCTGGCATCTGATTACCTAGTTGATATTGGCCCCAAGGCTGGCAAGCATGGAGGCGAAATTGTTGCAATGGGCACACCACAAACAATTTTGGATTCCAATTCGGAAACGGCTCAATATTTATTAGGGACAAAAAGTATTGCAGTACCCAAAGAGCGCAGGAAGGGCAATGGAAAATTTGTTGAGTTGAAAGGAGTGAGTGGCAATAACCTGCAGCAAGTGAGTGTAAAATTTCCGCTGGGTAAATTGATATTGGTTACCGGTGTAAGTGGTAGCGGTAAATCTACTTTAGTAAATGAAACGCTGTATCCCTTACTCAGCAAGTTTTGTTATAACTCAAAAGCTAATCCATTGCCTTATGAATCTATAAAAGGATTAGAGTTAATTGATAAGGTAATAGAAATTGATCAAAGCCCCATCGGCAGAACGCCAAGAAGTAACCCGGCAACTTACTGTGGTTTCTTTACAGACATCAGAACTTTATACGCATTAGTACCGGAAGCTAAAATAAGAGGTTATAAAGCCGGACGTTTTTCCTTTAATGTAAAAAGCGGCAGGTGCGATGTTTGCGAAGGTGGCGGCATGCGGGTTATTGAAATGAATTTTTTACCCGATGTGCATGTGCATTGCGAAAAATGCAATGGCCGAAGATATAATAGAGAAACATTAGAGATCAGGTACAAAGGAAAATCTATCAGCGATGTACTGGATATGACGGTTGATGAAGCAGTAGAATTTTTCCAAGCCGTTCCATTCATCTATCGGAAAATAAAAGTGTTGCAGGATGTAGGATTGGGCTATATAACCCTGGGCCAAAGTGCTGTAACACTTAGTGGTGGAGAAGCACAGCGTGTAAAACTTTCTACCGAATTGGGAAAAAAAGATACGGGCAAAACATTTTACATACTGGATGAACCTACTACCGGGCTTCATTTCCAGGACATACAACATTTACTGGAAGTAATAAACAAACTGGTTGACAGGGGTAATACGGTATTGGTGATTGAACATAATATGGATGTAATTAAAGTTGCTGATCATATCATTGATATCGGGCCCGAAGGAGGGGATGGGGGAGGATTGGTTTTATTTGAAGGAGTGCCTGAGGATTTGGTTAAAGTGAAAGAAAGTTTTACAGGACAATTTTTACAGGCTGAGTTATAAAAAAGTCCATGCTTGAAACATGGACTTTGAGTTTGTAAAAGTGTAAAAGATAGCAACGAAATTTGAAAGTTGTGGTTTCAGGGGTAATCTTCAGATATTAAAATATCCATAGCTCCTCTTTGGGGTTAAACTTCTGTTGTATCGCGATACACTTAAAAAGGTAAGTGTTTGGTTATTTGAATAATTGAATTACAATTACCAGGCATATAGTAAAAAGTATAATAGCTTTGTACGATCCTGGGTTGTTAAGTTGAAAATTGTTACTCATAAGATTTGGTTTAGTTTTTTTAATAAACAACCGGACATTTGGTTTGTCTTGCAGCTCTTTTTGCAAATGAACTTTCATAGATGGGTCCAAGACGAATACCAACTTTCACTACCAGCGAAATATAAGTATCTCCATCCTTGTTATCACCTCTTTGCGTTCCGGCAGGGTATCTGGTCATGCCCGGGTAAATGATGCCTACTGATTTATCTGATAATTGATAAGCCAGCGCAGCATCCTGGGCCGACAGGTATTTATTGTAATTATTAGGGTCAACGTAAGTCTTGCTTACATCATCAATATAATCGGTAAAAGTTTTACGGTACAATAATTCGGCGCTCAGGTTAAAACGATCCGAAGCAAAATATTTAAGTCCCGCACCCAAAGGAATATTTATCTGTGTAAGTTTATAAGGTTTGCTGTAAGGATATTCAGCCATCCCCTGCCCCTCTAATTTTAAAGGTTGGAGGTTATACCATGTTTTGTCTCCACTGGCATTGATAATACTTCCTTTTGGATTAAAATGGAATACACCAATACCTGCAAGTCCATATGGTCTTAGCCTCGGTTCATAATCCGAGTTTCTATTCAGCCACATGGTTGGAAAAATTTCCAGGGCTATATAGCCTTCCAAAACCGTTGTCTTAAAATCGAGGTTACGTTGCTTACGCCATAATTCATTTATACCGGTTGTATTTATGATATCATCGCTTCCTTCCAGGTAAGTCATATCAACAGCTAATCTTAGTCCCACCCAGTTTTTTGGATACATCGTAACGAAGACTCCCTTCATCAATTTTGTAAATTCGAAATTCAGATCTTTCACATCATTGGTGCCTTTTCCCGAATTTCCACCCAAATCACCTAAGAATACACTCGGGCCGAAGTTAAATCCAACTTCCCATTTGGTTTTTTCGCCAAAAAGTAATGATTGTGAATATGCGTGAGAGAAAATGGTGAAGCAGATCAACAGCAGTATTGCGTGTTTTCCCACAAGTTTGTGTAAAAATGGCTTCATTAGAAATCAGATTTAGTCTTTCTATAGTTATTGGATAATTGGATGGCTTAAAAACTGAACCTGCTATTTACAGGATAAATTGATGAACCACAGGTTTTAAAACGGCAAACTGTTCATGTTATTGCCTGAGTACCTTAATTATTTATTCAAGATCATTTCTATATGAGGGATGCCATCTTCCAGGTATTCTTCGCTGCTTTGTATAAAACCCAGTGAGGAGTAGAATTTGGTGAGATAAACCTGGGCACCTATCTTAATTTGGGTACAGCCAAAATTGTTGAAGGTTAATTCAATGCTTTTTTTCATTAATGTTCGCCCTGCCCCTGTATTGCGGTAGGCTGGGGAAGTAACCACCCTGCCAATACTGGCCTCTGGATAGGAAATTCCGGGCGGTATGATACGGGTATAAGCAACCAGTTTTGAGCCCTCCCAGCCACAAAAATGCAGGGAAGACTGGTCTTTATCATCTGCATCCTGGTAAACACAGTTTTGCTCCACAACAAATACCTCATTTCGTAGCTGCATAATGGCATAGAGTTCTGCAGTAGTGAGTTCAGTAAATTTTTTTAATATCCAGGTTATTTGCATGGGTAAATTCGATATCAGCTTAGATGATTGACTGCTTATTAGTGGGATTGTCCATTTTCAACAAAAGTACAGCAGCGATCGACCTGGCCCTGGTTGTTGCAAGCATTGCGGTTTTGCCCTCAAAAAATTCATCTACGGTACTGGTGAACAGCAACAGCCAGCTGTCAAAATGCTGCTTTGTCAATTTTATCTTTTTATTCAGTTCATAATGAACTTCCATAGCATTACGCCTGTAAACCGGGTTATCCAATAAAATGGTTTCCCAAAAATCAACTATTACCCGGATATGGGTATCCCAATCCATATATGCCACATCGGTAAAAATAAAACCAATGGTTGGATCTGCTTTTACTTTTTCGTAAAACTCAATAATGAATTTTTCAATATCTGCCCTGGTTGTAATATCCGGTTTCAAGTCTTTGGTTTAAGATTGATACTGCATGATCAAAAATAAAAAAGCCTGCCCGTTATACCGTGAGCAGGCCTTTTACTCTTAAATATCTTTATTGAACATTGGCTGTTAAAAACGCCTGTATCTTATTAAAGGCATCAGTATTGGTTGCCACATCCCAGCCGCCATGCCCCAGAAATGGATACAGAACAAACTCATTTATTACCCCTGCTGTGGTTAATTTATTTTTTAATGCCAGTGATTGTGTTGTTGCATTCACCAACGGGTCAAATCCTCCCTGTAAAATTATTGTAGGGCAAGCTGTGGCGGTAGCATAGGTCATTGGACTTGATTGCTGGTATAAAGGCAGGTTGGTTGTAGGCGTTCCGTTTAATAGTAGTGCAATACTGGCAGGAGAGAAAGTGCCGGGATTGTTGTACATATCAACCATGTCGGTTGGACCAAAAAAGTCGACAACCGCTTTTATTTTTACAGGAATTGGAGATTTATAAGCATGTAATAAAGAAAGATGAGCTCCTGCGCTGGCGCCCATCATTACGAATTTATCACTGATAAGGTAGTTTGTCCGGTTACCATATATATATGCAACTGCTGCTTTTACATCCAGTTCCTGTGTAGGGAATGTATTGGTGGCAGGGAATACCCCCAGGCGGTAATTGATATTGAAAATGGCATAATCGGGTATCCTCTTCTTCAAAGTGTCAATAATGTCAGTTGTAAAATCACTTTTATCCCCGCTTACCCAGGCACCGCCATGTACCAATATAATAACTTTTGTTGCAGCTGTAGTTCTGCCTGCAGGTAAATAAATGTCCATCTTTTGCAGCGGATCGGTACCATAAGGTTCGTTATTGATTATTTTAGCAGCAACAGTTGTACCCGTTCCTCCATTATCATCGCTTTTATTGCATGATGCAAAAAACAACATTGTCAAAACAGGTAAAAGAATTTTAATTTTCATATAGATGATTTTTAAGGGTTTAAAAATACGAATTATAATTTATTATGCAATTTTCTGCATTAGGGTAAGCTTTTTATAAATGCTTTCATTTATTTCTATCAATTCAAAATGATTACCACGCTCTGCGATCTTTCCATCCTGCAATATCAGGATCTCGTCAGCTTCTTTAATAGTACTTAAACGATGAGCAATGACCAATGTTGTGCGGCCTTCCATAAGGTTATTCAACGCATCCTGTACAGATTTTTCAGATTCAGTGTCAAGGGCCGATGTGGCCTCATCTAAAATTAAGATGGCAGGGTTTTTAAATACAGCCCTCGCAATACTGATACGTTGGCGCTGCCCGCCCGATAAACGGATGCCTCTGTCGCCAATATTGGTTTGATAGCCATCTTCTGTATCCATAATAAATTCATGAGCATTGGCAATTTTAGCAGCCCTCATCACTTCTTCATCGCTGGCATCCGGTTTTCCCAAAGCTATATTATTGAAAATAGAATCATTGAATAAGATGATATCCTGCGTTACAAAACTCATCTGGCTTCTTAAAGATTCCATGGTATACTGCTTAATATTTTTTCCGTCAATACTTATACTGCCAGAGGTTACATCATAGAACCTAGGTAAGAGGTCGGCAATAGTTGATTTACCAACTCCTGAAGGACCAACCAGTGCGACCGTTTTACCTTTTTCTATGCTGAAGCTGATATTGCTTAACACGGGCCTATCGGAATAACCAAAACATACATTATTAAATTCAACCCGGTCTTTAAATGTTTTTAATGCAACTGCATTGGGTGCATCGGCAACTTCAATTTTGGTATCCAGTATTTCCATGATCCTTTGTCCTGATGCTTCGCCACGTTGTATATTGGCCAATGCAACCACCATTGCTTTTGCAGGGCGTATCACCTGCGAAAAAATGGCAATAAAAGCGATGAATTCACTTGCCTGTAAACCTGTTGTATTTCCCTGGTTCTTTAATATCATGCTGCCGCCATAGATCAATATGCAAGCAACAACGATCACCCCGGCCACTTCTGAAAAGATAGGAGCAAGCTCTCTTCTTTTAAAACCCTGCAGACTTGCTTTGCGGTAAAAATCATTTTCACGGCGAAATCTCTTTACAATAAAATCGGTGGCATTGAATGAGCGTATGATACGCATGCCCATTAAGGTTTCATCAATGATCGTAAGCAGGCGGCCAATGGATGATTGCATATCACTTGCTTCCTTGCGCAACCTTTTTGTGACCATGGCAATGCCGATGGCAGATATGGGAATGATAAGCAAGGTAAATAAGGTAAGCTTTACCGAAATGGCAAACAGGGTTGCAAAATAAACGAGCATGATATAAGGCTCCTTGAACAGTACTTCCAGGGAATTAGCCGCCACAGCTTCAATTTCAAAAACATCTGAATTCATTCTTGAAAGGAGGTCACCCTTTTTCTCTTTGGTAAAATAACCCATGTGCAGGTGGTTTACTTTTTCAAATATGGCTTCCCGCAATCGCTTTACCAGCAAGGTCCTTGAGTTGATCATGCTTCTTTGTGCCAGGTAGCGGAACAGGTTGGTGAGTATTACAGCAAGTACTATTAGTGCTGCAATAAAATATAAAGCATACACCGGGTTCATCGTTTTTAAATGATAGACCTGGTAATAAAAAAGATCTTTAAAATAAGAAGCGGAGAATGAAAAATCGGGTGCAACAGCATATCGCTGCAAGCTTTCTGCGGTTTGATTATCGAATAAAAAATTAAGCAGTGGTATGATTAATGCAAATTGAAATACGCTGAAGAATGCTGCAATGAGTGTAAAAATAAAGAAGGGAACCACAAACCTGCGGTATGGTTTTGCAAATTTCAATAACCTGCGGTAAGTGCTCATGTAAAGGTTTTATCAGTTAATATAATGAACGGTAAATTTTCCAGTACTCTTTAGCTGCCGCATCCCAGCAATATTCCTTACCTTTTTTTATGATTTCATCCTGCATTTTATACGCTACATATTGCTTCATGCCGGTTTTAAATGTTTCATTCATATGCGATGCAGAAAAGTCCTCAAAATAAAAAGCTACATCGCCACCAATTTCAGGTAGTGCTGTTTTACCCGATAGGAAAAGTGGTTTACCAACCGACATGGCTTCGGTTACAGGAAGCCCGAAACCTTCTGCTACAGAAGGAAATGCAAAAGCCATACAGTTATTAAAGTACCATGATTTTTCACTTTCCGAAACAGGGCCTACCAGTTTTATTTTTTTTGATATGCCCATTTTTTCGGCTGTATCCAATATAGATTGGTAATATCCCACATCATCAATACGGCCGGCAATAACCAGCTCCATATCAGGCTGATCTTTAACCAAAGGGAGTAAACTATGAAAATTCTTTTTTGGAACCACCGTCCCCAAAGAAAAAATAAAAGATTTTACCGGTGTGTAAGATTGCTTGAGTAATTGCGGCTCAGTTAATGTATTGGTACCATTATAAATAACATGTACAGATTTATTTTTTACATCGCAGTAAAAAAGCAGGTCTTTCTTGCAGTAATCACTGACGCATACAATTGTATCGGCACGGTTAATGAGCATCTGCAGCCTGCGAAGATTCCTTTGTTTTTTAAATTCAGATTTAGAGGGATCGTAAATGAAGTTGAGATCATGCACCGATAAAACTACTTTGATGTTTTTATTCCTGAAAGGCAGGTAATAACTATCCTGGTAGGTAGCATGCCAAATCCTGTAATTTTTTAAAGGGGGCATCCTGAATTTGTGCAGCTCATTTTGAATAAGAAAGTTGTCTTTTGTATCAAACAGCTTTTCATTACCCAGTGGTATATAATATTCAAGTTCTTCAAAAGCAGGATTAACATGCTTACTTAAGTGATTACCCAGGTTAAGGCAATAATGATACAAACCTGTGTATTCATATTTCATGCGCTCACAATCAAATATTATACGGTTCAACATGGCTATTTTAATGCTTAAGCGTGTTTTGAAAATTTAATATCGAAGATTAAGCGTCCTGGCTTCAAGATAATTAAAATTTTAATTGCAAAAACTGTGCAAACTCATGTGTAAACATGATGCATAATACATATTTATTTCTGTTACAAACTGAAATTTACTTTGTGAAATTGAAATGAAAAGCTAAAATTTGCTTTAGCTGAAGGTTATGCAGAAGTTTTTTAGATTATTTTGTAATAATTAATCTCATGAGCAAAATAATACTTGATTGTGATCTGATGAGATACAGGGACTCAGGCCTGTATCATTATTGCCTTAATTTAGGAATTCATGTAAAGCAGATCCTGAATAAAGAACACCGTGACAGCATCTCTTTTTATATACCACCTGCTGAAATCAATTTCTTTGGTGCAAATGCTGCCTGTATAATTGAGAAAAAATGGCATAGCAAATTATTGAAGCCTTTTTTATGGGATTGCGATATATGGCATGCGCCATTTCAATCCGGAAGGATAATCCCTCAACCTCATAAGAGAATAAAGATATTGCTAACTGTCCACGATCTTAACTGCCTGCACGAAGGCAAATCAAATAAAGAACAAAGGCAGAGTTTGCAAAAAACGCAAAAATTAATTGACCAGGCTGATGCATTGGTTTGTATATCTCATCATTGTAAAAAAGATGTGCTTGAGAACATGGATGTGAAAGACAAGCCTGTGCATGTTATTCATAACGGAACACACCATGTACATGTTCCCCCGCTTAAGCCTGTGGGGTATATGCCTTCAAGACCTTTCCTCTTTACCATGGGTTATGTTAACCGTAAGAAGAATGTTCATACTTTAATTTCATTGTTAAAAGATGAGTCTGTTGAATTGGTTATTGCAGGTAAACTTGATGAGCCCGATTATGTACATGATATGAAACAGCTGGCAGAAAAAGCCGGCGTGGCAGACAGATTGCATATTGTAGGTCCCGTTACTGAAGCAGATAAAGCCTGGTACCTGCAAAACTGTATGGCTTTTTTTCTGCCATCCCTGGCTGAAGGTTTTGGAGCACCGGTGGTGGAAGCTATGGCATTTGGAAAACCCTTATTTTTATCAAACAGGACATCTTTACCTGAGATAGGGACTGAGGTGGCTTTTTATTTTAATGATTTTGAGCCGGCAAATATGCTGCAGGTATTTAAGGAGGGTATGATGGCCTATAAGCAAAACGGATTAGCCGATAAGATCATTAAAAGAGGTAATGATTTTAGCTGGGAAGAAAAGGCAAAAGAATATATTGAGGTTTATAGGTCTCTAATGTAAAATATTTTTTAGTATGGAAGCAAGGCAATGGAATACAGAATTGGTTTATGACTTTGGTAAAAGAAGATCTGAACTTTGCAAGGCTATGGATTTTAAGGCTGACTGGTTTAAGCGTTGGTGTGGTGAGCTTGACGAACATCCTAATTTTCACCGTAAACAATGGGAGTTTGTTTACATAATGGAAGCATTGTGGGAACGGAACTGTATCCAGGAAAATAAAAAAGGATTGGTGTTTGCTGTAGGTACCGAACCTTTGCCTGCCATGTTTGCCAAATATGGTGTAAATATCCTGGCTACTGATATCATACCTGAAAAAGGTATTGAAAAGGGATGGGATAATGGTAACCAACTCTGCTTTGGTCTTGATGACTTAAACACAAGAAATATTTGTACCGATGAAGTTTTTAAGAGCAGAGTGCGCTACCAGCCTGTTGATATGAATGAAATTCCGGAAGAACTTACAGATTTTGATTTTAATTGGAGCAGCTGCTCTTTTGAACATTTGGGTACTTTGGAAAAAGGCTTTTCATTTTTAAAAAATCAGCTAAAAACTTTAAAGCCTGGAGGCTGGGCTGTACATACTACCGAGTATAATATTTCGAGCAACGACGAAACCCAGGAAAACAATGACACTGTAATTTACCGCCAAAGAGATATTGAGCAAGTAGTAAAAGAACTAAGAAATGCTGGTCATTTTGTAGAGGAGGTTGATTTTTCAATAGGAGGATTGCCTGAAGATTTTATGGTGGATACAGAACCGCATCAACAAAACGTACATGTAAAGCTGCAGGTTGATAAATACGTTGTTACTTCTATGGGACTTATTATTCAAAAAAAAATGTGATCAGCAATTAATACTTATATTTCTCTTTCCACAATGCTTTTAAAAATTTCCTCAATTCTTCTTCCCGGGCATTATTGCCCGGCTCAAAAAAAGTTGTTCCGCTTATTTCTTTGGGTAAATATTCCTGCGGCGAAAAATTATGCTCGTAGTTGTGTGAGTATTGGTAGCCTTTTCCATAACCTTCATTCTTCATTAGTTTGGTGGGTGCGTTGCGGATGTGCAGCGGAACTGACAGATCTCCATATGTCTTCACTGCACTTATTGCGGCGCCAATAGCCGTGGTAGCAGCATTGCTCTTGGCGCTGCTTGCTAAATAAATGGCGCACTGCGATAGTATTAGCTGCGATTCAGGATAACCAATTTTATTTACCGCATCAAATGTTGCGTTTGCAAGTAATAAAGCATTCGGGTTTGCATTGCCAATATCTTCACTGGCCAGTATCAACAGTCGTCTTGCAATAAATTTTACATCTTCTCCTCCTTCAATCATTCTTGCTAAATAATATACAGCGGCATTGGGATCGCTGCCACGTATGGATTTTATAAAGGCGGAAATGATATCGTAATGCTGCTCGCCTTTTTTATCATAGAGTGCAATGCGTTGCTGGGCAACATGCATTACAAGAATGTCTGTGATAACAATTGGCTCCAATCCCCCTCCTTCGGAGGGGTTAGGGGAGGCCACCAGTTCCACCAGATTTAATAATTTCCTGGCATCGCCGCCGGAAATGTTAATGAGTGCTTCCGTTTCTTTCAGTTCTATCTTTTTTGTTTTTAATACCTCGTCATTGTTGATGGCATGATGCAATAAAGCGATAAGGCCTTTTTCATCAAGTGCTTTTAAGATGTACACCTGTGTTCTGCTCAGCAAGGCGCTGTTCACTTCAAAGGAAGGATTTTCAGTAGTGGCACCAATCAAAGTGATGATACCTTTTTCAACTGCACCCAGTAAAGCATCCTGCTGGCCTTTATTAAAGCGGTGTATCTCATCTATAAATAAAATAACACTGCTTTGTTTTTTAGCAAGCTCAATCACTTCCCTTACTTCTTTAACACCCGATGAAATGGCACTGAGTGTATAAAAGGGAACCTGTAATGTATTGGCTATGATATTGGCGATAGTTGTTTTGCCAACACCCGGTGGACCCCACAGGATCATGCTGGGTATCTTGCCGTTTTCAATGGCTGTGCGGAGGATGCTTCCTTTGCCGGTAAGATGTTGTTGTCCCACCAACTCATCAAGTGTTGAAGGGCGGAGTCGTTCGGCGAGGGGTGGGAGTGAAGTCAAAATTAAAAATTAAAAAGTCAAAATTTGTGAACTTTGATATCAGCTTTAATCCGTCAAATCAGTGCAATCTGCGATTCTATCCTTTCAGATCCAGCTTTATCTGCAACTCCTCAAACTGTTTTTCATCAATGGTTGAAGGTGCATCCAGCATCACATCTCTTCCTGAATTATTTTTAGGGAATGCAATAAAATCACGGATACCTTCGCTGCCGCCAATGATAGCACATAGCCTGTCGAACCCGAAGGCTATACCCCCATGCGGTGGCGCTCCATATTCAAATGCGCCGAGTAAGAATCCAAATTTATGTTGCTGCTCTTCAGCATCCATCCCCAAAGCTGCAAACATTTTTTCCTGCAATTCTCTTTGGTAGATACGGATAGAACCACCACCAACTTCGTTACCATTCAATACCATATCATAGGCATTGGCTTTAATATTTGCATAAGGATGTTCTAAATATTTGGCTGCATCTGCAATGGCGGGGTTGTTGTTGATCATTATTTCAATATGATCTGGCTTTGGCGAAGTGAACGGATGGTGACGGGCAACCCAGCGGTTCCCTTCCTCATCATACTCAAACAACGGGAAATCAATAACCCATAATAATTTAAATTCTGCCGGGTTACGCATACCCAGGCGCTCAGCCATATACATACGTAAGTCGCTGATGGCTTTACGGGTTCTTTCTTCGGCACCTGCCAAAATTAAAATGAGGTCACCCGGTTTCGCATTGGCCGCTTCAGCAATGGCCTTTAATTTATCTTCTGCATAAAATTTATCTACGCTGCTTTTAAAAGTTCCATCGGCATTTACTTTAATAAATACCAAGCCTTTCATACCAATCTGCGAACGTTTTACCCATTCAGTCAATTCGTCTGTTTGTTTACGGCTGTATTCACTGCATCCTGGTATGGCAATGGCAACAATGGTCTCAGCCTCATCAAATACTTTAAAGTCAACGCCATTAACCAGATCTGCTTTATCTTGCTTATCAACAAAAATAGTTGCAGGCTTTTTTAAATTGCAGATAGAGATATCAAACCGGATATCGGGTTTATCATTTCCATAACGCCACATGGCATCTTCCCAGGTCATGCGTTCCACTTTATCTGTGTAATCAATTCCTTTTACATCTTTAAAGATCCGCTTCACCAATCCTTCAAACATGTTTATAATATCTTCCTGTTCTACAAATGCCATTTCACAATCTATCTGCGTAAACTCCGGCTGGCGGTCGGCACGAAGGTCTTCATCTCTAAAACATTTTACGATCTGGTAATAACGATCGTAACCACTTATCATTAATAACTGCTTGAAAGTTTGTGGTGATTGCGGCAATGCATAAAACTGTCCTGCATTCATCCTTGATGGTACCACAAAATCCCTGGCTCCTTCCGGGGTACTTTTAATTAAGAAAGGTGTTTCAATATCCATGAAATTATTTTCATGCAGGTAGTTTCTTGCGCTGCGGTTTACCTGGTAACGGAGTTCTAAATTTTTCTTAACTGCATTTCTCCTCAGGTCGAGGAAACGGTATTTCATGCGGATATCATCTCCACCATCAGTATCATCCTGTATGGTGAAAGGGGGAACTGCTGACTTATTCAATATTTTAAATTCGGTAACAGTAATTTCTATTTCTCCTGTTGGAATATTTGCATTTTTGCTGCTGCGTTCATTCACTGTTCCTTTTACCTGCAGTACAAATTCACGGCCCAGCGGGTTAGCATCCAGTGTATCATTCAGGCTTTCTGAAAACAATAATTGGGTAATACCATAGCGGTCACGCAGGTCAACAAAAGTAATGCTGCCGAATTTACGAACGGTTTGTACCCAGCCGGCAAGGGATACTTCTTTATTGATGTGGGTGAGCCTTAATTCGCCGCAGGTATGGGTTCTGTACATGTTTATCTGAAATTGAGCGGCAAAGATAAATTAATTGGATTACATCGTTTCCGCCTTCTTTTTATAGATCATTTTAAATACCAGGTAATAATATGCCAGTATTAAAATACCAATGCTGAACGGGATGACTGCAATATATTTATAATTGATGCCGGCATATACGACTGTCTCATCAAATTCAAAGAATTCGCTGATCATCCAGTAGGAGTTGGCGGCTATCCAGAATACGATAGCCCAGTTGTGGCAAACCTCGCTTACATAACTGCGGTTTTTTACGGAGATGACGATGGCAATGATTAATGTTGGAAATATCATGGCAATACCGAGTGGCTTCCAGATCATGCACCAGCTGATATCTTTTAATAACCAGAAAATAATATGCATGTTTTCCATGCGCCGGAAGCGAAGGGGTACAGAATAGTTTTGGTCAGACATAACACTAATTTTTCTAATTGCACAAATTACACGAATTGTTCTAATTAAAAACACGAACTGGTTACTAAGCCAATTCGTGTAATTCGTGTTTCAAAATTCGTGTAATAAAAATTATTCCACTGTCACTCTTATTCCCTCACTATGAGAACTAAACTCCGGGGCATACATGCATTGAATAGTGGTAATGCCATTGCTGAAATTACCTGCATGGGTAACAAACATGGCATACTCAAAAACATAACTGCCACGGTTCAACCAGCCAAAAAAGAAATTGGTGCTTGCATCTTTGGTGCTTTCGTAATAGCCCAAACCACCCTGGTATTTGTATTGGCTGATCACATTGGTAGGCTCCATACAGGCGGCCCTCATATCCTTCATGTGCACATATTCCATGGCACGGTCAACTTTTAATTCGATACGCACTTTTATTTTATCGCCAACCTTTAACTGTGCACCATCTGCTAAAGCAACCAACACCGGCCCTTTGTCAGAATTCTTTTCGATATATAATTTCTTAACGAGTTTTAGTGGTGTTTCTGCACTGGTGATCTTATCCAGGTCTTCAAAATATTGCCAGTAAACTGAACCCCAGCTACCCCCTCCGCCCCCTGAAGGGGGAACTTTGGAGTCTGATGGGATAATGGTTACTGCAATATTTCCCATACCTGGATTTACTTTATCTCCTTCTATTCTTTTTTTGAAATAACCTGTTCCAGCTTCGGCAGTGTTATCATTGCTTTTAATGATGGTATTACCCAAACTAACAACAACTTCTTTCTCCTCTGCCAGCCAATTGCTGCCGCCAAGTAGTAAAGCATAACAGGCTTCGGCAGTGGCTTTGGTGGTTTTCCAGTTTTGTGTTTGCTTTTGTTTAAGCAACCATGTTTTCAGGTCATCAACCGTTACCATGTTTTTATCAATGTCCGTAAATGCTTCGATCATCATAGCCTGGCTTTCGATTGGCGCCTGCTGCCAGTAGTATCCGCCGGTGGTCCACTCTTTCCAGTACATGCCAAGCTCTTCTTTATAAATGGCATTTTCTTTTAAGGAACGGATGATGGCTTTTGATGTGATGGCATCATTGCTGCGGTGCAATGCCAATGCGATCATAGCCTGCATATACTTGCTGTTGCTTAACCAGAATTTTTTTGCCTGGCCAGTATAATAATTGTATGCAGTTTGAGATGTCGCTGCAACTTTATACTCCGGGAAGAAACTCCGCATATATAAATACTGGATCTGCAGATCACTCAAATTGTTGTTGGTTAACTTGGTTTTGTATTTTATGAGGTTATCGTAATCTTCTTTTATTTTTTTATCGAGGTAAGGGATTGCTTTGGCAATAATGGTTTTTAATTTTTCATAGCTGTCACCTGTTGATGCATTTAACTTTCTCAGGTGGCCTATGCCTGTAGCAATGTATTGCGTCATGTACCTGTCATCAGGGCCGCCTTTAAACCATACAAAACCCCCATTGCTGCTCTGCATTTCTTTTAATTTGTTGAAAGCGGCTTCCTGTTCCCGGCTCATGCGTACCATATCAAACAGCAAGGCAATATTTTTCTTTTGCTGATTCTCATTCTGTGCTTCCAGTACCCAGGGTGTTTCCTGCATCAAGGCTGATTTTAGTTCTTCATTTTTTTGCAGGTTAGAAAGTAACGCAGCCGTATCCAAATTTTTCCAGCGGTCAAAAACGGTTTTGATCTTTGGCATAGATCTGCTAATATAAGATGCCAATGTATTTGCATAATATTTATTGAATGTTTGCTCAGCACATTCGTAAGGATATTCCATTAAATAGGGCAGGGCCTGTACTGCATACCATGCCGGGTTGCTTGTGTATTCAACGGTAAGGGCATGGTGAGTGAGTGAGGCCTCCCCAAACCCCTCCGAAGGAGGGGCTTTGAGCAGCTTTTCAAATTTAAACTGCTTACTGTTTGTGCCACGCATATTGATGGGCATAGTTTCTGTTACCAGCATCCTGTTGGTTAAAACAGGGATGGCCATTTCTTCTCCATCACTATTTTCTCCTGCTTTGGCAACGATCCTGTAGGTTAAGGCCGAATTGAAATTGAATGGAATTTCCATCGGGAATTTTACTGCCTCGCTCTGCCCCGCAGCAACAGTAAAATACTGGTTTGGAAAAACATTCTTGAACCAGCCGTCAACAGGCTTGTTGGTAGCAGCATCCAGTAATTCCAGTGTTGCAATGCCGGTTACTTCTTTCTCACTCAGGTTCACAATTTTAGCAGTGAACTCCATATTATCTCCCTCTCTCATAAATCTTGGAGCATTGGGTTGTACCATCAATGGCTTTTGTGTTACGATCTTTTTTTCGCTGTAAACACTTGCTGCATCTTTAGTGTGGGCAAGAGTCATCAATTTCCATTCGGTCAATGCTTCGGGCATGGTGAAAGAAAATTCAATATTGCCTTCGGCATCTGTTCTCAGGTCAGGGAAGAAGAAAGCGGTTTCGTTGAAGTTTTTTCGGATCTGGACTGGCCCACTTCCTTCTTGAACCGGCTTGCCAGTTTGCATATTAAATGAAATAGAATCAGAAATACCAGCCATATCTTTTTCAAAGGGATCAAATGTACCCGGAGATGGCGGTGGTGGCGGTGCTACCGATTTTTGAGCTGCAGCATTTCCAACAGCCATTGTTTCCACCATTGCTCCATCTCTTCTATAATATCTTCCGCCATAAGCATATGTGTCCAATAGCCTGTCATAGGATTTATTTATACCGGCTAAATATTCTACTTCTCTTTTATTATACTCATCCGAATTAACTTTTGTAAATCCATTTTCGGTCCAGCTTATAACATTAACCAATCCCGGCCATATATTGAACCTGCTCCAGCTATGGGGCTTAAACTGGTCAAGGCTTGCATCATACATGCCGGCCAGCATTTCAGCAGCTACTTTTTCTCCTTTGTTACCGGTAATTTTTACTTTCCATTTTTCATTGGCGCCGGGTAATAGTTTATCTCTAAAGGTTTCGTAACTGATGGTGAGGTCTTTATTGCTCCAGGGAATGCTAAAACTTTCTCCACCTTTATAAACCCGGTTATGTTGCACAAATGCATAGCTCATGGCCATGCCGCCACGGTCTGCTTCTGTTACCGGCTGGGCAAATGTTTTTGTTGCAGTTAATTCAAATTGATCCATCGTAACCGGCTTGTCCATCCTGCTCAAGGAATGTATCAGCCATACCTTATCAAAACCTGTGGCAATATTATACAGGATCTGTTGCCCGGGTTCGGCATTGCCTTTTATCACTTCAACAGTTACCGGTTGTCCGCTGTCCGTTGTCCGTTGTCCGTTGTTCGTCGTCAATTGTACATATTTTTCAGCTTTCACTAACTCACCATATTTATCTTTTGTGGTAACAATGATCTTATACCAGTCACTTTCTAATTTTGAATTTTGAATTTTAAATTTTGAATTCTCTGCCGTAGTATCTGTAATGTCCAAAACCTTCTCACCCAGTAGCCATTTACTTTTTACATCCTCATCTTTATAAATATCATAAGGGAAATAAGTTTCGTATTCAGCTTTGCTCATGGTAAACTGGTCGGGCATTTCCCAGTAACGTTCCCTGTATATTTTTGTTGGAGATACCAGTTTGTACATGGTCAGGTTCACCGTAGCCTTTTCAAAAATATCATTGAGGTTAGTGCTTTTTATTTTTATATTTTTTATACTGTCTGCCGGGATGTTTTCTGGTATAACAATATCAAGTTTAAGCGCCTGGTAGGCTACTGCAACAGAAGTACTACCGCTTCTTGTTTCTCCATTAATGTCAGTAACATCGGCACTTACTTCGTAATAGAATGTGGGCTGACCGGTTTTATCAACAGTTTCATCAGGTATGGCTTTAAAGGTTATTTTAAATTCTCCTTTTGCATCAGTTTGTGTTATGCCATTTGTAATCTCTGTTTCTTCATTGCTGCCGGGCGGAAATATTTTATAACCCCAGCCCCACCAGATTGGGTAGCGGACTTTACGCACCACACGGTAACTTACTTTGGCACCATCAATGTTGTTACCGGCATAGGCTTTGGCAGTGCCGGTAATGGTAATGCTGTCGTTAATCTTGTAAGTGCCTTTTGGTTTCTGTATCTCTGTTAAAAATTTCGGGCGTTTGTATTCCTCTACATTAAAACTGCTGTAGGTTTTGGTTGTTGTATCATAGATCATGAAACTTCCGTTCAGCACGCCTTCAGGTAATCGGAATGAACCATTGTAGCTTCCAAAATCATTGGTTGTAACAGCAAACTCAGCCGACTTTTGACCGTTTGGATCTTTTAACTGAACAACCGTTTTAAATCCGGATACCACCACGCTTTTTGAAACCTCTTTGTCTTTGGAAATGACAATGCCTTTAAAATAAACGGTTTGTCCTGGGCGGTAAATGGACCTGTCGGTGAAAAGGAAACTATGTTTTACCGTTTGAGGGGCATAGCTGTTATAATTGTAATTGTAAATAGAATTGGTTTCATCCATGAAGAGCTCATCGCCGCCATGTGTAACCTGCATTAAAAAATTGCGGTAATCCTTGCTTTCTTTCATTTTGAAAAAACCATTTTTATCCGCCGCATATTTTTCTGCTTTTATCTCTTCATATTTATTACTGTTGTAATTGTATTTCGATTCCCATATCTGTACCTGTGCATTGGCAAGCGGCTGGCCATTATCACGATGCAGCACATAGTAATCGCTTTTGTTGCTGTGGATATAACTGATATTGCTTACATAGGTCAGTTGCTTCGCAATGATATTTTTGGTAAGCGAAAAATTGGGATCCAAACTTGCCAGGATAAAGTAAGTGCCGCTTGCAAGACCATCTATCTTTATTTCGGCAGCATGTTGCTGGTAATCCTGTAGATCGGGCTGGTTAATACTCCAGCTTTTTAAAGGCTTAAGGTCGGTGTATGCTTTCCATGTTTTTTCATAGTCGTTTTTATCAAGGCTCTTTATTTCCTGCCTGTTAGTTTTGATCACCCTCAGGTAAAGCGTTCTGATATTCTTATATTTGACTAAACTGCGAAAGGGTTGCAGCGGTATATTTACCTGTTCTGTTTCCAGGTTTAAAGCGGGTTGTTCAATCTGCAGGATCGCATTCTTTGCATTTATACCCCCTTCTGTTTTTGGAAACCTGCTGTAAATAACTTCAAATAATTCTTTGGCTCTTTTTATTTCGTACTGGTTATCAGTTTTTGTAACCGCTACAAATTCCTGTCCACGGGCATAATAGATCATGCCTCTCAGGTACATGGCTTGTGCAACGGCCGGGTTATTTGGATAATTTTTTTCAATGGCCAGTAGCGCATTTTCATACAGTTTTGTTTTGCCTTCTGCAACTGCATATTGGTTAACAAAATTCAGGCGTATCAGGTCAGCATCTATCAAGGCTTCCGGGTTTGCATCAGCCAAATGAAATTTTAAAATATCCTGGAAAATGAGCAACGCTTTTTGTTGAAGAGATGCAGTATCCCTGGTTTTAAAAGACGCATTCACAAATTCAGCTACCGGGGCAAAGGCCTTAGCATCATTAATTTTAAATTCGTATGCCGGCTTGGTTACACCATCTTCATCATTCATGAAAAATTCAAGTGCTCTGTGTGCTAAAAAATCATAGAGGGTAGGGCGCAGCTGCCGGGTATTTTCGCCTTTAATGATGATGGCATCAAGCCCATTTAGCCTTGTATTTTTTAACAGCGTTTCATTTTGTAAAGACGCCTTATATAAATTCGAAATGGTGGAATAAAGTTTATCAATACTCCAGGTAGTGATGTCCTTGCTTTTTTCTTCTGCTAATTTTGTACGGTCATAAAATTTCCAGCGGTTGTTCTGCAGGTAATGCCAGAACATTTCGGCCTGCATACTTTGCAGGATATTTTTTGCAGGTGCCTTTGCTTTTGCAATAAGCGTGTCAATAAAAAAGATATTGTTCTCCGGACTGTCCTCATCCACCATGTTGTGGTACTTTACCTGGAACATGCTTGCTTTTATCTGCTGGGCATCATTGCCTGCTTTAAGCGCAAGATTATAAATAATCAGCACTTCATTTAAAGCGGATTTTGTAAGTCCTTTTTTTTCCAGGTCTTCCACTTTTTTCCAGTTGGATGTGTAATCATTTTTTGATTGCGCCAGGCTGATAATAGTAAAGCCGCTTAACAAAAAAATAACCAGGGAAAATTTCTTAATACACATATTCAAAAGGTTTAATTACAAGATACAATTTGTTAACCAGGGGTTGCACCTGTAATGAAATATAAATATGGTATGTAGATGGAATTAATTGGCTGTTTGCATAAATGTTAACTCATAAATTTCTTTAACATTTATTTCAACCAAAAATAAAGTGGCTGGCATGGCTATTGCCTAATGATAGCCAGAACAATTCGTGGCTATACTTTGAAGGACCGGGAGAGATCCCGGCCCTTTTTATTTAATGCATTGATGCCGGAAATATTTATTGGGGCATTCCCATGGCAGCAGCAGTATTCAATTCATAATAGGTTTCCTTACTCCAATCCTGCACTTTGCTACGTAAATAAGTATCAAGTGTTTCAATACTGTCTGCCTCCCATACACAGGTAGCGGTTGTCATATCAGCATTGGGCATTACCTGTAAAACTCTTTGTACACCGCTTGCCGGTAATTCAGGTAAACTTTTTTGAGCTGATGCCCAAAAATCAGCTACATTATTAATGTTGTGATTAACTACGATGATCATAATTTTAATTTTTAGAAAGTAAAGATTGACTATTTAAATTTGGCAGGCATACCCAATGCAGGGTATTTTGGCCTCACCCCTTATTCCCCTCTCCCATAGAGAGGGGGTGTTATTTTTGGGAGTTTTTAGCAATAAAAAAACCCAGCATATAGCCAGGTCTTTTATTAATTGATTAAAGTTATTTCTTCAGCACTTCAGCCATTGTTTTACCAATATCAGCAGGACTGGCAACTACATGGATACCACATTCAGCCATGATCTTCATTTTTGCAGCAGCAGTATCATCGGCACCGCCAACAATTGCACCTGCATGCCCCATACGGCGGCCAGGCGGCGCCGTTTGTCCGGCAATAAAACCAACAACGGGTTTTTTATTGCCGGTTGATTTAATGTAATTAGCTGCTTCAGCTTCCATACCGCCACCTATCTCACCGATCATTACAATAGCATCAGTTTCAGCATCATTCATAAATAATTCAACTGCTTCTTTGGTAGTTGTGCCGATTATTGGATCGCCACCAATACCGATAGCTGTAGAAATACCAAGCCCTGCTTTTGCAACCTGGTCAGCAGCTTCATAGGTAAGTGTACCTGATTTTGAAACGATACCAATTCTTCCTTTTTTAAAAATAAAGCCGGGCATAATGCCTACTTTACTTTCATCGGCTGTAATAACTCCCGGGCAGTTTGGTCCTATTAATCTTGTGGTTGTATTTTGTAAATAATTCTTCACTTTTACCATATCCTGTACAGGAATTCCTTCGGTGATACAAACAACCAGGGCAATATCTGCATTGGCAGCTTCCATAATAGCATCTGCTGCAAAAGCAGGGGGGACAAAAATAATGCTCACATCAGCACCAGTTGTCTTAACTGCATCAGCTACGGTATTAAAAACCGGCTTATCCAGGTGAGTGCTGCCACCCTTGCCCGGCGTAACTCCACCTACCACTTTGGTACCATATTCTATCATCTGTGTAGCATGAAAAGTACCCTCGGTACCGGTAAAACCCTGTACAATTATTTTGGAATCTTTATTAACTAAAACAGCCATGGGTTAAATATGAATTAAGAATTATGAATTAAGAATTGCCGCAAAGATAGGGCAGAAGGCTTATTGTTTAAGCGATATTTTGATATAGTCTTTATGTTCAGGAGTACCAGGAAGAACAGCTTTATCAATCCAGTTTTTCTCCTTTCAGCATCGCATCCATATCTCTGTCGTTGCTGATTTTCCCTTTGGCTTCCAGCATACGCATGTCTTTGGCGTCCTGTAGGAATTCAGAGGCAAAGATAAATTCATTAAGGAGCTGGTTATCGGAGAAAATGATATCTTTTTTATTACCCGTCCATTCTTTTTTTCCTTCGGACAGGTAGAGGATGTTCTCACCCATTTCCATTACACTGTTCATATCGTGGGTATTAATTACGGTTGTCATGTTAAACTCACGGGTAATATCCAGGATAAGTTTATCAATAACCATAGATGTCTGCGGATCGAGACCCGAGTTGGGTTCATCGCAAAATAAATATTTTGGATTAAGCACCACGGCACGTGCAATACCTACTCTTTTTTTCATACCGCCACTTAATTCTGCCGGGAATTTGTTATTAACGCCCTCTAAGTTCACCCTGTCTAATACCTCGTTAACCCGCTTTAGTTTTTTTGAAAAAGGCGTTTTTGTAAACATATCCAGCGGGAACATGATATTCTGTTCTACGGTCATACTATCGAATAATGCAGATCCCTGGAAAAGCATACCGATCTGCTGGCGTAATTCTTTCCTTTGTTCAATCTGCATTTCTGTAAAACTCACACCATCATAAATGATCTCTCCTGCATTGGGTTCAAATAATCCTACCAGGCATTTTTGTAAAACTGTTTTTCCGCTGCCACTTGTACCAATGATGAGATTAGCTTTACCTGTTTCCATAACATGGCTTACATCATCCAATACTACTTTATCACCAAAACTTTTTCTTATGTTCTTAAATTCAATCATAGAAATCTTTAAAAGCAATTTTTTTATCCTAATAATAATGCAGCTAAAATATAATCAGCAAACAGGATCATAATACAACTTACTACCACACTTTTTGTACTGCTTCTTCCAATCTCCAAAGCGCCGCCTTTTACATTGTAACCATAATAAGAAGGTATGGAACTGATGATAAATGCAAAAGTGTATGCTTTTATCAACGCAAAAAATACATTGTAAGGAACAAAATTCATTATTAATCCCATATCATAGGTATCTGCAGATAAGATGCCCGTTGCAGCACCTGCCAGCCTGCCGCCTAAAATACCTAGCACCATCGATAAAACCACCAGCATGGGAATAGTAAGTAAACTGGCAATAATTTTAGGCATTACAAGGTATGATTTGGTATTAATACCCATGATCTCCAATGCATCTATCTGTTCACTCACCCTCATATTACCCAGTTCGCTGGCAATTTTACTGCCCACCACACCTGCCAGCACAATACATACCACCGTGGGCGCAAACTCCAATATCACGGTATCTCTTACAATCTGGGCAATAGTAGTTGCAGGTATCAGCGGACTAACCAGCTGATAAGAAGTTTGTACCGCACTTACCGCACCCATAAAAACAGAAATGATGATCACTATACCCAGGGAGCGAATACCTATTTCCACGCACTGGTGCATTAATTCCTTCCAGTACATCCGCATATTTTCCGGCCTGGTGAACATGCCTTTAAGCATTAAAATGTACCGGCCAAAATGGTTAAAAAAAAGCATTTATTAGATATTATTAAACAACTGTAGGTTTATACATTTTCGGAGGATATTGTTTTTTTACGTTTCCACCATTTACTTCTTTTTACAGCTTCCTGTGTATTGAATTTACTTTTTGTCTGAGCATCTACAACAGCAATCAATACCATATTAAAAATAGCCCTGATAGAACTTCCCAATTGCAAAACATGTACCGGCTTATTCAGGCCCAGTAAAATGGGACCAATGGAATCTGTTCCTGCCACTTCCTGCAGTAAATTGTAAGCAATATTTCCCGCTGCCAGGTTTGGAAAGATGAGCACATTAACATCGCCATCTAAAAGCTCGGTAAAAGGGTAGTTTTCTTTCAGTATCTCTTTGTTAAAGGCTAATATGCCCTGTACATCTCCATCGCAGATAAGGGTAGGTTCTTTAGCCTTTACAATTGCCCTTGCTTTACGTACCAGGTTTGCTTCCGGCGAATCGCTGCTGCCAAAATTGGAGTAGGAAAGCATGGCAATCCTGGGTTTTATATTGAACTGTTTAACTTCTTTGGCAACCAGCAACGTGATCTCGGCCAACTCTTCAGCCGTGGGGTTAAAATTCACTGTTGTATCTGCAAGAAAAAGAGGCCCACGCTTGGTGAACATGATATACATACCGGCGATCTTTTTAACACCCTCTTCGGTACCAATAATGTGTAATGCCGGCCTGATGGTATCGGGGTAATTTCTACTCAATCCACTGATCATGCCATCCGCTTCTCCACTTTCTATAAGCATACAGCCAAAATGGTTGCGGTCCTTCATGGCTTTATAACTCTCATACTTGTTTACGCCCTTACGATGCCTTTTTTCAAAATAGAGATCGCCATATAATTTTCTCAACTCTTCATGTTTATCATCTGCCGGGTTCATAATAGGCATTCCTTCCAGGTCGATACCATTTTCATCTGCTATCTTTCTTATCTTATCTTCCTTGCCCAACAGGATTGGGTAGGCCACTTGCTCCTCCATAACCAGCTGTGCCACTTTTAATATTTTGATGTTTTCCGCATCGGCAAACACAATGCGTTTTGGATCTTTACGTGCCTTGGAGCCAATTACCCGGCTTAACTGGTTATCAAGTCCCAGGCGATGGTTAAGCGTGTCAATATATTCTTCCCAATTGAGGATGGGATGTTTGGCTACACCGCTTTCCATAGCTGCTTTTGCAACTGCAGGCGCTACGGTAGATAACAAGCGGGGGTCAAGGGGTTTAGGAATGATATAATTGGGTCCGAAGGTTATTGTCTTTTCATTGTAAGCCAGTGTAACAATATCCGGAACAGGCGCCTTGGCCAACTCGGCCAGCGCTTTTACTGCAGCCAGTTTCATAGCCTCATTAATGGCAGTTGCCCTTACATCCAGTGCACCCCGGAAGATGTATGGAAACCCAAGTACATTATTAACCTGGTTAGGATAATCACTACGACCGGTTGCCATGATGATATCTTTACGGGCAGCAACTGCTACTTCGTAATTAATTTCAGAATCGGGATTGGCCATGGCAAAAACGATAGGATTTTTTGCCATACTTTTTACCATCTCCGGAGTTACTACATTACCAATACTTAAGCCTATAAATACATCGGCATCTTTTAATGCTTTTGTAAGATCGTAATCTGCATATTTTGCATCCACACAAAATTTCTGTTTCAGTTCTTCTACATCGGGCCTTCCTTTATATAAAATACCTTTGCGGTCAAACACCATAAAATTGCTGTGCCTGGCACCCAGCGATTCGTACAATTGGATACAGGCCATAGCAGCTGCACCTGCACCGTTAACCACAAATTTTACTTTTTCAATTTTCTTTTTTTGCAGGATGAGGGCATTTAATAAAGCCGCAGCACTGATGATGGCCGTACCATGCTGGTCATCATGCATGATGGGAATCTTACAACGTTTCTTCAGTTCCTGCTCTATATAAAAACATTCAGGCGCTTTAATATCTTCTAAATTAATACCACCAAAAGTGGGCTCCAGTGCCTGTACTATCTGTACAAATTTCTCCGGGTCGGTCTCGTTGATCTCTATATCAAACACGTCGATATCTGCAAATATTTTAAAAAGTACGCCCTTGCCTTCCATAACCGGTTTACTTGCCTCCGGGCCAATATTACCCAGTCCCAATACGGCGGTGCCGTTGCTAATAACAGCTACAAGATTCCCTTTTGCTGTGTATTTATAAACATCTTCAGGATTGGCTGCTATTTCAAGGCAGGGTTCTGCAACACCAGGCGAATATGCAAGCGAAAGATCTCTTTGTGTTTTGGCCTCTTTGGTAGGTACCACTTCTATTTTGCCAGGTCTTCCTTTGGAGTGATATTCTAATGCCTGTTGTTTGCGTAAGTCTTTTGACATAAATTATTTTCGATTTAATATGCACCGGCAATTTTGCGTATACATATTTTTTATAGGTTAAATATCAGGGAGGTGCAATTTACATAAATACGGGGAGAGTATGTTTATATGAGGATTTATTAGATTTTAGTTTCAAAACAGCCTTTCACGAAATCTACGTGTTACTGCTTTACCTTAAAACTCCAGGTGATCACAAAGTCAGCTACAATATCGCCTGCATCATTTCTTCCGTATGATCTGGCACTTACTATTTTTCCCTCATTGCTGCTAACAGCATCTTCAATGGTTTGCTTTATCAGCAGCCCATCATCGCAAGTAAAAACCGTGATACCGGTTGCTTTTTTTATGAAATTGCCTTCTACTTTTGAAACCAGCATACTTACAGCAGGTTCACGCTTATATATATATGCAAGTGCAAGTACCCCTGTACTCATTTCGGCAGCCATGCTTAGGCAGGCAAAATAGGTGCTTTTAAAAGGATTTTGACTGAACCATTTGTATGGGACTTTTACGGTGCATTTTTTTTCATCTGCTTTAATTACACGCACTCCTGCAAAAAATGCACTGGGTAATTTTGAAAGCAGGAATAGGCGAAACTTAAAGGGATTATTTATAATTAGAAGGAATTTCGCAGCGTTGGTCATAATAATTTAATATTGTAGATTTAATATTTAATATTTCTTTGAGGTAAAGGACGGCTTCTAAATAATCAATCTTCTATATTAGATATTCAATTCTTATTCTTATAAGTAATTTAATATTGAATATTGCATATGTAATATTTTGTTTAAAATCATAAGGTTCACAAAATATTAAATATTCAATATTACATCTACAATAATTATTCTACATACATTTTAGGATCAAGCGCCTTAGGGCTCCACATCTCTAAAAATGAAATGACCTTAGCTTTATCATAACTTTTTTTGCCATCCTCAAAGTAAACACTGTTCTGTGTATGTATACGTCTGCCTTTTTTATCTAACACAATAAAAACAGGAAACCCAAAACGCTGCGGATATCCATATTTTGCAAAGGTCTTTTCGTTCTTATTTTCTTTGCTAGTATTTAAGTGGTACCACACAAAACCTGCATTCATCGCAGAATCTATTTTTGGATCTGCTTTGCAGAACCGTACAAATTCATAACACCAGGTACACCAGTTTCCACCGGCCTGTATCAGTACATATTTACTTTCGGCCTTTGCTTTTTTTACAGCGGCTTTAATATCCTTTTTTGCATTGGCATCCGGGTTATACAATTTGGCAGTTTCTGTTTGGGCAAAACATATACTACTCATCAAACAAAAGCCAATAACAATTAAACTTTTCATACAGAATCTTTTTTTATTTATTCACTTCTACAACACAAAGTACAGCATTCTGGTTTGAACCTGCACTGAAATTTATTGTTCCACCCGAACCAGTAGCAAACCTTACACCAGAAACCGCATTCTGCTGTAAGGCATCTGCAACTTTTAACGCATAATTGGCTGCTACACTTTTTGAAATAGCATTATTTACTGCAAACCAGTCTATTTCTTTTTTTGTAACAACGATGGCAAACACATCTTTGTTACCAATATTATCAGGCACTAAACTTTTACCACGGGGAAATAAACGATAGCCTGTAATACCACAATAAGGAGAGAAGGAAGTTTTGGTTGCATCATCTTTGTTGGGGTAAGGAAACAGGGTATAACTGCTGCCATCAGTTTCCTGTCCAAAAATATAAATGTAACACTCCGTTGAATTTTTTATTTCCATTTTAAATTTTGTACCGGGTGCTATTGTACTTACTGTTTCAAAAATATTCCCTTCTTTTATTTTTAGTGGAATGTATTGCTTGTCATCATTTTTTAACAGGCCGATAGCAGCATCAAATGCTACATTAAGAGCAGCTGCTCTTTTGGGCATGGGATCTACACCATAAGCCTCTCTCACAAATTCTTTAAAATCGGCATAACGAACCCAGGCAACACCATTAACACCCCAATCGGGTCCCCAGCTATTCATGATCTGGAATGCCTGCTTCCTGTCATCATATCCTATCACACACATGGCATGACCTCCAAAGCCCATCTGGCTGCGGTCATCGTCAGTAGGCGTCCACAATTCTTTTCCTTTCATGGGCTGCATAAAAGAGCCACCTACCATCATACCAATCACCACAGGGGCGTCTTTTGCCAGGTGTTCTTTTACTGCACGTACATTTATGCCATTCACGCCTTCACCATCCGTTAATCTTGTAAAGCCATGTAATTTATTTTGAGATGCTTTATTTTCCATTGCCTGGTTTGGCTGTCGGCTGCAATCCTGGTCGGTGTACGGAAAATCGTTGTAAGGAACCACACCTTTGGTGGCCATTAATTCCATTGCATTCTGTATGTATGCTCCCTGGCAACCTTCCAAACCTATCTGGTTGTAAACAAATGCAGGACTGTATGCTGTACTGTTTCCAGTCTGACCCGTAGAAGCTGCTTCTACAATAGTACGTGCAGCATAAGTACTGCTCCATGCAACACATGATCCCTGACTTCCCTGGTTCAACCTGTCGGGTGCAAATTTTAAAAGGGAGATACTTTCGGGTAAGGGATTTTTGGTATTGTCATCTGCAAGTCCCTCGTATACTTTTGCTTTTTTAAATTCATGGGGGCTGAAACTATAACCGCTTTGCGAAAAAACGTCTTTTATCAGGTTGGTTCCGCCGCCGGATGTATTCCTGAAAAAGAAAAAATAGGCAGCACCTGCAGCTATCAGTAAAAAAATTATTTTTTTACCACCGCCACTGCCGCCAAATAATCCCAACAGCAGGGGTAAAAAATTTAAAAGTCCACCGCCTCCGCTACCACCCCGGCCTCCGCCTGATGTATTACTGTCATCAAAGTCCTGTTGATCCATCGGATCATCTTCCATACGTATTGGCATTGCAATTAATTTATAATTTAAAAGTAAGTAAAATTTAATAAGATGGATAAGCGTTGCTGAGGAATGGTCAGTTTAGTTTGATTACTTCAACTTTGTAAGCAACATTATTTAAAGAAGAGGATGTTTCCTGTGTATAGGAGTTTGCGCTGGTTTGTATGATCTTTACTTTGATCTGCAGGTTGGCCGGAAAGTTGATCTTGTTTTCGTTCCTGATCACTTTATCCAGACTTAGTGTGTATGAACAGTTATCCTGCCAGGAAATTTTAAAACGTACAACGGCTTTTAAGGCTTCGCTGGTTTCGGTTTGGTACATGTTGTTTCTGTCGGCAATAATTACTGCCCCGGCACGGGTATCGGCAATACGGAATTTACCTTCGCGGAATTTACCGCAGTCGGGCGTTTGGCTGAAAGATGCTGAACCAAAAAACAAAAACAATAAAAGAAGGGAGGTCTTATTCAAGATTTAATTTATTTTCTGACAAGTTTGTCAGGATTTTTGTAAGCACAATGTACAGCATAAATAACTACAGTTTCGATTTCAATTTCATAAACAACCAGGTAAGGAAAACTTTTCAGCTTTACATCTCTGATAATGTGTTGCTCATCAATAAAACCATAGTATTATGGATGTTTGCTGATTTCATTAAATCTTACAAGTAATTCAGCCAAAAACCGATCACCTAATCCCGGTTGAACTTCTTCGTAATAATTGTAGGCATCTGTCGTGTCGTTTGCTGCTGCTTTCAGGATAATTAGCCGGTAAGCCATTATAATTTGTTTTGACGAACATAATTTACGAAATCTTCAGCAACAAGTGTTTCAGCTTCGTTGTTTTTATATTCGTTCCTGCGGGCATAAATGGCAGCCAGTTCATCCTTGCTGTATTCAAAATCTGGATTGATGCTGTCTTTTAGAATGGTATAAATAGCTTCCAGCTTTTTTTCATCAGCTGTATCTATGTATTCATGGAGCGTTTCCTTTATTTGCAGTGCTGCCATAGTTTCTTATTTAATCAAATTTACCTGATTATTTCAAACTTTACAATAGCTGGTTCCTCAACAGATCTTCAAACTCATCTCTTCTTCTTATCAATTTTGCTTCACCATCTTTCACCATCACTTCGGCTGGCTTAAAACGTGAGTTGAAATTGCTGCTCATTTCAAAGCCATATGCACCGGCATTGTAAAATACAAGCAGATCACCTTCACGAACTTCAGCTATTTTTCTATCCCAGGCAAAAGTGTCGGTTTCGCAGATATTACCTACTACTGAATATTTTTTTGCTTCACCCTCCGGGTTGCTGATGTTCTCAATTTTATGGTAAGCTTCATAAAACATGGGACGTATAAGGTGATTGAAACCACTGTTCACGCCCACAAAAGCTGTTGCAGCAGTTTCCTTCATTACATCAACCTGGGTTATAAGATAGCCTGCGCTGCTTACCAAAAATTTTCCGGGCTCAAACCAAACCTGTAAGTGCCTGCCATCAGGATTTGGATGATCATTGAATGCCTCATTTACTTTTTTTGCCAGTAACGGAATATCTGTTTCCGTATCGCCATCTTTATAAGGCACTTTAAAACCACCACCCAGGTCAATTGAAACCAATTCTTTGAATGAAGGAATGATATCAAACAACACTTCTATTCCTTTTACAAAAACATCTACATCCTGTATATCGCTGCCGGTATGAATGTGGAGATTCTGTATAAAAAGATCATATTTTGAAACGAGCGCAAGGATCTTATCAAGTTGGTCAACGGGGATCCCAAACTTGCTCTTATCGTGTCCGGTAGAAATTTTTATATTGCCGCCCCCCATGATATTGGGCCTGAGCCTGATGCCCACAGGATAACTATGCCCGAATTTTTGTCCAAATTTTTTAAGATTAGCTAGGCTGTCTATGTTAATATGTACACCGAGGCTTTGTGCTTCTTCAATTTCTGTAAAATGAATACCATTGCTGGTGTACAGAATATTTCCTGGTTCAAAACCGGCCACCAGTGCAAGCTTTACTTCATTGATAGAACTGCAGTCTACATTGCAGCCGATACTTTTAATGTGTTTTAAAATATTAATATTGCTTAAAGCTTTGCATGCATAAAAAAAACGGGTATCGGTTTTTGCAAAAGCACTGGTCAGTTTTTGATATTGTGCTGTTATATGCTCCGCATGATAAACATAGAGGGGGGTGCCAAACTCTTCAGCAATGGTAAACAGTTGTTGATATGAAAGTGAAGGCATGAATCGCTGATTAAAATGATTGTGTTGATTTCGCAGATATTATGCAACTATTTCCTGTATCTCAGTTGGTTCCATATTGGCATTACGCATGGCAATACTTCTTACCGCATTGGCTGTAACATCCATAAATGCCTTTTTAGTAATATTATCATCACTAACCATGGTCGGTACGCCAATATCACCGCCTTCACGTATACTTTCTACAATGGGTATTTGTCCCAGGAAAGGGATATCAAAATCTTCTGCAAGATTTTTACCGCCGTCTTTTCCAAAAATATAATATTTGTTATCGGGCAATTCGGTTGGGGTAAAATAACTCATGTTTTCTACCAAACCTATAACAGGAACTTTTAATTGCGCCTGGCCAAACATGGCAATGCCTTTTTTTGCATCGGCCAATGCAACGGTTTGCGGCGTGGTAACTACAATAACACCCGTAACAGGTACTGTTTGTACAATGGTTAAATGAATATCGCCTGTACCGGGCGGCATATCAATTACTAAGTAATCCAGTTCTCCCCAATCTACTTCACTTACAAACTGGCGGATGGCACTACTCACCATGGGGCCACGCCAAACCACCGCCTGCTTTTCATCTATCAGCAAACCAATGCTCATCATTTTAATGCCGAATTTCTCTATAGGAACAATAAAACCTTTGCCATCTATTTCTTTCATCAATGGGCGTTCGCCTCTAACGCCAAACATGATATGCTGGCTTGGGCCATAAATATCTGCATCCATTAAGCCCACTTTTGCACCACCTTCTGCAAGGGCCAGGGCAAAGTTTGATGCAACTGTACTTTTACCCACGCCACCTTTTCCACTCACTACTGCAATGATATTCTTTACGCCACTTAAAATTGTTTTTCCATCCTTGCGGTTGCTGCTGGTATTACTTGTAAAATTCACGGTAACCACTGCTTCTTTATTCACCAATAATTTTACTGCATTAATGCAGGCGTTCATGATCATATCTTTTAAAGGACATGCCGGGGTGGTAAGCACTACGGTAAATGAAACATTATTGCCATCAACCTTAACATCCTTCACCATATTCAAGGTCACCAGGTCTTTGCCAAGGTCGGGTTCCTGTACATTGCTGAGCGCTTTTAAAATATCCTCGTTTGTCATCGTTCAATTATTTGTTAAAAAACCTATGTGAACCGCAAATTTAAACATTGATGCCCTTACTTTGTTTATTAATTAGGGAATGTTGGTAGTTTTGAAAGCACACTTAAGCTGAGCGGAGCCGAAGTGTAGATGGCATTATAGTTGTGTGTTTTATTTATTGCATACCCTTGATCTTTACTGAATGAAGAAATTTATACCATACTTAATCATCGCTGCTTTAATATTTCCTGTAACTGCAAAGGCCCAGTTTGAAACCTTTAAAGATTCCATTGTTCAATTATATGGCATTGTAATGACTGCCGACAGTTTAAAAGGACTGGAGTCTGTAAGTGTTATTGTAAAAGGGCAGAACCGGGGAACCATTACCAGCAACAAAGGGGTTTTCAGTATTGTTGTTTTAAAAGGCGACCAGGTAGAATTCACCAGCATTGGTTATAAGCCCAAAACAATTCTTATACCTACAAACCTGGTAGGTAACCAGCATAGTGTAATACAACTGATGGTTACTGATACTGTTTATTTGGCCGCAACCATTATAAAGGCCAGGCCAAGCAGGGCCCAGTTTGAACGTGATTTTTTAAATACCGAAGTACCCGACGATTATATAACCATTGCCCGGAAAAATAATAACGAAGCCACCCGCCGGATACTAGTTGCTAACATGCCTGTTGACGGGAGAGAATCTACAAGCCAGGTATTACGGCAGGCCAGCAACAAAGCCTATTATTCAGGCCAGGTTCCACCTATGAACATCTTTAATCCGTTTGCCTGGGCAGAATTCATCAAAGCATGGAAAAGGGGTGATTACAAGAGTAAGAAATAAACCCGGACCCTTACACTCCTTCCTTCGACTACGCTCAGGATTGGGAATAAAACACACAGTTATTCCAATCATTTAGTTTCTTTGTCATAAGAAGAAAGATATTCGCTTATGACAAACACTTCGGACAATTCCCCTTTTTCACCGAACTCTGTGGGTAAGGGGTTAGGGGGTAAGATTTTCCTGATCGGGTTTATGGGCAGCGGCAAATCGTATTGGTGCAAAAAATGGGCCCTGCAATACGGTTTTGATTTTTATGACCTGGATCAATTGATAGAAGCGGAGCATCATAAAACCATCGCCAGCATTTTTGAAAACGAAGGGGAGGATCTTTTCCGGCAGATGGAAACAGTTGAATTAAAGAAATTGGTTTCAAAAGATAAATGCATCATTGCCTGTGGCGGGGGTGCTGCCTGTTACAATGATAATATGCAATGGATGAATGAGAACGGATTAACGGTTTACCTTCAGGCATCGCCCCAATATATTTACGACAGGGTGTTGGAAGAAAAAGAAAAACGGCCGCTTATTAAAAAAGTAAGCCGGGCAGAATTACTTTTTTTTATTGAACAGAAATTAAAAGAACGGGAGCCTTTTTACAACCAGGCAAAAATAATTTTACCTGTTCAGGAACTCGATGATAATTTTGTACCTGAATTTATTACTAAGCCAGCCTGATGGCAGGCTCATAACCATTGCTCATGCATAAAGGATTTATTAAGACCGCTGCATTAATTGGAATGCTGTCAGTATTGTTGGGAGCTTTTGCTGCACATGGTTTAAAGCAGGTTTTATCTGCTGATAATTTACAGATCTTTGAAACTGCCGTTCGCTACCAGTTCTACCATGTATTTGCTTTGCTGGCTACCGGTATTTTATATGCAGCGTTTGCGGGTAAGTTTTTGAAATGGGCCGGTTCCTTATTTATTGCAGGCATTATTTTATTCTCAGGCTCTCTCTATTTTTTGTGTTATGTGAAACATGCTGAAATACCGATGACCTGGTTAGGTGCAATTACTCCTTTTGGCGGAGCAGCATTTATTGGGGGGGTGGTTCTTTCTTTTCCTGGCGATGTTTAAAAGTCGTTAAAGGTTTTTACCTTTCTGTGCATGGTTATTAAAGTACCATTGTTATTTTCTATTTCAAAGCTTACTTCAATATCTTCCATGCGTTTTTTCATGTTCTTTAATCCATTGCCAAATTGCCGTATACCACCCAGGTCAATACCAATGCCATTATCATGTATATATAATGTAAGCCCATCTTCAACCCTAATTAAAGTTATAGTTACTTCAGTGGCTCTGGCATGTTTAAGAATATTGTTGAGGGCCTCCTTTACAACTAAGAACACATTTCTTCTTATTTCACCGATCACTTCAATTTTTGGCAGGTTCTCCGGTATATTTATTTTACAGGTAATGCCGGTATCTTCAAAATATTCAAGTGCATAACTTCGAACATAGGCAATCATATTTCCCAACGTATCATTACTGCTGCTCATACTCCAGATAATAGCATTCATTTTACTGAGTAACTCATTTGCCGATGAAGATATTTTTTCAATTTCCGGGATCGGGTTATGGGCCAGTTTTGCTTTGGCCAGTTCGCTATACAGCCTGATGGTTGTCATACCGGCGCCCAGGTCGTCATGCATATCGGCACTGATCCTGTTCCGCTCTTCCTGCTGGGCTTTTATTACCGCTATCTCAGTTTCATATTGCTGCTTTTCGGCTTCCATTTTTAAAGATTCCTGTTCTTTAATACCTGTTATCAGTTCACTCCTGTTCTTATAAGTTAAACCCAGCAGGAAAAATGCAAGCTCCAAAATAATACCGGTATTGTAATAAAATAATGAGGAGAGGTAGAACTCTGAAGGTTTTACTTTAAGCGATAAAATGATAAATGAAATTGCTGAAAACAGAACCAGCATAACATTGCCTGCAGCTATATAATTTAAGAGTCTGTTTCTTTGTTTTAATGCCTGGTAAATAAACACCAGGCCGATAAACAGGATAAAAAGCCTCATTACATTTTCCAGGTAGTACTGCGGTAAATAAGTTTTAGTAAAGAAATTGAGGAATGTATAAATGCAAAGCAACAGCAATACAAATCGTCCGCAGTATATTAAAATTTTATTCAGCAGTTTATATTTTGTTTCTGCGTCAAGGAATTTCCTGGTGAAAGAGATGTAAAAAACAGTGCCGGTTACTAAAAGAAAAAAATCAAAATAATTGTAATAGAGTTGTGCAAAACCTGAAGTTGTCTTTCCCAGGGTTGAGTTGAGGAATACCAGCAGGAACATGCAAAATGAATAAAGGGCATTATATAAGAATTCAGTTTTCCTGCTGATGATGTAATTGGCAAGCATGAACAGTATCATCATTAAGATTATACCGCTTATTACCAGGCTGTAAAGTTGCAGGTCGGTTTTTTGCCCGGCTATATAAGTATTATAATCACCGACCGTTTCCTGCCTTATAAAAACCGGGTTTATATAATTAATATCATTCTTTAAAGGTTTCAATTCAATTAAAACATTGCATACTTCTCCTGCTGCCAGCTTTATCTTTCTATAACCGGCAATGCTGTCATTATTTATTATCTGTACCGCTTTTGGCTGTATTTTGTACAATTTAAAATGCCTGAAATGCAAACCCGGATTTATGTATCCCGAAACTTCGGATTGGGAATTGTTATACAACTGGAGTTTAATAAAAAAGGTATACGTGATCAATTGCGGTCTGATCCTCCGGGTAAGCAGGGAATTTGGGAATGACTTAAATGGCTTTTGCAGCGCATCGTTTGCAGTAAGGGATGAACTGCTGTCAATATATAACAGCGAATTTTTAAGTAAACTGCTTTTTTCATCTATAGACCCAAGGTATACCGTATTTGGATCGGCAGCGGTCTGTCCTTTACAAAAACCCAGCGTAAAATAAAAAAGCAATAGGGCGGCAATGCGTTTCAAGATGCAGTTGTTTTATCAAACGTACATAAAATTCACTGAGATGAGGTATTACAGCACGTTTTTTTTCAATGCTTTTGAAGTAATGGATTTCTATATCTTTGTTGGCAATGGCGAATAAATTAAAATCCTCAAAAACTAAAGCTGCAGATACCGGGCAGCTAAAACAGGAGAAAGAAGAAACTGTTGAAGTTAAACAGTTACTTAAGGATGAACGTACTCATAAAATTGCAGGGAGCATTTTATTGCTGCTTGCCTTTTTGTTTTTTGTAGCATTTACCTCTTATTTATTTACCTGGGGGCAGGACCAGGATAAGTTCAGTTACCGCATGTTGCTTGCCAACGATATTAAGGTTGAGAACCTGTTGGGTACCTTCGGGGCTTTTATTTCTGAAATATTTATACGCCATGGTTTTGGTGTGGCTGCTTACTTTATTTGTACTACACTTTTTGTTTTTGGTATTAACCTGTTCTTTGGCAGAAAGGTTTTTTCTGTTATACGTAATATCAAATATCTCATTATAGGCTTACCGGTTATAAGTGTAGCTGCTTCTGCGCTTTTTGAAAATAATGCATTTCCCTGGGGCGGTGCCGCAGGCGATATGATGAGAGACTGGCTATACATGACCATTGGTAAAATTGGAACTTTTGCCGTTTTGATAGTAGCTGTACTGTCGTATGTTATCTGGCGTTTTAATCCTATTTTCAATTTACCATCTAAAAAATCAAATGCTGTTGGTGAAGAAAATATTGAACCCATAGCTGAGGAAATTTCAGAAACAGTGGAGTGGGGTGATGAAGTGAAACAGGCAAAAGCTAATTCAATGAAAGCGGAAGGGGGCATGTTAAATATTCCTGAGCAGGATTATGCAACCCTCAACCATGATATCAACATGGTTGAAAAAGATGAAGTGGCCGAAACTGAACCACCTGCAGTTATAGAAGAAGAAAAAATTATTTTGCCCACTATTGCGCCGGTTAAAACAGTAACGCCTGAAACTGACCTGCCGCTGGAAATAAAAGTTGTGCCGGAAAAACCGCAGGATGAAATTGAAAGTCCTGAAGTTAAAACCCCCGTCACAAAACCTTATGATCCTATATTGGATCTTAGAGATTATAAATATCCTATTCTTGATTTGCTGGCAAACCACGGCAGCGATAAAATTGTACAGGATGCCGATGAACTGGAGAATAATAAGAACCAGATCATTAATACACTTAAGAATTACGACATTCAGATACAGAAAATATATGCCACTGTTGGCCCTACCGTTACTTTATACGAGATCATTCCTGCTGCAGGTGTACGTATCTCCCGAATTAAAAACCTGGAGGATGATATTGCATTGAGCCTTGCTGCGCTTGGCATCCGTATCATAGCTCCCATACCAGGTAAAGGAACTATTGGTATTGAAGTACCCAATGCCAAGAAGAGCATTGTGAGTATGAAGACCCTGCTTTCTTCTGAAAAATTCCAGAAAAATAATTATTCACTTCCCATTGCCATTGGTAAAAAGATAGACAATGAAAATTTTATTGTTGACCTTACAACCATGCCTCATTTATTAATGGCAGGTGCAACCGGCCAGGGGAAATCTGTAGGGTTGAATGCCATCCTGGTTTCGCTGTTATATAAAAAACATCCATCGCAATTAAAATTTGTGTTGGTTGATCCCAAAAAGGTAGAGCTGAGTATTTATAAAAAAATAGAAAGTCATTTTTTGGCAAAACTGCCAGGTGAAGAGGATGCCATCATCACGGATACTAAAAAAGTAGTACATACTTTAAATGCACTTTGTATTGAAATGGACAACCGCTACGATCTGCTTAAAGAAGCCGGCTGCCGCAACATTAAAGAGTACAACGAAAAATTTGTATCCCGAAAATTAAATCCTGAAAAAGGACACCAGTATCTTCCTTTTATTGTGCTGGTGGTTGATGAGTTTGCCGATCTGATCATGACAGCAGGTAAGGAAGTGGAAATGCCCATCGCCAGGCTGGCACAGCTTGCCAGGGCAGTTGGAATACATCTGATCATTGCAACACAAAGACCATCAGTAAATATTATTACCGGTACCATCAAAGCAAACTTCCCGGCACGTATTGCATTTAAAGTGAGCAGTAAGATAGACAGCCGTACTATTTTAGATGCCGGTGGTGCAGAGCAACTGATCGGTAAAGGGGATATGCTGATCAGTTACAACGGTGATATCGTTCGTTTGCAATGTGCTTTTGTTGATACACCCGAAGTAGATAAGATCGTTGATTTTATTGGAGAGCAACGGGGCTATCCCCAGGCATTTTTATTACCTGAGTATATTGATGAAAAAGATATGGAGGGTAAAGATTTTGACCTGGGTGATAAAGATCCCTTGTTTGAAGATGCGGCCAGGTTAATTGTAGCGAGCCAGGTAGGCAGTACATCATTATTACAGCGCCGCATGAAACTGGGCTATAACCGTGCAGGCCGGTTGATGGACCAGTTGGAAGCAGCGGGTGTTGTTGGCGGTAACCAGGGAAGCAAGGCCCGGGAAGTATTGGTAAAAACAGAAGCAGACCTGCAGCAGATGCTGGATTCATATAATTGAGTCGTGAGTCAGGAGTCGTGAGTCAGGAGTGGTATAACAGCTCTCTACTCCCGCCTCCCGCCTCCCGACTCCAGACTCAATTAACATGTCAAAATTTCTTTTTATTGGTTTAGGGAATATTGGTGCAGAGTATGCAAATACCAGGCATAATATCGGCTTTGATGTGGTGAATACATTTGTATTAAAACATGGCGGAGATTTTAAGGTGGATCGCTTGGCTTATGTAGCTGAAGTAAAGTTTAAGGGAAAACATATTACCTGTATCTGCCCTACAACTTTTATGAATCTCAGTGGCAGAGCTTTTAAATACTGGCTTGATAAAACTAAAGTGCCTCTTGAAAATACATTAACTATTGTTGATGACCTGGCGCTTCCCCTGGATAAGATACGTTTGCGTTCTTCAGGAACGGATGCAGGCCATAACGGCTTAAAGGATATACAGCAAATTTTGGGTACAGATGTTTATCCAAAACTGCGCTATGGTATAGGTAATAATTATCCAAAAGGTATGCAGGCCAATTTTGTATTAAGCAAATGGTTCAAAGAAGAAGAGGTGGTAGTGCGCCATAAAATTGAAGTATGTATGGATGTTATGGAAAGTTTTGTAACCGCAGGTATTGAACAGACTATGACAACCTATAATAAACTATCTATCAAACCTGCCTGATTCTATTAAGAAAAACATATACTTGGTTTTTTTTCGCTATTTGTCTATATTCGTGTTTTAACCGCAATACCTTAAAAAAAACATGCAATGAAGATTATTTGTGTAGGCAGAAACTATAAGGATCACGTTAAAGAACTTGGCAACAGTATACCAGATGAGCCGGTAATATTTATGAAGCCGAAAAGCGCTTTACTCCAAAGTCATACGCCTTTTTATTATCCCGAATTTACCAATGAACTGCATTACGAATGCGAAATTATTCTAAGGGTTTGCAAGAACGGAAAGTACATCCAGGAAAAGCATGCCCGTAATTATTATGATGCTATATCGGTAGGTATTGATTTCACTGCAAGAGATATACAGGATGACCTAAAGAGTAAAGGCCTGCCCTGGGAAAAAGCAAAAGCATTTGATAATTCCGCTGTTGTTGGCAAATTCATTTCATTAACTGCTGATTACAACAGTAAAGCCATTCATTTTTCTTTACTGAAAAACAGTGAAAAAGTACAGGACGGTAATACCGCAGATATGATCTTCAGCATAGACAGGATCATTGAGAATATTTCAAATTATTTTTCTTTAAATATTGGCGATCTTATTTTTACAGGCACTCCTGCCGGCGTAGGAGAATGTGTAACAGGCGACATTCTGGAAGGATTCATTGATAAACAAAGCTTGTTTTCTGTGGAAGTAAAATAGCTAAAATAATATTTACATCATTATTACATTCGCTGAATTAACCTGCTCAGCGATTTTTTTTGCCAAACTGAATTTCATTACAAGTAAAATGCGATGGCTGAAATTCAAGCCAGCCTTTGTGTGTATGCCTTTGGCAAATCTGCCTGGCGGTAAGCAGGTACCGGTCGGATTAACTTCAAAAATCCATCGGTATTATTTATACCTTTGCTGCACAATTTTATTTTCATAACAGCTCCTGCTATTTTCAATGATTGATACTGATATTTTATTAAGGGCGTATAAATTAATGTGTACGGCAAAGGCCATGGCCGATACCTATGAAGACAATCGCCAGATTTGCAAATATGTGCATTCTACAAGCCGTGGGCATGAAGCTATCCAGTTGGCCACTGCTTTTCACCTGTTACCTTGCGATTATGTAAGTCCTTATTATAGAGATGAGAGTATGTTACTGGGGCTTGGGTTCTCACCTTACGAACTGATGTTACAATTATTGGCAAAAGGCAATGATATTTTTACGGGAGGGCGGGAATATTATTCACATCCCAATTATAAAGAAGACGATAAGCCTGGAATAATTCATCAGAGTAGTGCAACCGGCATGCAGGCCATACCAACAACAGGTATTGCACAGGGGATAAAATTTATTAATAAAATGGGCAAAATCCTCCCCTTCGGGGAGGATTTAGGAGGTGCCATAGTTATCTGCTCTTTAGGAGATGCTTCTGTTACAGAGGGTGAAGTAAGTGAGGCATTTCAGTTTGCTGCATTACACCAGTTACCAATTATTTATTTAGTACAGGATAATGGCTGGGGCATCAGCGTTACTTCTGAAGAAGCAAGAACAACCAACGCCAATGAAATGGTAAAGGGTTTTAAAGGCATAAAACGCATCAGCATTGACGGAAGTGATTTTTTACAGAGTTATGATGTGATGAAGAATGTTATTGATGAAGTAAGAAAAGAAAGACATCCTTTTTTAGTTCATGCAAAAGTTCCATTGCTTGGGCATCATACCAGCGGTGTACGCAAAGAATTTTATAGAACCGAAGAAGACCTTGCAAAACATTTTGAAGATGATCCCGGTCCCAAACTCAGGAATAAATTGCTGGAGATTGGGATCACTGAGGAAACGTTAAGTAATATAGAAAAAGAAACTGCTGAAGATGTTGCTCATCATTTTCAGGGAGCCGTAGCCGCACCTGAACCTGATCCATCAACAGTTAGCGATCATATTTTCATTCCAACACCGGTTACTGTGGAATTTGGAGAAAGAGTTCCCTCAGGTAAGGAAAAAGTTTTAATGGTTGATGCTGGCCTTTTCGCAATCAGGGAAATTATGGAAGATTATCCCGAGTCGCTTTTTTATGGACAGGATGTAGGACGTAGGCTGGGCGGTGTTTTCAGGGAAGCTGCAACATTGGCTGAGCAGTTTGGTGATCACCGTGTTTTTAATACGGCTATACAGGAGGCTTATATCATTGGTTCCACAGTTGGTATGTGTGCAGTGGGTTTAAAGCCGATAGTGGAAGTACAGTTTGCCGATTATATTTATCCTGGCCTTAACCAATTGGTAACCGAAATTTCTAAAAGCTGTTATTTAAGTTGTGGTAAGTTTCCCATTCAAACTTTAATAAGAGTACCGATTGGTGCTTATGGTGGTGGTGGCCCTTATCATAGTGGTTGTATTGAAAGTACGTTGCTTACTATTAAAGGCATAAAAATAGTTTACCCAAGCAATGCTGCAGATATGAAGGGTCTTTTAAAAGCTGCTTTCCTCGATCCTAATCCTGTGATAATGCTTGAACACAAAGGATTATACTGGAGTAAAGTCCCTGGTACGGAAGATGCAAAAACAATTGAACCTTCGAGGGATTATATTATACCATTAGGCAAAGGAAATATTGTATTGCAGGCAGATGAAGACCATATTAAAAATGGAGAAAGCTGCTGCATCATTACTTATGGTATGGGAGTATATTGGGCAAAAGCTGCTGCTAAAAACTTTCCCGGACAAGTAGAAATAGTTGACCTGCGTAGTTTATTTCCATTGGATGAAGCGTTGGTTTTTTCAACTGTAAAAAAGCATGGTAAGTGTTTAATATTAACTGAAGAGCAGCAAAATAATTCCTTTGCCGAAGCATTGGCGGGCAGAATTTCAAAAAATTGTTTTAGGTACCTGGATGCCCCGGTGGAGGTGCTGGGAGCATTGAATCTTCCGGCCGTTCCCATGAATATTATTTTGGAACAGGCAATGCTACCCAATGCTGGTAAGGTTTCTGAAAGAATTGAACAACTTCTTAACGTATAGCTGCAAAATTTTTAGTCAAATCGCCTATATTTGCACCCCGTTAACGGGTTTACAAACATTCAGTAGCGGAATATGATGTCGGGGTAGCTCAGCTGGTTAGAGCATCGGATTCATAACCCGAAGGTCGGCAGTTCAAGTCTGCTCCCCGATACAGGACGGGAATTTTCAATTAAATTTTGAAGGTTCCCGTTTTTCTTTTTCTGGTCTTCAACGAA
>JBBSJI010000005.1:0-71144 GCA_038257425.1 Chitinophagales bacterium
AAAAAATGGTTCTTCAACAGCATAGAATTTAATAGGTCAGGTTTTCAGTCAGACTGGCTTTTTGCTTTACAAAGGATATTGGTTACATTGAAAAACTTAGTATCAACATGTGTAAATACCAGTTTGGTTTTTCAAAACTTATTTTATCGAAGCTTTAGCGTTACTATTGCCAAAACCACACTTAATATTGTTATTATCCAGAACCGCACTGCTATCTTGCTTTCATGATATCCCAGTTTCTGGTAGTGGTGATGCAGCGGACTCATTAAAAAGACCCGCCGCCCCTCACCATACTTTCGCCTGGTATATTTAAAGTATCCAACCTGTATCATCACGCTTAAATTCTCTACCAGAAACACAAAACAAAATATCGGTATCAATAATTCTTTACGCACTATTATTGCCAGTGCCGCAATGATCCCTCCCAATGCCAGGCTGCCGGTATCGCCCATGAAAACCTGCGCCGGGTAAGCATTGTACCACAGAAACCCAATGCATGCACCCACAAATGCTGCAATGAAAATGGACAACTCTCCCAGGTTTGGTATGTACATGATGTTGAGGTATTCAGCAAACTTTATATTACCGCTTACATAAGCAAATATGCCCAGGCAGATACCGATGATAGCACTGACACCAGTTGCCAGCCCATCCAGGCCATCGGTAATATTGGCGCCGTTACTTACAGCCGTTACAATAAGTATTACAATCATGATATACAATATGTAGGCATACTCTTCCCAGCTATTGGGTAAAAGTTTTGCATAATTGAATTCGTGATTTTTTACAAAAGGAATAGTAGTAATCATTGACTTTGCATCTGTAAATACCCTGGCCTTACCATCTATAACAATGGTATCAAATTTTGCATTAGGGTTAGATGGAGTGTGAGATGTGTCAGCAGTTTTTACGATCTCTCTTTTTACAACCACGCTTGGTGTAAAATAAAGTGTGGCTCCCACAATTATTCCCAGCATAACCTGACCGAAAATTTTAAATCTTCCTGCCAGTCCATCACTATCGCTTTTTTTATAGGTAATGCCTTCTGCCTGTGCAATTCTTTTTGATCTTATTTTTAAATAGTCATCAATAAAGCCAATAGCGCCGAGCCAAACAGTACATAATAACATCAGGCGGATATATACTTTATCAAGATTTGCCAGCAGGAGTGTTGGTATTAAAATGGCGAGCAGGATAATGATACCACCCATTGTTGGCGTGCCCTTCTTTTCTTTTTCACCTTCCAGCCCAAGATCCCTTACCGATTCACCCAATTGTTTCTTCTGTAAATATTTGATCAGTTTTTTTCCATAAACGGTTGTGATCACCAGGCTCAATATCATTGCAAGCAACACCCTGAAGGTGATGAACTGGAAAAGGTTGATACCCGGGAACCGGAAACCTTCTCCTGCAAGCCAATCAAAAATGTGATACAACATAATACTCTTTATTACTTAAGCTTTCAATTAGCCAGTAGTGAGTTTGAATCGTGAAGCCCAACTCACGATTCACCATTCACGATTCACGTCTTCATTTTTCCAACAATTCAAACATTTCATTCAATATCTTCTTATCATCAAAATCATACTTCACGCCTTTTATCTCCTGGTATTTTTCATGGCCCTTACCTGCTATCAAAACAATATCATCGTTACCGGCCAGGCTTACCGCTGTTTTAATAGCTTCTTTCCTGTCGGCAATGGAAATAATTTTTTTTTTTGTTACTGCATTCACACCTGCCTGCATGTCATTTAAAATTTCCAAAGGATCTTCACTTCTTGGATTATCAGAAGTAAGGATTACTTTATCACTATACTCACAAGCCACTTCAGCCATGATGGGCCGTTTTGTTTTATCCCTGTCGCCACCACAACCAACAACGGTAATGATCTGCTCATTGCCCTGGCGTAAATTTTTTATTGTTGCCAATACATTCAGTAAAGCATCGGGGGTGTGGGCATAATCAACAATACCTTTTATCTTTTCTTTCTTACTGATTGTATAATCAAACCTGCCTTCGGCTCCATCCAGGCTGCTTAAAACCTGCAGTACTTTATCCTTATCTTCTCCCAGGCAAACAGCGGCACCATAAACAGCCAACAGGTTGTAAGCATTGAATTCACCAATGAGCCGGAAATAAACTTCCTTTTCATTTACAGTCATATGCAATCCTTCAAGACTGTTATCCAGGATCTTTCCTTTAAAATCAGCCATGGTTTTAAGGCTATAGAAATATTTTTTAGCATTTGTATTCTGCAGCATCACTGCCCCACGCTTATCATCTGCATTACTCAATGCAAAGGCAGAAGAAGAAAGCTTATCGAACCATGATTTTTTTACCCTGATATATTCATCAAAGGTTTTATGGTAGTCAAGATGATCGTGGGTGATATTACTAAACAGTGCTCCTTTAAATTGCAGGCCTGTAATTCTTGACTGGTGAATTGCATGGCTGCTGCATTCCATAAAAACAAATTCACAATCCTCATCAACCATCTGTTTAAGTAAGGCATTTATGCTAACTGCATCAGGTGTAGTATGCGTTGCTGCAATTATTATATCACCAATTTGATTTTGTACAGTGCTTATCAATCCGCATTTATAACCCATTGCTGTAAATAATTTCCATAACAGCGTAGCAATTGTAGTTTTTCCATTTGTACCTGTAACTCCTACCAGCTTTAATTGTAAAGAAGGTTCGCCATAAAAATTATGACTCACGTAACCTGCAGCATCCGCCGCATTTTCAACCTGCACATAAGTGATATCATCACTGATCACAACTGGCAGCTCTTCGCATATAATACCTGTTGCCCCTTTTTCAATTGCGCTCTCAATATATTCCTGCCCATCTGTTTTGGTGCCTCTCAGTGCAATAAAACAGGTGCCGGGCTTTACATTCCGGGAATCAATAGACAGGCCATTTACTTCTATATTGGTATTACCCTTTACAGACCGGATAGAAACTTTATATAGTAGATCCTGCAGTATCAATTCAGTATTAAAGCAATGTTTTGGTTCTTATTAAATGTTGTTCCTCCAACCAGGGATTGGTTCATTACACGACCTCTGCCGGTTGCTGTAACTTTCAATCCCATGTTTTCAAGTAAATACACCGCATCTTTCAAACCCATTCCGACAACGTTAGGGGTTACAGAACCGGATGTTGAAGTTGAAATAAGCGGTGTATTTAGCACTCCTGAATTATTTTTCATTTGTAAATTTCTCCAATAGCCGCCGGCACCTGAATCGGTATAAGGAAGATTTATGGAAGTGAAAATTGAACTCAATTCGCTTTTCATTCCAAAATAATTATACTGGTTACTGTCGGGGTTATTTACTGCTACGTATTTTTTTGTACTTAAAAAACTGCCATAGATCCTGTCGCTGATCTCTTTGAAAACGGTACCGGAAACATCAGCTCCATATATTTTTTTGGATTCCCTGCTGTTTTGGATAACTACAGCAATGGTATATTTTGGCTGATCGGCTGGAAAATAACCAATGAATGAGGCCTGGTATATTTTGTTGCCTTTGTTATAACCTCTATTATCCAATGCAGTTACCGCAGTTCCTGTTTTACCGGCAATACGATATGCACTATCCTTTATTTTTCTTGCAGTACCATGCTCCCCTTCAACTACAGCAAGCAGGCATTCCTTAAGCTGGGCCAGGGTCTCATTGCTGCATATTTTATCAACCAGTACAACCGGTTTTATGGATCTCACTTCTACACCATATTGTTTTATCGAACTTACCAGGTAGGGTTTCATCATTTTACCATTATTGGCAACAGCATTATAGAGCATAAGCATATGCAACGGTGTAACCAGTTCTTCATAGCCGTGCGCCATAAATGGAATGGTTGTATTGGCCCAGCTGCGGTTGGTTGGTTTTTTAATGGTGGGTTTACCTGAAGATGCGGTAAGGTCAACGCCGGTAAGTGTATCCAACCTGAACCTATGTAAGTGATTGGTAAATTTCGATGGCTGGCTGTGATAATATTGGTCGGCTAATTTTGCGAACGCCACATTACTGCTTCTTTCAAATGCATCTTTAACAGTGATCTCTCCATAACCCATATGAGAATCCCTGATGGTTAAACCATAAAAGTTCTTCTTTCCGCCCTCGCAATCAACAATGGAATTAATGGTTACATATTTATCTTCCAGCAAACTTATCAGCGTTGCCAGTTTAAAAACAGAGCCCGGTTCTGTTGCTTTACCAATCCCATAGTTCAGGTCTTCGGTATAAGATCCATCCGGCTGTTTTCCCAGGTTGGCTATGGCTTTTATTTTACCGGTGGCTGTTTCCATTACAATGGCAGTGCCATGCAACGAATTATTGCTATCCAGCATACGCATTAAAGCTGATTCTGTGATATCCTGTATATAAGTATCAAGTGTTGAAATAATATCTTTCCCATTTTCGGGGTCTACATCTGCACCATCAACGGGCATATAAGCCCCGGCCATATATCTTACCAGTTGCTGTCCTGTTTTACCTTTCAGTAAACTATCGTACCGTTGTTCGAGCCCTACATTACTTGCGTTATTTCTTGATAGGCCAATAGTGCGGTTGGCAAGCAAAACATAAGGATTGATGCGCTTATCTTTTGAAGTGATGATAAAACCGCTCTTGTTCTTCCCCTGGTTTACAAGTGGAAATTCTCTTAGCTCCCGGTATTGTGTAAAGGATATTTTCTTTTTAAGCGGGTAGTACCGGTCTTTATTCTTATAAGCCAGCTTCATTTCTTTCTGGTAGGCTTCGGGTGTTTTATCATTGAAGAGGTTTGAAAGACAAAGGCTTAATGTATCAATATGATCTTTAAAACGTTTCCCTTCTTTTTCTCTCAATCCCAGTGCAGCAAAATCAACATACACATCAAATACCGGCACCGAAGTACTCAGCATATTTCCATCTTCGCTGTAGATAGTGCCCCGCTCTGCTGCTATTGGTAAATATTTCAGGTGCATACTGCTGTCCATATTTGTCCAGAAGTCTCCTTCAACACGCTGTATATAAAATGCTTTGCCTATAACAATTAAGCCAAGGATCACTACTCCCAGGAAACTGAGATAAACCCTCCACAATATGTCTTTTTTTATTTCCAATGTACCCGGCTTGATTTATTATTTATTTTTTACTGCCCGCCACCTAATAAAAGCGGCGGTTTGGTTAATTCTCTTAATCCCAATGGTTCTACCGCTTTTATCAATTCGCTGGCCTTACTCCTGAAGATCACATCACTTTTAACGGTTTTGTATTCGTACTCCAGTTCTTTTATTTTTTTTTCTGTTGTATTAATCTTTAAAGCCAGTTTATCAGTAAAGTGCCCGTTATATATATAGGCAACTGCCAACAACGTTAAAAACAAGAAGAAAGGAATATTCCTTACAACCCATTTATGGCTTATAAGCTTCTTCCAATCCAGCTTTTGCGCTGCAACCGGCTGTTCCTTTATTTCATTTTCTGTTGACATACTTTTTTAAAACTTTTATTTCATCTCTGCTACTCTCAATTTTGCACTTCGTGATCTTGTATTTTCTTTTAGCTCTTTTTCGTTTGCTGTAACCGGTTTTTTGGTAATTACTTTAAATGGATTTTCAAAGCGGTGGCCATATACTTCATCAATCTCCGTATTTTCAAAAGTTCCATCCCTGAAAAAATTCTTTACTATCCTGTCTTCCAGCGAATGGAAGGTTATCACTGCAACCATACCCCCTGGATTTAATACAGATGCTGTTTGTTGCAGCAGGTCTTTCAATGCACCCAGTTCATCATTTACTTCAATACGCAATGCCTGGAAGACCTGTGCAAAATATTTTTGAGGATTACCTTTCACCACTGCATGAACCGCAAGTTTAAATTCATTGATAGTACGGATGGGCGCTAAACTTCTTTGGGATACAATTGCTTTTGCCAATGTTTTAGCGTTGGTCACTTCACCATACTGCTCGAACATTTTATGCAATTGCGATTCTGAGAAATTTTTAAGTATATCTGCTGCGGTAATTGACTGCCGCTGATCCATACGCATATCCAGTGGGGCATCAAAGCGGGTAGAGAACCCACGGCCTGCTTCATCAAACTGGTGACTGGAAACGCCCAGGTCAGCCAGTATACCATCAACCTTTAGGAATTTATGCAGCCTCAAGAATCTTTGCAGGTGCCTGAAGTTTTGCGGAACAAAGATCACCCGTTCATCTTTTGGCAAATTTTGACGGGCATCTTCATCCTGGTCAAAGACGATCAGTTTACCGTTTGCATCTAATTGCTGCAATATGGCAAGACTATGGCCACCCCCGCCAAAAGTACAATCAACATACACGCCTTCAGGCTGAATGTTTAAACCTTTGATGCATTCATTCAGTAGAACCGGCGTGTGATAACTTTGGAATTGGGAATTTGAAATTGGGCTATCGCTTTCATTTTTTTTCATTCCATTACCAATTACTAATTACTAATTACCGTCTTTCCTATTCATCACTTCATTCGCCAAATCACTGAATGATTGTGGTGTAAAAGTTTCAAAGAACTGCATATACTTACTTTTATCCCAGATCTCAATTTTGTTAACCGCCGATACCAATACGATCTCCTTTTCCAGCCCCGCATGCTCGGTCAGGTTTTTAGGCACTAATAATCTCCCTGCAGAATCAAGTTCCAACTGTGTAGCCCCGTTTAAAAAATAGCGCCTGAATTCTCTTACTTTAGGGTCAAAATCATTCAATTTGCTGATTTCAGAAAATATAGGATCCCAGCTTTGCTGTGGGTATAATGTGAGGCATTTTTCAAAACCCCTGTTAATTATAAAATGCGTAGCTCCCTCTTCCGGCATTTGCTTTTTAAAGCCAGCCGGTAAAAGAAAGCGTCCTTTAGCATCTAAAGTAGCCTCATATTCTCCGAGGAAACCTATCATTTTCAAGTATTTAAGCAGTTGAATAACATATACTCCCACAAAATAACACTTTTTCCCACTTCAAAGGCAAAAAAGCTCAAAAGTTTTTTATCCACAAGAGCTATTGTCGAATTGGAGTGATTATGAGCTTAAAAAACAGAAAATGGATGTTAAGAGTGTGTGGAAAGCTGTGGATTACTGTGAATAAGCATAAAAGGGGAAATAATTTAGCGGGAACTATTTGAGAGAATGAAGCAAAGGATTAAGCAGATCGTTTATTTTGCCAGGGGTACAACTATACAAAAAGTGCTGCCCTTGCCCAAAACACTTTCGGCTTTTATGGTACCATGATGTGCCTCCACCATTGTTTTAACGTAACTTAATCCAAGGCCAAAGCCTTTTACATTGTGGACGTTTCCAGTATGAGCCCGGTAAAATTTTTCAAAGATACGATGCAGTGTTTCTTTGTTCATACCAATGCCATTGTCTTCAATTTTTACTTTAAACTGGCTCCCGGTATTTTTTGTACTTAGTTTGATATGCAGGTTTTCCTTTGAATATTTTACTGCATTATCAAGCAGATTGTTTATGAGATTAGTAAAATGAACTTCATCAGCCATGATCACGTCATTCTCTGCATCCATTTCAATTTCAAGTGTTCCGCCTTTTTCTTCAACCTGTAAATTGATATTGTTAAGGGCAGCTACGATGAGGTCATGAGCAGCAGATCTTTTCAGGTTGAGCTGCACTTCTTTTTTATCAAGCAAAGCTGCCTGTAGTATAGTTTCTACCTGCTTATTCATCCGCTTATTCTCTTCTTTTATAATAGCCGTAAAATAATCTGTTTTCTCTTTGTTACCAGTTACTTTTTCATTTTTTAAAGCATCAACAGCAAGAGAAATGGTTGCCAGTGGTGTTTTAAACTCATGTGTCATGTTATTGATAAAATCTGATTTTATCTCACTGAGTTTTTTCTGTTTTAATAAAGTACGGATAGTGATAAAAAATGCGGTTGTTATAATCAGTGTAAAAAGAATGGCAGCCAAAATGAATCCAATAACCTCTTTCCAGATAAGGCTTTGCTGGTGTGGTACTATAACCGATAATAATTCTTCACTTACCAGATTTTCAAAGCTGCTTCCCGATGCAGGCTCCAATGCGTAAACAACTTTAAAGCTGTTAACCGTGTCTTCGTAATATTTAAAAAAATTGTCACTCGATACCTGGTCGCCATTTATTGAATTGACCATTACGTTGAATTCAAAAGGATAGTTCTTGAGATTATACTTATCAAAACCTTTGCGGATGATATCAGCGATCTCGTCTTTGGAAAACCGTTTAATTACAGATGGTTTGAAATATTGCATCTGCAATTTATCGCCCGGAAAAAGCAGGTCGCTTTTGCGTGGCATGGGCATTAAAGCATTTTTTTCCTGGGTAAGTATACTACCGGCATAATCAACAGCCATGAATATATTTTCCGTTACCTGCTTATCCTTTGTTGCTTTTGCACTTCTGATCCATAAGAACTGGAAAAAAATTAGCCCGAAAAGCGAAAGCAGTATCAATATTGTTATGATAGGAAAAATTTTCTTCATTGCTGTAAAGGTAATTCAGTAACCGACTCTAATATAATTTAAATGCCTTAAACATTAAATTTAACTAAGGTTTAGATTTTTTTTCAAAAAAATACAGGGAGTATGGTTTTTCTGTAATTAAATATTACTTTACAAATATGATTGAACCCGCTGCAGGCATATTATTGATCGCTGATCCGTTTTTAAAGGACCCAAATTTTTTACGCACTGTTGTGCTTTTATGTGAGCACCAGGAGGAAGGAAGTTTTGGGTTTGTTTTAAATAAACAGATAGAACAGACACTGGGCGAACTGGTAGCTGACCTGGAAGGTTACAGCCTGCCTGTATATTATGGCGGGCCTGTACAAATGAATACCATTCATTTTCTACATCAATATCCCGACCTTATCCCGGAATCGGTGAAAGTGGGTGAGAATATTTATTGGGGAGGAAACTTTGAAACCGTGTCTGCTCTTATAAAAAATAAAAGTATTGATCTTAATAAAATTAAATTCTTCATTGGTTATAGTGGCTGGGGAGATAATCAATTGCATACAGAGCTTGAAGAAAAAAGCTGGCTTACTGTTTCAGCAAATCTTAAATTGGTTTTTAATACCGGCCATGATGAAATATGGAAAGGAAGTTTAAAGGAGTTGGGGGGCGAATTTGAAATGATGATCAATTATCCTATTGATCCGCAGTTAAATTAAAGCCTTAATAGTATCTACAAAAATTTTGCTTAACTTTTCATCTGCCTTACCCGCCACATCAATAATCTCTGCAATATTTACCGGTTGTAAATTATCAGGATCACATTCATCAGTAATTATACTAACGGCAGCACAGGGAAGTCCTACATGATTGGCAACAATCACTTCGGGCACCGTACTCATGCCAACCATATCGGCACCCATGCCACGCAGGTGGCGGTATTCAGCACGGGTTTCCAGGTTAGGTCCTGCAACGGCTACATAAACACCTTTTTTAATTGCTGTTGATAAAGATGAAGCGGCAGCAATTATTTTGTTATTCAATGCGGCATCATAAGGACAACTCATATCAACAAACCGGTTACCGAAGGCCGGGTCATTTAAGCCACGTAGCGGATTTTCGGGTTGCTCATTAATATGATCAGTTAATAAAACCAAATCGCCTTTTTTAAAAGCGGGGTTCATGCCGCCTGCTGCATTACTTAATAATAAATATTTAACCCCAAGTTCCTTCATCACCCTTACCGGAAACGTAACCTGCTGCATACTGTAGCCTTCATAATAATGAAACCTGCCCTGCATCACCAACACCGGTATCTTATTTAAAAAACCGAAAATAAGGTTGCCTTTATGAAATTCTACAGTAGCTTCCGGAAAATCAGGAATCTCACTGTACTGCACTGAAATTTCTATATCAATATTTTTAACAATTGCCCCAAGGCCCGTACCCAGTACAATGGCTGCAACAGGACTTTTCATGCCTTTGGCCTGTAAAAATGAAGCACAGTTTTTTACGTCATTTAAAGTATAAAGCATGTTTAATCCGTTTACTGTGAAATTACGTATATTCATTTACAGGCAACCACTTAAGATAATCATGAAATATTTTCTTTTTCTATTAACCGTTTGCTGCATTGATTGTACTGCCCAGGAACCATATAAGGAATCTGATTTGGTTTCCGATCTTATGGCTACTCAAATTCTCAATTATCCGGCTTCACCTGTATCTTTAAAAAAGCTACAAGGTAATATTACGATCATTGATTTTTTTGGTACCTGGTGTGCCCCATGCATTAAAGCATTACCTGAATTAAAAAATTACCAGGAAAATTTTAAAGATGATGTAAAGATTATACTGGTTTCAACAGAAACCAAAGACAAGCTTAGCAAATTTATAAGCAGCAGGCAACCATTCGCTTTCCCGATGATTGTAGACGCTGACAATATTTTTACAAATGCCTTTAAGCCTCCATCCTATCCTTATTCAATTGTGCTGGATAAAAATTTAAAAATATTATTGATAACCAACGCAGCAGATTTAACCGAAACTATGCTGGCTAAGTTTATTGCCGATAATAAAAATATTACCGAAATAAAAAATACAGAACCTGAAATAAAATCAGAAACCAAAACCGAAACAAAAGTTATGTACGCTGAAAGTAATAATTTGCTGGTAAAGTTATCGCAGGATTTTATGTATGCTGCCAAAACCAATGAGGTTACAGCAGATTATATAAACCGGCTGAAAGATTTAAAATACGAGGCATTGCTTACCGGGTTAAAAAATGATGATGATAAAAAAGCGTTCTGGATAAATCTTTACAATGCCTACACCAATGCATCTTTACACAAAGATCCTGAGCAATACAAAAGCAGGAACAGTTTTTTTAAAAAGAAAAATATTGTTGTAGCAGGTAAAACTTTCAGTTTGGATAAGATTGAACACGGGTTATTACGAAAGAGCAGTATTAAATGGAGTCTTGGTTATCTCTCAAAACCATGCCCCGGAAAACTTGAAAAAGATCTTCGGGTAGATAAACTTGATAACCGGATTCACTTTGCATTAAACTGTGGCGCTAAAAGTTGCCCGCCAATTGCTTTCTACAGCGCCGAAAAAATAAATGAACAACTTGATATTGCTGCTGCCGCATACCTGAATGCAGAAGTGGAATACAATGCAGAAACAAATATTTTAAAACTCCCGGCTATTTTGAGTTGGTTTAGAAGAGATTTTGGTGGGAAGAAAAAAATTATTGCCTTACTTAAGGCCAAAAAAATCCTGGCAAATGCTGTTGATCCGAAAATCAGGTTTAAAAAATATGACTGGACACTTTATTTAGATAATTATAAACTTTAACTCATGAGTAACCATTATTACAATGCAACAGACCTTTCAAAATTTGGAAACATTGGTGAGTACCAAAAAGAACTTGCTGATAAATTTTTTGGCTGGTATGGAGCAGCCTTTGCCGACGGGGCGTTAACTGCTAAAGAAAAATCGTTAATAGCATTGGCTGTGGCACATTCAGTGCAATGCCCCTATTGTATTGATGCCTATAGCAGCGATGCCTACGAGAAAGGATATAGTGAGGCACAAATGATGGAAGCGGTACATATTGCCGCCGCTATTAAAGGTGGAGCAGCGCTTGTACATGGTGTACAGATGATGAACAAAGTGAAGGAGATCGCAATGTGACCCCCTTCGCCTCCGCCGGTTGGGGGAGGAACTTGGGTGCAGCCATTAAAAGTATTTAATAACAGACTATTAAAGTAATTATCTCAGTAAACTGAAATTATTTTCCAAGGTAGTACAAAGCCCCTTTAGGCCCGCCCGTTCCGGTACGGACGGGGATTTAGGGAAAGCAATTATGAAATCATTAAAAGCACAGCACAATATTCTTGCAGATGCACATGAGCAGATAGAAATACTGGAGCATGGTGCAAATCATGATGACGCCTTTAACCTGGTACCTTTTCAGCAAAAGCTTGAGACAATTGGATTATACCCGTTAAAACCAGCGGCATTGGAAGTTTTCCAGATCAACGTAGGCAAAATGTGTAACCAGGTTTGCAGGCATTGCCATGTAGATGCCGGACCCGACAGGAAAGAAATAATGACCCGTGACACCATGCAACAATGCCTTAACGTATTGGCCGCAAATCCATCTTTTACAACTGTTGATTTAACCGGTGGAGCACCCGAAATGAATCCGGATTTCAGGTGGTTTGTGGAAGAAATAAAAAAAGTTAACAGCAACATAAAAATAATTGTGCGTTGTAACCTTACCATCATCAGGGCAAATAAAAAATATTACGACCTACCAGAGTTTTATAAAATACACAATATAGAAGTTGCATCATCGCTCCCGTTTTATTCTAAAGACCGTACAGACAGGCAACGTGGAGACGGTGTTTTTGATGACAGCATTAAAGCCTTACAAATGCTGAATGCAGTTGGTTATGGCTTGGAAGGAAGTGATTTGATTTTGAATCTTGTGTATAATCCAGCGGGTGCATTTCTTCCTCCCTCACAAACAGCTTTAGAAAAAGAATTTAAAGAATCTTTGAAAAAAGATTTTGGTATTTCTTTTCATTCGCTTTTTGCCATTACCAACTTACCCATCAGCCGCTTTTTAGATTATTTATTACAAAGCGGCAATTACGAAAAGTATATGGAGAAATTACTGGCAGCATTTAATCCTGCGGCAGCATCAAATGTTATGTGCCGCAATACATTGTCTATCGGTTGGGATGGATTTATTTATGATTGCGATTTTAACCAGATGCTGGAGTTAAAAGTTGATTGCAGCAGCAAACATATTTCGCAATTCAATCTTAATGAATTACTCACCCGTTCAATTGTAATAAACCAACATTGCTTTGGCTGTACAGCGGGTGCAGGCAGCAGTTGCGGCGGGGCAGTAGCATAAATTTTAAACCATGAAATCAATATAAATGACTACAGGATATTTAGAAACTACCAGAAATATTTACAAAGAGGCAGCAGAAAAACCCGATGTAGGATTATGTTGCACCACAACACCTGTTTGGCAGTTACCTGGTTTAGATATGCCGCTGATTATGCAGCAGATGAACTATGGCTGCGGCAGTACAGTTAACCCAAGAGATTTGGTAAACAGTCCTAAAATTTTATATGTTGGAGTTGGAGGTGGAATGGAACTTTTACAATTTGCCTATTTCAGCCGACAAAAAAATGGCGTTATAGGTGTGGATGTGGTTGATGAAATGCTGGAAGCCAGCAACAGAAATTTTGATGAAGCTGAAAAATTAAACCCATGGTTTAAAAAAGAATTTGTTGATTTAAGAAAAGGTGATGCACTTAATTTACCTGTTGAAGACAACAGCATTGATGTTGCTGCACAAAACTGCTTGTTTAATATTTTTAAACAGGAAGAATTAAAACAGGCTTTACAGGAAATGTATCGGGTACTAAAACCCAGGGGCAGACTGGTTATGAGCGACCCAACCTGCGAAACGAAGATGCCTGAAGCATTACGTGATGATGAAAGATTAAGGGCTTTGTGCTTAAGCGGCTCAATTCCTTTAAAGGAGTATGTGAAGATGATAACCGATATTGGTTTTGGAACCATTGAGATAAGAGCCAGAAGGCCATACCGCATTCTTGACCCAAAAAATTATGCAACCGATAAACTCATCTATATCGAAAGCGTAGAAGTGTGTGCGATAAAAGACCCCATGCCCGAAGATGGACCTTGTGTATTTACTGGTAAGACTGCTATTTATTTTGGCAGTGATGAAAGCTTTGATGATAATAAAGGCCATGTGTTAATGCCTAATCAGCCTTTAGCAGTTTGTGATAAAAAGGTGGGGCACTGGCGTCTTTAAATAGAGACGACATTTTTATTTCGGAAAGCACCTGGTTTTATGATGGTGGTGGTTGTTGCTAAAGTTATTTTAGCTTCTTCTTTATTTTTTTTATTGAAAAATATCCGCTGATGATGGTGGTTGAGGCAAGAATAGCATATATCCACCAGGGGATATTTTTTCCTACAATTACCAGGTAAATATTAGCTGCATTAAAAACCAACATAGCAATTATTGCAGGTAATACCAGAGACCTTTTGGCCTTATAATTGCTCACAATCCATGCAACCGCTGCTATAAATAGGGGCGTAGCGATAACATGTATAGCAAGGAAAATTACCGGATCAACTTTATAATTTTCACCCAGGCTTATATAATATTGCTTTATTGCCTCCCATATATTTTGCATAAATTGAAGGTATGAAACCTAACGATAAAAATGCGGCATTGCTTGTTAATGAAAGGCCATTCAGGATTCTGATCATTGCAGGTTCGGGCCGTAAACAATATAATTGCCCCGGTGTGGATAGCAAAGCAAGAATGCTGATGCTAAAGATGGCCGCCATGCTGCCAACGGATTGGGAAATTGATTATGAAGATTTAAGTAATGCTTATGGGCGTGCACACATACAAAGTTGCAATGCCTGTGTTTCCACATCAATGGCATTATGTGTTTGGCCATGTAATTGCTATAAGAAAGGCAGCCGTGCTGAACCTGATTTTATGTGGGATGCTGATATGTATGCAAGGCTGGATATGGCGGATGCCTGGGCAATTATTGGGCCCGTTAACTGGTATGCACCCAGCAGTAATTTAAAATTGATGTTCGATCGTTTGGTTTGTATGAATGGGGGTAATCCGGATGAAACATTGATCAAACACAAAGATCCGGAACTGGCCATGGCATTGGAGAAAACCGAGCAATGGAAAGATCTTATGATCAATCACCTGGAAGGGAGAACAGCAGGCTTTTTTTGCTACGGCGACCAAGGCGGAGATGAAATGGATGAAAATAATGTGCCTAAAATATTAAAAAATAAAAATTATTTTGATGGGGATGCTGAGCCCTTTAATGATATGCGCCAGGCCTATGCACCGCTGGTATGGCAATGCCGTTACGGTGGGATAGAAGTTCCTGAACAGCTTTGGGTTTATGCCGACAGCGGTGTTGGTAAAAAATACTGTGACAACCAATCGGAGCATGTGATACTCGAGGAAGATTACATGCAGCATTTTGAAAGCTGGGCAAAAAATTTTGAAACTTTTGTTGCCGCTAAAGGAAAAGTACAGCCAGGCAACTACCGGGCTTATGGTTACAAGGCTCCTCCACATCTCTGGAACGAAATTAAATCCGGCATACGTGCAATGAAACTGCGATTTGGTATTGCTCCTAAAAATTCATCGCCAGAGAAACAAATGAATTTAGGTTTAAATAAAAACACCACACTGCACCCAAAAAGAACAGAAGGGCAAAAATTAAGAAAATAATGAAAGAAGCGATCATCATTTTTGTACGCAACCCCGAATTGGGTAAGGTAAAAACGAGACTGGCAGATACGCTGGGGGATGTGGACGCACTTGATATCTATAATCAATTACTTGATCATACTTTAACTGTAAGCAGGCAAATTAAGGCTGATAAATTTGTTTTTTATCATGAAGATATCTGGCTTGAAGACCGCTGGCAAACCGATGGTTTTTATAAAAGATTGCAGCATGGAAATGAACTGGGAGAAAAAATGAAGAATGCTTTTACAGAACTTTTCGTGCAAGGGTACAATAAAGTTATCATCATTGGCAGCGACTGCCTGCAACTGACATCAAAAATCGTAACTGATGCTTTTTCCCTATTAGATAATCATGAAGCAGTGATTGGCCCTGCAAAGGATGGCGGTTATTATCTGTTGGGAATGAAAGAATTGATTGGCCCTGTTTTTAAAAATAAGAACTGGAGTACCGGTTCGGTTTTTGGAGATACGCTTAAGGATTTGAATGCACTTGGGTTACCTGTTGGCCTTTTACCACAACTGACCGATGTAGATACAGAAGATGACTGGATTGAAACCAAAACAAATCAGCATGCTTTGTGACATCAACCTAACCGGATACCTGGTAGCTGTGCCCGAGAAAAAGTTGCAAACCATACTCCTGTTCAGTTTGTTTGTGCTGCAATATGTGATGGAACATATTTTTCCGCAAAAAAGCAAGAACAACAATATACAGAACGAAGGATTTAATTTGCTGGTTGGAGTTTTCAATGCAGCCATCCTGTTTATCCCTTCTGCTTTACTGGTAACATTACTGGGTTGGATTTCAAAAAATAATATCGGGCTTTTACAAATTATAGTATTACCAGTCTGGATACAAATTGCAGCCACCATCATTCTAATGGATTTTTTTATGTACTGGTGGCACCGACTCAATCACACCCAAAAATTCCTTTGGCGATTTCATCGTTTTCATCATCGGGATACCATGATGAATACGACCACCGCAATACGGTTTCACAGCGTGGAATTGATATTCTCTGTAATGCTGAAAGCGATTGTTTTCCTCGTCATAGGATTTTCATTTGTTCCGATACTTATCTATGAAACCATTTTCTTTTTTGCAATAGTGATACATCATTCCAATATCCGCATTACAGAACCGATTGACATGCTGTATCGAAAACTTTTCTCTTCTCCCTTAATGCACCGCATTCATCATTCTAACAAACAAAAAGAAACCGACACTAATTACGGTTCAGTATTCAGCTTTTGGGACAGGATATTTAGAACCTACCTCAAAAAAGAAGAAGAACCAATTGTTTTTGGCGTGGATGAAAAGCTCCCCTAATTTTCAGCCGGGCTGCAAATTAAAATCCTATATTTAAATAAAAAACTGCTTTGTTATACAGTGTTGTAAAAATTTTTGCCCGGCTTGCCTTACCCATTTACTGCAGGGATATAGCAATTTACAGGAAAGAGATATTGAAGCATAAGGGCCCACTATTGCTGGCGGCCAATCACCCCAATTCCTTCTTAGATGCAATAATACTTTGTACTTTATTTGATGGCATTGTGTATTCACTTGCCAGGGGTGATGCCTTTAAAAATAAAACAGCGGCCAGAATATTATCCCTTTTCAAAATGTTCCCTGTATACAGGGTTAGCGAAGGTGTTGAGAATATGGAAGAGAATTACAAAACATTTGACCTGTGCAAAAATGTATTTAAGCAGAATGGCATCGTTTTAATTTTTAGTGAAGGAAGATGCGTTAATGAATGGCATTTACGCCCATTAAAAAAAGGAACGGCCCGCCTTGCTATCAGCAGCTGGGAAGATGGGATTGAATTAAAGGTTTTGCCACTTGCAATGAATTACAGCTCGTTTAAAAAATTTGGTAAAAATATAAAACTGTTCTTTGGAGACATGATCTTGAAAGAAGACATCGCTTATAAAGACAGTCATGGTAATGCTATCCGGCAGTTTAATGAAATTTTACAAGCCCGGCTAAGTAAAGAGGTTTTTGAGATAGAGCCAAATGATAAAGCGGCCTTGCATGAGCGGTTTTATGTAAATCAATCTGCGTTGAAAAAAACATTATTGTTTATTCCGGCTGTTATAGGATCCATTATACATGCACCCTTATATATTTTATTAAAATGGCTGGGTAATACACTGGTAAAAGAAGATGGGCATGACGATTCTAAAATGGTGGGGTTGTTATTTATACTTTATCCTTTTTTTCTTATTACCCTTGCTATAGCCTGCTTTTACTTTACCGGAAGTTGGGCTTCATTTTTAATGATACTTATTTTGCCTTTTACAGCATGGAGCTATGTTCAGTTAAAAAAACAACTGGATTAATATTATTTTTTCAGCATCAATTTATATTTCTCAATTATCTCTTGCTGGGAAGCCCCTTTCTTAAAGAGCTGCACTACTCTTCGATGTGCCATCTGCACCTGCAGCCAGCTTCTACCTTCATATTTGCGGGCACTTATTAATGCTGCATCAGCAAATATTTTATACCGGGCTTTTTTCATCAGCCGTTCTGCAAATTCATATTCTTCCATAATAAGCAACTCATTTTTAAACCCACCCGATCTTTCAAATAATTCTCTTGTGATAAATAAGGTTTGATCTCCTCCATAACAAATGAACAGGTTGAACCTAGTAAACCAGGCATTTATCTTCAAAAGAAATTTATCGGAGTCGAATTTGGTACGGTAACGTCCGAAATCATAGCCGTCATTTGCAGCTTTTATAATATCTGAAACGAAATTTATGGGAGGAAAACTATCAGCATGCACAAAATAAAAAATATCGCCACTGGCCTTACTTGCACCAAAATTCATTTGGCCTGCCCTTCCTTTTTGCGGAGAAGCCAAAGGTATGATACCAGCCTGTTCAGCAAGTACCAGCGTTTCATCTTCACTACCTGCATCACTTATTATTATTTCTTTTACCTGTTCGCTCCCATGATTTTGTAAATAAGCAATCAACTTAACAATGCGGGTAGCTTCGTTGTACGTAGGGATGATGATGGAGATTTTTTGTATCATACCAAAACAAATTACGAAATAAAAAACCCACACAAACGTATGGGTTCTTATTATAGGCAGTTAATAGTTTAAACTTCTACGGCACCTTCAACCAACACGGTTGTCTTGTTATTCAGCACTTCTACAAATCCGCTTTTGATCGTGTAAGAAGTAGTTTGCGTTTTATCTTTTAAAATTTTCAGATTGCCATCTTTTAATGCGCTTACCATGGGCGCATGCCTGTCCAATACTTCAAACAAGCCTGCAATGCCCGGCAATTGTACGCCATAAACGTCGCCGCTGAAAATTTTTTGTTCGGGTGTTAAAATTTCTAGAGTCATAATTTGGCCCCTCCAAACCTCCCCGATGGGGAGGCTTAAAAGCTCTTTTATAACTGAAACAGTAAACTGAGTAGTCGTATTGAGCTTTTGTTTTTATTTGTTGAATAAAATTGTTTAGTACAAGAGTGCGACGCCAATGAAGTTAAATAAATTAACTATCGCTGGGTACATAAAAATCAAGTACCAATAAACTTAAGAACTTTTTTAAATTAATTGAGCTGTCTGCACCTAAGTTCCCCCACCGGGGGACAGGGGGCCTTTACACCTTCGCCGCTTCCATTAATTTTTTACCTTTTTCAATCGCATCTTCCAAAGTACCTACCAGGTTAAATGCTGCTTCGGGATAATCATCAACCTCGCCATCCATAATTGAATTGAAACCACGGATAGTATCTTCGATAGATACCAACACACCTTTTAACCCCGTGAACTGCTCAGCCACAAAGAAAGGCTGACTTAAGAAACGTTGTACTTTACGTGCTCTTGATACAACCAGTTTATCTTCATCACTTAATTCATCCAGACCAAGGATGGCAATGATATCCTGTAATTCTTTATAACGTTGTAAAATTAATTTTACCCGGTTTGCTGTATCATAATGCAAGTCACCTACTATCAATGGAGTAAGAATACGTGAGGTACTATCCAAAGGATCAACCGCAGGATAAATACCCAGATCGGCAATCTTACGGCTCAATACAGTTGTAGCATCTAAATGGGCAAATGTTGTTGCCGGCGCCGGATCGGTAAGATCATCCGCAGGTACATATACCGCCTGTACAGAAGTAATAGAACCATTTTTGGTAGAAGTAATTCTTTCCTGCATCAATCCCATCTCTGTTGCCAGTGTTGGCTGGTAGCCCACCGCACTTGGCATACGGCCTAACAAAGCCGACACCTCGGAACCTGCCTGTGTAAAACGGAAGATATTATCTACGAAAAATAAAATGTCTTTTCCCTGCCCGGTACCATCTCCATCACGGAAATATTCAGCAATGGTCAAACCGCTCAAAGCCACACGTGCTCTTGCTCCCGGTGGTTCGTTCATTTGTCCGAAAACAAATGTTGCTTTTGATTCCTTCAGATCTTCCATATTCACTGAACTCAAATCCCATCCACCTTCTTCCATACTATGCTTAAACTTTTCGCCGTAGTTCATGATGCCTGCTTCAATCATCTCTCTCATCAGGTCATTACCTTCTCTTGTTCTCTCACCCACACCTGCAAATACCGAAACACCACTATATGATTTGGCAATATTGTTGATCAATTCCTGGATCAGTACGGTTTTACCCACACCTGCTCCACCAAACAAACCGATCTTACCACCTTTTGCATAAGGCTCAATAAGGTCAATTACTTTAATACCGGTGTACAAAATTTCATTGGCTGTACTCAGGTTTTCAAATAATGGCGGCTTGGCGTGAATAGGACGGCCACCTTCTTTACTAACCTGTGGTAAACCATCAATAGCATCGCCTGTTACATTAAATAAACGGCCTTTAATTGCATCACCAACAGGCATTGCAATGGGTTTGCCGGTATCAGTTACAACTGTACCACGTACAAGGCCCTCTGTTCCGTCCATCGCAATGGTACGAACACTGTCTTCACCAAGGTGTTGTTGTACTTCTAACACAAGCGTATCACCGTTTTCACGTTTCAACTCTAATGCATTTAATATTTCGGGAAGTTTGCTGTCATTGTCAAACTGAACGTCAACTACAGCGCCGATGATCGATTTTACTTTACCAGTATTGGCCATATAAAATAAGGTTTAATTTTCGAGCGGCAAAGGTAAGGTTTGAGGGTTGGAATTAAAAATTTGAGGAGTTTTTTTTGGTGACAAACTTTTGAACCTTGATTTGGCGGTAGTGGCGACGCTCCGTTCAACTTAGAATTACTGTTGAACTTTTATAAAAGCGTAGACATATTACAGCATTTTAAAAACCAAAGCAGCCAAAATTCCCCCAACAACAGGTCCCACAACAGGCACCCAGCTATACCCCCAACCACTGCTGCCCTTACCTTTTATCGGCAAAAGAAAATGCATAATACGGGGACCCAAATCCCTGGCAGGATTTATGGCATAACCGGTTGGCCCGCCCAGACTTAAACCAATACCCAGTACCAATAAAGCAACAGGCAATGCATCCAATGCACCCAACTTAACATCGGCACCGGTAATAAAGAATATGGCAAATACCAGCGCAAATGTGCCGATCATCTCAGTTATTAAATTGAAAGTAATATGAGATATAGCAGGGCTATTGCAAAATACAGCCAGTTTGGTATTAGCATCGGCAGTTTCATCAAAATGCTGTTTGTAGGCTATCCAAACCAATAAAGCACCAATCATTGCCCCGGCAAATTGCCCGGCGATATAGGTAGGTACAAGAGCCCAGTCAAATTTTTCAGCAACAGCAAGTCCGATTGTTACGGCCGGGTTTAAATGGGCTCCACTTTGCGGAGCTGAAATATATACACCAACAAAAACTGCAATAGCCCATCCAAAAGTAATTACCAGCCAGCCGCTGTTATTTCCCTTGGTTTTATTTAAAAGCACGTTTGCTACAACGCCATCTCCCAATAAAACTAAAAATGCGGTGCCTATAAGTTCAAAGATGAAATTATTCATATGCAGTAGTTGGTTTTATTAAGATTCATTAATTCAATTTCACGAATTAAAGCGAAATACAAATATTGCGTTTTTAATTCGTGTAATCCGTTATAATCAGTGTAATAAAAAAATTATTTATCATCAGCCCAGGCAATAGCAGATCTTACGGCTCTTTGCCATCCTTTTTTTAGAGCATCCAGTTCAGAATCGGGCATGTCAGAATCAAAACTCCTGTCTACCTGCCACTGGTTTTGTATGTCATCAATACTTTCCCAATAATGAACTGCCAGGCCTGCAAGGTATGCAGCCCCTAAAGCCGTGGTTTCTGTAATTACAGGACGAACAACTTTTGTATTTAAAATATCTGCCTGGAACTGCATCAGCAGGTCATTGGCAGTAGCACCACCATCCACTCTTAATTCTTTTATAGAAATACCCGAATCGGCTTCCATTGCTTTTAAAACATCCATGGTTTGATAAGCAATGCTTTCAACGGAAGCTCTTGCTATATGTGCAGCAGTTGTGCCTCTTGTTATACCCACCATCGTTCCTTTAGCATATTGATTCCAGTGTGGTGCACCCAGGCCAGCAAAAGCGGGTACAACATATACTCCTTCTGCTGAATTCACAGATGAAGCAAGCGCTTCTACGTCCTTTGAATTTTTTATGATACCCAATCCATCCCTTAACCATTGCACAACAGCACCGGCAATAAACACGCTGCCCTCCAAAGCATAATTTGTAATACCATTTACTTTCCAGGCAACTGTTGTCAATAAATTGTTACTGGATATTACGGGTTGCTCCCCGGTATTCATCAGCATAAAACAACCGGTGCCATAAGTGTTTTTAACCATACCGGGCTGTGTACACATTTGTCCAAAGAGCGCAGACTGTTGATCTCCTGCAATACCGGCAATAGGAATACTATGTGCTGTTAAGATATTTTGTGTTGTTCCATACACTTCACTGCTGCTGCGTATTTGCGGCAGCATATTGCCGGGTATATCAAATATTTTTTCCAGCTCGCCATCCCATTCCAGGGTATGAATATTACACAGCATGGTACGTGATGCATTGGATACATCAGTTACATGAATTTGGCCCTTGGTTAAATTCCAAACCAGCCAGCTATCTACCGTACCAAAACATAATTCACCTTTTTCTGCTTTTGCTCTTGCTCCTTTTACATTATCTAAAATCCATTTTACTTTACTGGCAGAAAAATAAGCATCAACGATGAGCCCTGTTTTTTGCTGTATCATTTTATGCAGTCCTTTTGCCCGCAGTTCATCACAAAAATTTGCTGTCCTTCTATCCTGCCAAACAATAGCATTGTAAATAGGCTTACCTGTTGCCCGTTCCCAAACTACCGTTGTTTCTCTTTGATTGGTAATGCCGATGGCTGCAATATTTTCGGGAGATAAGCCTGCTTTTGTGATTGCCTCTGCAGCCACACCTAATTGAGTGCTCCATATTTCATTGGCATCATGTTCAACCCAGCCGGGTTGCGGAAAGAATTGCGTAAACTCTTTTTGAGCGATGGCCATGATAGAGCCCTGCTGGTTGAATATGATAGCACGGCTGCTGGTAGTACCCTGGTCAAGCGATAAAATATATTGAGCCATGATGTATATTTTCTTTCAAGATAATTGAAAAATACAGAACAGTAGTATGCCGAAAAATGAGAAGTAATGATAAAACCTCATTCAGAATACATATATTTGCAACATCGTAGCAAAAAATGAATATTGTTTAACAACGTTTACATAAAAAAAACAGCGGCATCTTTCCTGCTGATGGTATTTACCTTCAGCATTACGCCTACCATTGTTTTTCACAACTGGCTTGCCGGCCATACGGATACCTTAAGAAAGGATGCAAGCAATAAAACCGAACAGATCGGTAAGCAAACATTCAATTGCCATTGCGATAATATTGTAGCCGAATCTCCTTTTACCGAAACTGATAAAGCCTGCATTTTACCACTAAGGCAATCCTATAATTTATTTAAGGTCGAAAAACAGGTACTGTTCTTTTCTTCTCCTGTTAGCTTGCATTCACTGCGTGGTCCTCCTGTTGTTTAGCTTTCTTTTCACCGGAAAAATTTTTTCAGTATGAACTGAATAAAACCGGCAGCAACTAAACATTTACAAAAAACAAGGATCAATGCGTTTCATTACAATTATCACAATAGCTTGTATCATTTTTGCTGTAGCTCCAACCGCTGCACAGGATAATGCTTACGACGGGATGTCGAAAAAAATAAACAATACATTTTCCGGAACAATAACCGACTCCAAAACAGGTGCCCCTGTTGAAGGAGTGACCGTTTATATTTCAGATATCAGGTCGGGCACAGCAACCAATGCAGCAGGGTATTTCAGCATCAGTAATATCCCGCAGGGCAAGCACCTTATTGAAATAACACATGTAGGATATAACAGTATCGTGGAAAGTATTGACATTTTTACGGACGTAAAAAAAGATTTTGCACTTGGTGAATCAATTATTGAGAACAATGCAGTAGTTGTTACAGGCGTGACTGGCGCAACTCAATTAAAAAAAGTTCCTTTCGCTGTAAGTGTTATGCGTAAAGATGATTTTTTCAGCAACACATCTTCCAATATTATTGAATCGCTTACTAAAATAAGTGGCGTGAGTACCCTGGCAACCGGACCCGCAATCTCAAAACCGGTGATACGGGGGCTGGGTTATAACCGGGTGCTTACTATCAATGACGGTGTAAGGCAGGAAGGGCAGCAATGGGGAGATGAGCATGGAATTGAAATTGACGAAGCCAGCGTAAATAAAATTGAATTGCTGAAAGGGCCTGCATCTATCATTTATGGAAGCGATGCCATGGCAGGTGTAATCAATATCATAACCAATGTACCCGTGCCTGTGAATACACTCAAGGCCAATCTTTCCAGTAATTACCAAACCAATAATAACCTCAGTACCCTCAACCTGAACATTGGTGGAAATAAAAATGGTTTTAACTGGAATATTTATACTTCTAACAAAGCCGCAGGCGATTATAAAAATAAATATGATGGCAGGGTTTTTAATTCCAAGTTCACTGAAAATAATATTGGTGGCTATGCAGGTTATAATGGCAAATGGGGATTCAGTCATTTACTCATCAGTAATTTTAATTTAAAAGCCGGTTTGATAGAAGGGGAGAGAGATATTGATGGCTACTTTATAAAACATTTGGCCGGTGGCATAACAGCAAGAGCAACATCTGCTGATTTTAAAACTTCAACGCCACTGATACCCTACCAGCATATCAGGCATTTTAAAATTGCCACTGAAAACAATATCAAACTTGGTAAAAATCAACTCACATTTAATATCGGTTACCAGCAAAACCAGCGGGAAGAATTTGGTAACCCGGATGATGCAGCTGAGCGTTCGTTGTTCTTCAACCTGAGAACAATTACCTACACCGCCCAATACCGCCTTAATGAAGTAAAAGGCTGGAGAACTTCCTTTGGTATTAACGGCATGCAGCAAAATAATAACAACAAGGGAGTTGAGCAACTGATCCCTGATTACAGTCTTTTTGATTTGGGTGTTTATACCTTTACCCAAAAAACGATTAATAAAATAACCTTCAGTGGGGGTGTGAGGTTTGATAACAGGAATGTGAATGCAGATAATTTATTGGATGGCGCAACTGTTAAAGGCAATGCATTTAAAAGATCATTCTCCAATTTTTCGGGCAGCGCAGGACTTGCTGCACAGGTGACCGATAAAATAAATTTAAAGTTCAATATCGCCCGTGGGTTCAGGGCGCCTGCCATTCCTGAACTGGCCAGTAACGGTGCACATGAAGGCACAACAAGGTATGAATACGGCAATACCAATTTAAAAAGTGAGACAAGCTTACAGCTTGATGCAGGAATGGAATACAGTGCCGAACATATCTCTATCGGCGTTTCGGCTTTTTACAACAGCTTTAATAATTTTATTTTTTACAGGAAGCTTGAGGCTGCTGCCGGCGGCGACAGCTTAGTGGATGTGAACGGCGACCTTTTGCAGGCATTTAAATTTGATCAGCAAAGAGCAGTGTTAACGGGCCTGGAAGCCACAGTTGATATTCATCCGCATCCTTTGGACTGGCTGCATATTTTAAATACATTTTCGGTGGTGAGCGGGCAATTAAGAACACCTATCGAAGGAATTAAATTTTTGCCTTTTATACCGGCCTCCAAATTAGTAACGGAGTTTAAAGGCAGCTTTAATAAACTGAATAAGAACATTCATAATTTTTATGTGAAGTTTGAAGTGGATAATACCTTCAGCAAACAAAATGTATTTACAGTTTACAATACCGAAACCAAAACAGCAGGCTATACTTTATTGAATGCTGGTATTGGTGCTGATTTTATAAACAAAAAGAATCAAACTTTATTCAGCCTTGGCTTTAGTGCCATAAATATTGGCGATGTGGCTTACCAAAATCATTTAAGCCGTTTAAAATATGCTGAAAAAAATTTAGCAACAGGAAGAACAGGTGTTTTTAATATGGGAAGAAATTTTAGTATCAAGTTGAATGTGCCGCTGAATATGAGTATGGGGAAATAGACGATATTCAAAAGATGTTGCCTGAATTTTATATTCATTTACCTGAAGTATCCTATTTCTGAGGCTCTAATATTTTATTGGCAATCCATATTGTGTCTTTTGTAGAGTGCGATAGCCTGATCTTCATTGTTGTTGGGGAAAAATAAAGTATATCATATGAAGTTCCAATTGGGAATACATCAATAAAAAAAACAAGCTTATTTAATTGAATTTCCCAGGAACCATACTCCTTAGGCCTATTGTTATCGTAAATGGTTATATATCTACCATGTTTCTTAAATGTAATTGTAGAATTTTGATCTTTCCACTTTCCGATAATACTTTTTTTTATGGATCTGACTTCATAATTTATTCCAACAAAGGTTGAATCCTTTTTTTCTTTAGATTTTTGTCCAAAGCAAAAAAGACAAAACAGGAGTGGAAAAAGGGTTAATATTTTTTTCATACGCACTCTAGAATTTCGGCTAGTACATAAATATACGCAAAAGCTATTTTTTATGTGGGAAGAAATTTCATATTAAAGTGAATGTCCCGTTGAATTTTAGTTTGGCAAAATAAGGTAGTAATGGGAAGTTTTTATTTACCCGTCTTTCCTTCTTCTCCACCACAATAAAAAACCCGTTATACTCAACAAGGCACTCGTCAATCCAAAAACAAAATAAATAAGTTTGATAACCAGGCCGCCGAAATTACCCATGTGCAACTGGGAGTTGATGATGTCATACCCGTCGGCTGGGCTGTTCTCTTCAATAAGCCTGGTGCTTCTGATGCTACCTGTGCTGTCGAGCATGATCTCATCGGCAAATTTTTTAGAATGGATATAAGGTTTAGAAGGCCGGCTGCCATACACAAAGCTGTTACCGGAACTACTTTGTGCAAAATAAATTACATGTGCTGTAAAACCAGGGTACTTCTTTTGGATAGTACTATATGCGGTATCAAAACTAAAAGACAAAGCCGGAGAAGCTTTTAACAGCATGGTATAATTATTCGCCGCATAAAATTCATTTTTAAAAACATAGCGCTGCATCCAGAAACCGGTAACAGCTATCATCAGGTTAAATAAAAGGGCATATACTCCAATCAATTGGTGCAGGTTAATTCTCTTATAAACTGCTTTCTTAAAAAGTAAAACAGATACTATATTTTTTCTGAAAAGAATAAAACCCGTAAGGATACTCAACAAAAAAATCAATGCAAAAAATCCCAGCATCCACTCGCCTGTTTTACCCAGGTGAAAAGAGTTGTGAAATTTAGATAGCCAGCTCATAAAATTATTACGTATATCATCGCTACCGCCTCTTGTTTTTAATATGCTATCGGATAAAGGTTTCAGAAATACCTGCATGGGGGATTTTCCTTTTTTATAGGAAGAGTCGTAAACCGTAAATAGCAAAACCTGCGTTAAGCCAGCAGGTAGATCGCAGCTGCTTATTTGAGCATGGGGATAGTTGAGCTGAACAGCCTCATAAGATCTGTTTAGATTCAACTGCTGATAACTTGGATCAGACCCTGCAGGGTATTGCAGCAATTGATCTACATCCTCATGAAAAACCAATGCTGCACCTGATAAAGACATCAGCAAAATAAAAATACCGGATACGAGGCCGGCAATGGAGTGAATGTAAAAAATAATTTTTTTCTTCATTAAGCCTTAGTATGCTGCAATATTAACTCAATTTCTCCTGTCATTTCGAACGAAGAGAGAAATCTGCTTTATGCTGTTTTAAGTATAGATTTCGATCCCGATAGCTATCGGGATCGAAATGACAGGAGATTAAAAAAAACAATCTTACTTTGTATTATGATCGACATCAACATCAACACCCCTGCTTTACTCTTTCCTGCCATCACCTTACTGATGCTGGCTTATACCAACCGATTTTTGTCGCTGGCAACACTAGTGCGTAAGTTGCATGAAGAATATAATCGTGGCGAAAAAGAAAAAAATATCTTAAGCCAGATAAAAAATATCCGCAGTCGCATAAACCTCATCCGCTATATGCAGACATTGGGCGTACTTAGTTTTTTATGCTGTGTATTGTGTATGTATGCCATTTACCGCGGCTGGCCGCTAATTGCAAATGTAATATTTGCAGCCAGCCTCATCTTTTTGGTATTATCCATCCTGTTATCCTTGCGGGAGATCAATAAAAGTACCAGGGCCATAGAACTGGTGCTGAGCGACATTGAAGAACTGGATAAGGAAAATATCTTTACCGATATTTTTAAGAAGAGCGATGATTAATTAAACTCTATAGGTTTTGCTTTTTCATAATGTTCATTGTACCGTACAAAAATGCGTATGTAAATAACCCGGCTCAGGCGCATAAGCCAGGGCTGTGTAACCACCAGGAATAAAGCATTAAAACCAAGCCACCAGAAGATACGGTTATCTTCGGTAGAGATTCCAATTAAAACCACCCATGCTATAAAAGTTGCAACTGATACAGCAACGGCCAATGCATAACTCACATAACCGGTACCAAACCAAAAGCCTGCTTCCAGGTCGTATTTCTGTCCGCAAACCGGGCAGTTATCATGCATATTAAAAATATGGGAGAGCTTAAGACTTTTAAACGGGTTACTATCCTTAAACATAAGCCCACGCCTGCACCTGGGGCATTTCATGGTTAGCATACTCCAATAAAAATTGGGCTTGGGTTTTTTATCACTCATTGCTGCAAAGATACTAAAGCCGCTATTTGTATTTCAATTTAAAAAACAATAAGATCAGCGTCATTAATAACACCATACTGTTTGTATAGATGATGGCGGCATCAGCTATTACCAAACCATAAGCAAGCCATAATGTTACGCCTGTCATCAATAATAACAGCATGAGAAGGGAAAGGTCTTTTGCTGATTTTGATTTCCACACTTTAATGACCTGTGGTAAAAAAGTTATAGAGGTAATAGTGCCTGCCAGTATCCCGAGAATTTGAATTCCAGACATTGAATTTTAATTTAGTGAAGGCGAAGATAATGATTGTCTTTTTCTTTCACCTATCTGCTGGCGCCACATGGCAAAGTATAAGCCTTTTTCCTCAAGCAAGTTTTCGTGTGAGCCCGTTTCAACCACATCGCCCTTTTCCAAAACATAGATCCTGTCGGCATGCATGATGGTACTTAAGCGGTGTGCGATTAAAATAGTGATCTGTTCTTTTTCAGAAGATATATCCCTGATGGTATTGGTGATCTCCTCTTCGGTTAATGAATCCAATGCAGAAGTAGCTTCATCAAAAATTAATAAATGCGGTTTCCGCAATAAAGCACGTGCAATAGAGATACGCTGCTTCTCTCCTCCCGATAATTTTAATCCGCCTTCACCGATCATGGTATCCAGTCCTTTCTCTGCTCTTGCCAGCAAACCTGTACAGCTTGCTTTTGCCAGCACATCATTCAGGTCTGCTTCTGTAGCCGCAGGATTTACAAACATCAGGTTCTCTCTTATAGTACCGCTGAAGAGATTTGTATCCTGTGTTACAAAACCTATCTGTTTACGCAGGTCATCAAAGCGTATTTCGGTCTCATCTAAATTATTATAAAGAATTTTTCCTTCCAGCGGGCGGTACAAACCAACCAATAATTTCATTAAGGTAGATTTTCCAGAGCCTGAAGGGCCAACAAAGGCAATGGTTTCACCGGTTCTGGCATCAAAGCTGATATTGTTGATGGCCTTATGTGTTGCTGTCTGGTGTTTAAATGAAACGCCTTTAAAAGAAAGTGTTTCAATATTGTTTAAAGCCTTAGGACTTGCCGGTTCCTGCTCAGGCAATTTTTTCATGAGCGTATCAAAATTATTTAAAGACGCTTCGGCCTCACGATAGGAAAGCAAGATGTTGCCGATCTCCTGGAGAGGGCCAAACACAAAGAAGGAGAATATCTGCATCGTTACCAATTGCCCTGCATTCATTGCACCTCCATAAATAAGCCACATCAAAATAAATAAGATCACCTGGCGCAAAGTATTTACCATCGTACCCTGTACAAAACTTATACTGCGTATTCTTTTTACTTTTTTTAATTCCAGTCCAAGTATCTTATACGTATTTTTATTTAACCTTTCTACCTCCTGTTCGGTAAGTCCAAGACTTTTTACCAGTTCAATATTGCGGAGCGATTCTGTTGTAGATCCGGCCAGTGCTGTTGTTTCGCCAACAATATTTTTTTGAATGATCTTAATTTTCTTACTGAGGTAATTGGTAATAATTGTAAGCACAAAAATGCCAACCAGGTAAGCAACAGGAATACTCCAGTGAATAAAAATAGCTGCATAAACAAAAACAAATACAACACCTATGATCACACCAAAAAGAATATTGATGAAATTGATCATGAACTTTTCTACATCGGATCTTACCTTGGTTAATACAGACAATGTTTCACCACTACGCTGGTCTTCAAATTCCTGGTAAGGTAACTTCATAGCATGCTGTAATCCATCCGTAAAAACTTTTGCTCCGAATTTTTGAATAATAACATTTAAAAAAAAATCCTGGAAAGCTTTTGCAATACGGCTGATCATGGCGACAGAAATAGAACAGATCAAAATAAACCAGAGGCCCGGTTTTTCCCAGGAGAAAGAATAAAAGAATGTATCCCAGCTAAAATTTTTGGAAGGCGGCTTTGTAATGCCCTGGTGATCGTTCGCCAGGTTGATGAGTTTTCCCAACAGGATGGGATCAACCAAAGAAAAACCAATATTGATAGCGGCTAAAGTTAAAGTGAGTGCTACCAGCCATTTATAGGGTTTAAGGTAGCGTAATAATATTTTCATGCAGTTAGTTTATGTATGTTGAAACATTGAAAGGTTTCAATTCATCAAATATCGTACAAGTTCGTAAAAAATGACAAGATAGCAGGAAGGGTGGATACTGGCAGGGTTAATTTGTATTATATTTATCTCTTATTTGCTTTCGTCACGAATATCAACAGGAGAAATTAAATTCCTGCTTTGTGGTGGGATTGAAAGAAAACTAAACTAACACTCATACTAAAATTAATTTTATGCTCAAAGTAACCGTCCTGTATGCTCAGCCCGCTGACCCCGAATCATTTGAAAAATATTATGCAGAAAGCCATACCCCGCTTATGGGCAAAGTTCAGGGGATTGTGAAAGTGGAATTGACAAGGTTTATGCCCAATGCCGATGATACACCTGCAGCCTGTTACCGGATGGCAGAACTTTATTTTGCCGGGCCTGCAGAAATGGAACAGGCATTAAACTCGCCGGAAGGACAGGCATTGGCGGCAGACCTGTCGAATTTTGCAACAGGGGGCGCAACGGTACTGGTAGGTGTTGTTGAAAATTTTATTTAAAGAAGGATAAAGGATCGATCCACGAAATACCAACTGAGAAATCATATCAGCATTGGATTCATCCAGGCGTTTGGTAGTCACGCCATACAATCCGGTAATATCTTTGCCGATCAGTCTTTTTCCCTGGTAAGAAGCTTCTTCTTCATCACAATCTCTTCCCGTACCAAACCGGGTTTTGCTGGTGCTTTTGTCATTTCATTATTATATAAATTCTGAATCAAGCTCCCCATCCCTCCCGATTAAGACTCCTGTACTGTATCGCTTCTGCAAGGTGTTCCGGTTTTATATCATCGCTGCCCGGAAGATCTGCAATGGTGCGGCTAACTTTAAAATGCGATCGTAACTTAATCTTCTTCTCCTCCTCTCCTGAATCCTATTCTCCTCCTTGGCTGTACCGGTTTGCTTTGCTTTTCAATCAGTTCTTTTAGTACCATAAAGATATTTTCAATGTCTTTACTGTTTCCTTTTACTTCCTTTTCCAGTTTTGCCAATTGAAATAATATTTCTTTATGAGTAAGAGCATATTCCCTAAGTTTTGTGAATACCCTGATTATTCTAATGTTTACCTCAATGGCAACATCGCTGTTTAAAATGCTTGATAACATGGCTACTCCCTGTTCTGTAAAAGCATTCGGCAACTTTCTTCTTCCACCCCAACTTGATGTCGCATTTTGCGACTTCAAGTTTTCGTATTCTTTTTCAGTAAGTGTAAACATAAAATCTTTTGGAAATCGCTTTTGATTACGTTTTACCTGCTCATTTAAACGCCTCGTTTCCACCCTGTACATTTCAGCCAGATCTTCATCCAGCATTATTTTTTGGCGCCGTACAACATATATCCGGTTCAGTATTTTTGTTCCATTACAATTGTCTGTAATTCTTTCTTTACCATTGAATGCTTTTAATTTTTATTATTCATAAAATAATTATGCACCCCACCCCTGCCTGTCCAAACTCCTGTACTGTATCGCTTCTGCCAAATGTTCGGGCTTTATATCTTCGCTACCGGAGAGATCAGCAATCGTGCGACTAACCTTTAAGATCCTGTCATAGGCCCGTGCACTAAGATTTAATTTTTCCATAGCAACCTTTAATAAGTTTTGCCCGGCTGTAGTTATCACACAAATTTCTTTCAGTTGTTTGCTGCTCATTTGTGCATTGGCATACACACCATCATTATTTTTATATCGCTCTTCCTGTATTTCTCTGGCTTTAATAACACGCTCTCGTATACTGCTGCTTTTTTCATATTGCTGGGCAGATGAGAGTTCATTAAATGCAACGGGTGTTACTTCCACATGCAAATCAATACGGTCTAATAAAGGCCCGGAAATTTTATTTAAATATTTTTGAACAGCACCGGGCGGGCAGGTACATTCTTTTTCGGGATGATTAAAAAATCCGCAGGGACATGGATTCATTGAGGCAATCAACATGAATGATGCAGGAAAATCCAATGCAAGCTTTGCTCTTGAGATTGTTACTTTTCTTTCTTCCATCGGTTGGCGCATTACTTCTAAAACCTGCCGTTTAAATTCGGGAAGCTCATCTAAAAAAAGTACACCGTTATGTGCCAATGAAATTTCGCCGGGTTGCGGAATACCACCACCGCCAACAAGCGCAACATCACTTATAGTATGGTGCGGACTGCGGAATGGACGTTTGGATACCAATGTTGAATTTTCGGGAAGCTTACCGGCAACAGAATGTATCTTGGTTGTCTCCAGTGCTTCCTGCAAACTTAATGGCGGAAGTATGGTTGGCAAACGCTTTGCCAGCATGGTTTTACCGGCACCGGGCGGGCCAATAAGAATTGCATTATGTCCTCCGGCTGCTGCAATTTCCAAAGCCCGTTTAATATTTTCCTGTCCCTTTACATCACAAAAATCAATTTCAAAATCACTTTGTGCATTGGCAAATTCTTCTCTTGTGTTTACAATGGTTGGTTCAATAGAATTTTCATCATTAAAGAAACCGATCACATCATTGATATGTTCAACTGCATAAACATTTAGATTATTAACCATTGCCGCCTCCCTTGCATTTTGTTTGGGAACGATGAGTCCTTTAAAACCTTCCTTACGTGCCTGTATGGCAATTGGAAGTGCGCCGGTGATGGGGCGTATCTCTCCATCCAAACTCAGCTCACCCATAATTACATAATCGGCTAATTTTTCAGGATTTTTAATTTGATCGGTTGCACCCAATGTACCAATGGCTATGGGCAGATCGAAAGCAGTGCCTGATTTTTTGATATTGGCGGGGGCAAGGTTTACCACCAGCTTAGTACGTGGCATGTACAGCTTATTGCTTTTAATAGCACTCTCTACTCTTTGCAAACTTTCTTTAACGGCATTATCGGGCAGGCCAACAATAAAATAATTTTTGCCCTGGTTGTTTACACTCACTTCTACGGTGATGCTGATAGCTTCTACTCCATAAACGGCACTGCCAAAAGTTTTGACTAACATGGGTAACAAATTTTCTTAAAGTTAGAAAAAGTTTAACAGGAAGAAAGAAAAAATGCTGACGCTAGATGTAATGTTCAGTTGCAGCTGTCATCCCGAGGTACGAGGGAACTGTTGGGCCAAAGCTAGATTTCATCATTCAAAAATCTCCAGCCAGGGTTAATTGAATTGATGAGCTGTTCCTTCTTTTCCCTCCGCCATCCTTTTATTTCCTTCTCCCTGGCAATTGCATCTTCCACCTGCTGAAATCTTTCGTAATACAATAAAAAATATGAATTATATCTTCCTGCAAAGGAAGGATGACGAAACGGTATCGAATTTTCCTTGTGCTCTTGTATCCGCCTGTACAAGTCGTTTGTAATGCCTGTATAAAGTACAGTTTTGTTTTTATTGGTAACTATATATACAAAGTAATTATGAGCGCCGGGTATTTTCATTGTACGGTTTGTTTTGCCGGGCAGTTCCCTCGTGCCTCGGGATGACAGCAACCTTCACCAATCAATATATTTTTCAGCTTTTGTATTTCAACTTTGCGCCTTTGCGTGAAAACTTACAGCTTCTCCAGCAACTGCACCACGCCTTCTCTCTTCAATATCAAATAACCCAACCTGTCATTACTGATGCCGTCTTTTAAATGATAACTGAAATGAAGCTGGTCGTTAAGTACAGAAGTTTCAAAATATTTGAAATCAATATTGGGGTATTTTTTCAGGTCATCGCCTATCTCGTATAAATGGGTGGAGAGTATGAACAGGGAGTTTTTAATTTTTAACAACCCTTCAATAACAGTGCTGCTGCATTTCATAGCATCCTGTACATTGGTGCCTTTAAACAGTTCATCAATCAGTATCAGCCATTTTTTGCCATCACTTATTTTATTGATAGTTGCTTTAATGCGCTGCACTTCATTATAAAAATAACTTTCGCCTTTGGCGATATTATCTACAACATTGATGTTGCTGAGCATACCATCAAATACCGTAAGTTTCATTTGCTGTGCCGGCACACCCATACCTACATGTGCCAGGAACACTGAAGCGCCTACCGATTTGATGAACGTACTTTTACCGGCCATATTGGCACCGGTTAAAAAAAGAAAGTTTGTTTTTTGATCAAGTACCACATCATACGCTACAGGCTGCTGTACCAGCAAATGATATAAGCCACGGGCTTCAATAACAGGTTCATCGTGCTGTACAAAATCCGGGAATACCAGATTGTATTTCTGCACAGCCTTAGCCATACCATACCAGGCATCTACCTGTGCATACATCAGCACCAGCTCAAGCATATTCTGTTTGTAACCATAGCGGATAAAATGCGCAAGCCCCAGCATCTGTGGTTTAGATAGTTCATCGGCAGTTTTCGTTTTTTCAACAATGCTGAATTGATCTTTTTGTATGATCCTTTGAATGGTTGTTAAGATCTTTTGCAGCGGCGCAGGAATAGTTTCTCCTGCAAACAAGTGCAACAACTGCTGAAACCCTTTTATAAAATCGAAGCAGTGTTTTGCAGAATAGGTAACCAGCGCATGATCGGGGCCATGCAATAATTTATAACTGTAAGCTTCAAAAGAAGAGGGATGCGCAGGAATGGGACTGATGCGGGAATCAAAGAATTTTTCTACCACCATCACGGTACCATTACTTATTTGTGCAGGCCAATGTTCCTGTTTTTTTAAAATAAGTTTTATCGTTTGCTGTATGGCAACGATCTCTTCCATTGTTCTTAATGCTGTTGAAAAATTAATTTTCAACTGCTCGCTGCCATGTGTGGTGCTGCACAGGTCGAGCTTATCAAATACAGAAACTTCTTCCCTGTTTTGAAACATGGCCAGGTCGGCAAGCGTGGTTTTATCTATGTCCATACCGGAGGAAGGTTATCTGTTAAATGTTAAACGTTGGCCCCTTGTGGATTCATTGAATACTCCATTATTATAAACCATGTTGCCACTTACAAATGTCTTTTCTATAGATGCAGGAAAACTAAAATTCTCTAAGGGGCTCCAGCCGCATTTGTACAGGATATTTTCTTTTGTTACTGTTGAGGGCAGGTTATTATCAACCACAACCAGGTCGGCATAGTAACCTTCTCTTATATAGCCGCGGTTGCTGATCTGAAAACAATCGGCAACTGCATGGCTCATCTTTTCTGCGATCTTCTCCAGGCTTATCCTGCCTTCCTTATGATAATGCAGCATTAATAATAAAGGATGCTGTACCAACGGTAAGCCTGCATGGGCCTGTTCATAAGCGCCTTGCTTTTCTTCCCAGGTATGCGGTGCATGGTCTGTTGCAATAACATCCAGCCGGTCATCCAACAGTGCTTTCCATAATGCTTCTTTATTGTGTGCAGCTTTTATTGCGGGATTGCATTTTATTTTATAACCGAGTTGTGCATAATCATCTGCCGTAAAATGTAAATGATGCACACATACTTCTGCTGTAATTCGCTTGTCTTTTAATGGCATCATGTTGCTGAAAAGCTGCAGTTCTTTTTCGGTGCTGATATGAAGGATATGTAGGCGGCTGTTGTATTTCTGTGCAAATTTTATAGCGATCAAAGAAGATTCAAAACAGGCTTCTTCGTCTCTTACCAAAGGATGATCAGCCGGAGATAAAATTCCTTTTTCTGCTTTTAATCTTTCGTAATTAACCCTGCAAATACTTTCATGTTCACAATGGGTGGCAATCAGTAATTCACTTTCCTTAAAAACTTTATCCAGGGCTGCGTGGCTGTCAACCAGCATATTGCCGGTACTGGCCCCCATGAATATTTTTACGCCACAAACGTCCTGTTTATGATCATTCATTCTTAATACTTCCTCAGCATTGTTATTGCTGGTACCCATAAAAAAGGAATAGTTGGCCAGCGAAGTATGGGCAGCGATCTGGTATTTATCTTCTAAAAGTTGCGGAGTTAAAGCATTGGGAATGGTATTGGGCATTTCCATAAAACTGGTAACGCCTCCTGCCACAGCTGCTTTGCTCTCGGTGTAAATAGTTGCTTTGTGCGTAAGGCCGGGCTCACGGAAATGCACCTGGTCGTCAATAACGCCCGGAAAAAGATGCTTGCCTTCACCATTTATCTCTTCTACCTTGTACTTTGTTTCAATACCAGCTGCAATTTTTTCTATCCTTTCGCCGTTAGTCAAAACATCTAATGACTGAATTTTACCTTCATTTACAACGGGTATGTTCTTAAAAAGGTATTTTTGCATAACTTGAATATGTGTTACTCTGTTAAACTAAAATTATCTGATGCAATTTATTAAAAGCTTAACCAAACTGCTGTTTTTTATTTGTCCTGCATTTGCAACAGCACAATCCACTTTTTTAACTCCGGGATCAAAAGATGTTCATTTTGTTGACCGCATGGAAATTAAGCAGCAAAAAAATACACATCTTAATTTTTCATCTATTCGTCCCTTTAACCGTAAGTATATCGTGGAGCAAACCGAATTCATTGACAGTGCCCGTTTGGGATATACCGATTCAACCGGCAGGGATAAATATGAGGAATGGAATAACCAGGCGCTTACAGCTATTGATGAATACAACCTCACCAGTTTTTTAATGAACAACAGCGAATGGACAACAGGACCAAGGGAGGAATTTAAAAGCAAGAGACCTTTTCTTAAAAATTTTTATACAACCAAGCCCAACTTTCTGGAAGTGAAGACAAGGGACTTTTTCCTGGCACTGAATCCTGTATTCCAGTATGTGCAGGGCATTGAAACCGGCTATAGCAAACCAATTTATTTAAACAGCAAAGGTATTACTGCCCGGGGAACTATTGGACGCAAGATAGGCTTCTCTACTTTTTTAACGGATAACCAGGAAAGAGGCCCGCAATTTTTCCAGCAGCAGGTAAATATGTTCAGGGCGGTGCCAGGTGTTGGTTTTTACAAACCTTTTAAAGTAAACGGTTACGATTATTTTGATGCCCGGGGTTATATAACTTTTAAAGCGGCTGGTGCAGTTGATATACAGTTTGGCTATGATAAAAGTTTTATTGGCAATGGCTACCGCAGTTTATTTTTAAGCGACTGGGGCAACAGCAATTTGTTCTTAAAACTAAATACCCGTATCTGGAAAATAAATTACCAGAATATTTTTATGGAGCTGATGCCGCAATTTAAAAAGGCAGGCGATACTTTACTGGATCGTAAATATGCAGCCATGCACCACCTGAGTATGAATGTAACCAAGTGGCTGAACATAGGATTTTTTGAAGGGGTTATTTTTGGCCGTAAGAACCGTTTCGATTTTCAATATTTGAACCCCATCATTTTTTACAGGCATATTGAAGGCACCGTGGGCAGCCCTGATAATGCTGTGGCCGGTTTTGATTTTAAAGCCAACATTGGCCACAGGGCACAGGTATATGGACAACTATTACTGGATGAATTTATTTTATCAGAGATAAAGAACAGCCCTACAAGCTGGGTTAATAAATGGGGAATACAATTGGGCCTTAAGTACATTGATGCATTTGGTGTTCCTAATTTAGATATACAATTGGAAACAAACCGTGTACGCCCATTTACCTATTCTCATAATGATACGATTTCCAATTATACACATTATAACCAGCCACTGGCGCACCCATTGGGTGCAAATTTCCAGGAGTTCATGGCAATCATCCGGTACCAGCCTGCTCCTAAGTGGTATGTTTATTTGCATGCTATGTATTATAACAAGGGCCTGGATACTGCAGGAAGAAATTTTGGTGGAAATATTTTCAGGGATTACACTACCCGTATAACCAATGATGGGTTTAAGGTAGGAAGCGGCAATAAAGCAACTGTAATAAATACCTATTTACAGGTATCCTACGAGATAAGGGAAAATATATTCTTTGAATTAACCGGTATGTACCGTAGATATAATGACCTGCTTAACCCTGCTGCAGTAAGCACTACATTAATAACCGGTGGCGTAAGAATAAATATGTTCAACAGGAGATACGATTATTAGTAAATAATTATTCCACCGTTAAAGAAAAAGAGATCGTACGGGAATTGATCTTATCAATTACACTTGAGTACTTCAGGTTTGCATCCCTGCTGTGCAGGTTACCAATACCCCAGCCCATTTTAACTTCGGGTGTTAACACAAACATGGGAAAATAAAAGTGAAATCCGAGGCCGGCTTCAACTCCATAATCAAGCCGCTTAAGTTTTATCTTATCTTCAGCATTCTTTGCACCGGCATTTGATGCAAGATCGTACTCTACCTTACCACCACCGATCATGTACACTTTAAAATTGTTGATCCGGTCGCTGCTGAACTTTATCTGCACAGGAATACTTAAAGAAATTGACTGGATCTTTTTATCGGTTACAAAATCCTCTCCGGCAGGCCTGTCGGGATACGGCACATAATATTGAAAATACTTTTCTGTAAAAGTGAGATTTACCGGGTAGGTTCTCAGGTCGAAATGTTCACTCATACGGATATTCACCAGCCAGGCCAGGTTAATACCGGTACTGTTAACACTTTCCACAACGGTAATACTGTCAAACGGGGCCTGTTGTAAAAATGAAGGATGATGGGTAAAACTGAAATGGGCACGGTTAGCACCAAGGTTGATACCAAAACGGATCCTCTTATCGTCGTGATCGGGCAGGTTGTATTTTTCTCTTAACTGCGAAAAGGCAATCAAGGGAAAAAATAAAACTGCTATACCTGTATTAATTATTTTTCTCCGCAATAGATACTGCATATTCCTAGGCTCAGTGATTTAGTATAAGTGTTTTTATATCCCAGTTTATCCAGGATACCTGTAAAAATTTTCCCTTCCGGGAATTTGTTGATCGATTCGTCGAGATATTGGTATGCGTTGCGGTTTTTCGAAAATAATTTGCCCACATTGGGTGTTATAAATTTCATGTAAAACTTATACATTCCCTTTACAACTGCTGACCTGGGTTTACTAAATTCAAGAACCACCAGTTTACCACCTGGTTTAAGTACACGCAATATCTCTGCCAATCCTTTTTCAAGGTTCTCGAAATTACGAACTCCAAATGCAACAGTCACCGCCTCGAACGAATCATTTTTAAAATTTATTGTTTCGCAATCTCCATTTAACAATTCTATTGTATTTTGAAGGCCAAGCTTTTGTATTTTTTGCCTGCCTATATCCAGCATACCATCACTAATATCAATACCCACTATCCTTTCTGGATTTAGTATACCAGATGCCATAATGGCCACATCTGCTGTACCGGTTGCCACGTCCAAAATGTTTGCCGGCTTTTGCTTTTCCAGTTGCCTGATCGCTTTCTTCCTCCATTTAACATCAATACCTGCACTCAGGAATCTGTTCAAAAAATCATACCTGAAGGCAATATCATTAAACATGCCTGCCACCTGCTGCTTCTTTCCAAGATCTGAATCTTTATAAGGTACAACGGTATCGTGTGCGTAATCTGACATGGCAGCAAAGATACGTGGTTTTTAGAGAGCTGGATGTTGGTATGAGATACTGGATTATTTCCCAATTATTGAAAGGCTTCCTGTTATTATCTCCTTCCTATATCAAGTATCCTGCATCCAGTATCTTTGCGCCATGCAGATCAAATCAGCCAAATATGTTATCAGTAGTCCTGATCATGAAAAATGCCCTGTACCTGACCGACCAGAGTATGCTTTTATAGGTAGAAGTAATGTGGGTAAATCATCACTGATAAATATGTTATGTGATAATGAAAAGCTGGCAAAAACTTCGGGTTCGCCTGGCAAAACACAATTATTAAATCATTTTGAAATCTCTTCAACCGCTTCTCCCAAAGCTAATCAAACCTCTTCTTCAGCTGGAGAAACAAAAAGGGTGAACTGGTACCTGGTTGACCTTCCGGGTTATGGATTTGCCAAAGTAAGTATAAGAAGCCGCAACCGCTGGGAGCAAATGATCGAAAATTATTTACGCAAGAGGGAGAATCTTACTATGGTTTTTGTTTTAATAGATGCCAGGCATACACCTCAAAAAATTGATCTTGAATTTTTAGTTCAGCTGAGAACATGGCAGGTGCCCTTCTGCCTTGTATTTACCAAGGCTGATAAAGTGAACCAGCGCACTGTAAATAAGAACGTAAAAGATTTTTTAGAAGCGATGAAAAAAACCTGGCAGTTCTTACCACAGCATTTTATAAGCAGTGCCGTAAAAAAATCCGGCAAAGCCAAAATTCTTTCTTTTATAGAAGAGACCAATAAAGATTTGCTAAAAAAAGAGGAGTAGAAGTTATGGTCTGTATTTCTGCAAATACAAACAGATTAATTTTTTGAAAACAGTGCAATTTTAATTCACCACTTTATTTGCACAACTGCTGCTGGCAAATGCCTCTGGTTTTGCTTTAAAGGCAAAGCCCATTCCTAAAATGTAGCCCATGGCTTCACGTAAGGCCTCATTACTTTTAAATTGCGGGTTTGTGTTGATGTCGGCATGTACTTCCATATCAACATCATACAAGGTAAACAGATCGCAAAGTTCATAAGCAATTTCGATACTCTTGGCCACTTCTACAAGCATTCTCTCTTTAATGCTGTACTTCTGTAATGTTTTTTCGTTGTGAATGAACATGAAGCCGCCGTGGCCTTCTCTTAAAAAAACAATAACAGTGGCAAATTCAGTTTCCTTGCCTTTTACCTGGCTGTCGGTTCCAATACAAACCTTTAAATGAAAACCGGCTTTTGTTTCCCGGGTGATGGCCTCTTCTACGGCATCTTTGATGTGAAGTTGGATGGGATCTCCGTTAAATTTTCTCCATAACATAAAAATGGGTTTTTTAAAGTTACGGATAAAACCCCTAAATCCCCTAAAGGGGACTTTGTAGCAGTAAAATAATTTAAGAGATAATAGAAATTTAACAGTAACCTATTTCAAAAACAAGTTAAAATCCAGATACTACAGGTTCCTCCGCCAGCTGGCGGAGGGGGTAAAAAAAATGGGGGCAGCCCCTAACGCTACCCCCAAACTTACACATGAATCTACCTTACTGTTTTATAATCCGTTCTGTTTGTCGGTTATCGTTGCTCAAGAGTTGAATGATGAACATACCTTTTGACTGGTTAGAAATATTTACATGGTTAATACCTTTAAGGCCCTTACCGGTTTGTATAGTTCTGCCGTTCATATCATACAAAGTATATTGATAATTATCAGCTGCATTTATAATAATATCATTTTGTACCAGTGTTGATACATGGAAAAGTTTCTCTGTATTTGTTGCACCCTTCAATGCAATTGTATTTGAATACCTTGTTTCATTGATTACCGATGTAACTTTTAAACGATAAAAAAGAGTATTACTTTGATAAGACTGGTAAGCAAACTTATTTGCAGATGGCGTTACGGTTGTTAATACATTAAAATTACTGCCATCAGTTGAAGTTTGCACCTCGATTGTTTTAATTGGTTCATCTGCAATGATAAGCCAGCTCAGGTTATGTTTTCCTTTATCCACAGTTCCACTCAAGCGTACATCATGAATAGGCAAACCACCAAAGGATCCGGTAAGTGTATAAGCACCCAGGCTTCCGTAAGCACCGATATTACTGTTGCCTGTACCATATACTTTCAGGTAATAGGTTCCTGAAGTTAAAATAGTATCTACAACATTGCTTAATGTACCTAAAGGATTAAAATCCCTGATCAATGTTTGTGTTGAATTGTATAATTCTATCCTGATGTCCAGGTTAGCTCCTATCCAGTTTCCCTGCACATTAAACGGAATAGCTGATAAATAAAAATTTGAGGTTGAATTCAATGTGAATTTAAAAGCGTCTTTATCTGTATTGGTGCTAATTACACCAGCAACATTAAAGCCGCTACCCTGTAATGCATAGGTATTGGTATTAAGTGTTTCTGTATAATCATCAATACGGTATCCAAACCCATTTTGTGTGGTAATGATCGAAAGATTATCCTGGATATTTGTACAGCCGTAAGGTGTTGGACCGTTATTCCAGTTACTGAAATTGCGGTAAAGGCTGTTACCCATAATAGGGGCCCATGCAGTTTCGCCGGTACCAAATCCGGAATTATATTGTTCCATAGGCGTATTACAATCCACGCCATTATATTTTGATTGATGAGACAAACCAACGGTATGGCCAGTTTCATGAGAAATAGTTTCTCCTACTTTTTTAGGACTGTAGCCATGCCTGTCGCTGAAAACAAAAGCGGGTGTATCATCTCCCCATGTAAAAGAGCCTACATAAGCTACGCCGCCATAACCCGGTGTCATCCAACTGCTGGTTGCCGTAATAATGATACGAATCCGCAAATTTAAAGGCTTGGCTAAAAAAACAGCTTCGTCTGTAGTTAAATTCACATTAAAAGGGCGAAAATCTTCGGCAGCCCGGTGAAATGCTTCTGTCATTTGTGCCTCTGTTAATCCTGAAGCAGCACAATTGATAGGGTTACCATTATTCCACACGCTGCTTTGTACATAATGCCCGTCAAAATCAAGAAGTATGGTGGCAGTAGCAGATGGGTAACTGTTTAAAATAGGTACGCTTAAAGCTCTGAATGAAAATAGCAGTGGCACTGCAATTAATAGGAATGTAAAAATCTTTTTCATTTTCTAGGTTTTTGTAGGATGTTATTGGATATGTAAATTTCAGATATGGATTTATTGTTGGTTGCAATCCTGTATAACACGATCAGTTTCAATTTTAGTAAGCTGATATACTCCTGTAGTATTCTTCTTCAACTCAAAACCATCAAAATAATTTTTATTGATGATACGGCCGATGTAAGAAATACTTCCATCATTATTAGTAATCTTAGAAACGCTGAAGATGGTATTTGAATAATCAGGCGACACCACAACTGCTGTTCTCAGATTGCTGTATTTTACCAGGTTGCTGGTAACGCTTCCGGAAAAAGTAAAGTTGTTTGAAAATGCAAGGGTAACCAGTTGACCGGGAGCAGCATTAAAAACTTTAGAAAGTTCCTGTTCACTACAATTAATGGTTTCAGGAAAGCTGCTGAACTGTTTTGGTTTGCTGCTGTTTTGTGAAAAACCTGTCATGGCTATTAAGGAAAGCATCAATGACAATGCATAGGGGGCAAAGTGTTTCATAGTAAATGTATTGGTTTCTTAGATAATTGGATAATTTCTACTTAATGTAACGGAAGCAGGGAATGTTTATTATCTAAAAAACAAAAAATAGGCAGGATAGGGAGCAATTTCGTAGAAGCCCCACGATAAGAATAGTAAAACTACTACAACAACAGCTAGTATTGGCCGGTGCTAAGCATAACAAGGGTACATGCCTCCAGGGTTTTGATATTATTAAAATTTGCAAGTTCTGCCAATTCATCATTCTCGGTTCCTGGGTTAAAGATTATTCGATTGGGATGAAGGGAAATAATATAATCGTAATATTCTTTTTGATTGGCTGCATTCAGGTACAGGGTTACCGTATCGATACCGGTAAAAGGAGTTTTTTCTTTATCTATCTCCACCCCTGCCACCTTGCCTTTTCTTCTACCAATAGCTACAACCGGGTGGTCGTTATTTTTCAATCTGTTGATGGCAAGATAACTGTAACGTGCTGGATTTTCAGATGCACCCAGTACCAATGTTTTTTTCTTTTCCATGCTATAAAAATCTTTGTTTTACTTCGGGGGATGGTATCATACATTCCTGTCGCAGGCCAAACCACTTATACCTGTTTTTTGCGATCCAATTATATATGCCATCCCTTATAAACGGGGGTACAATTATTAAGCCATAACAAAGTGGCCAAAGACCTCTCAGGTACCTGCACACTTTTAAAGCAGCTGTTGATTGCTTGTATGCTTTTTCTTTATCAATAAAAACAAAGGATTGCATATCATCAGCAGGCAGATCATATTGCTTTAAGATTTTTTGTCCTGCTTCTGATTGCATGGGTGCAAAAAATATATTGGCCTTAGCATTTTTTTTTATAGTAAAATTTACAGCACTATTACAAAAATTACAAACGCCGTCAAATAGTATAATGGGTTGTTGGGTCATGAAATGTAAAGTTACTGATTAGCCTATAGTTCCTAATCACTTAAAATATTCTTAAGTGCTTCATCAATATTTGGATACTTAAATTTAATGCCTGCATTTAATAACCGTTCTGGTATAACCCAGCGGCTTTTTAAAATGAGTTCAGTTTCTGTATTAATAAGTACAGCACCAAATTTCAACAACCAGGTTGGCATTGGCAACCCTAATTTAACGCCCATATTCTTCCTGAGTAGTTGCATGAAAGTTTTATTACTGACAGGATTTGGAGCAGCAGTATTAAAAACACCTGAAAGCTCATCATGCTCCTGAATAAAACCAATTATGTTGAAAAGGTCATCTATATGTATCCAGCTGAACATTTGTTTACCGATTCCCTGCTTACCACCCATACCGGCATGAACAAGATTTTTCACCGGATTTAATACACCCCCATTTTTGCCCAACACGATCGCCATTCTTAATGCAACTTGCCGGGTTTGCGGCAATTTAAATGCAAAGAATGCTTTTTCCCAATTTGTAGCAACGTTTACCGAAAAGCCAGAGCCAATCTCTCCTGTAGTTTCAGTCATAGGCCGGTCTTCAGCATGGCGATAGATCGTAGCTGTGCTGGAATTTATCCAAAGCGCTGGCGGATTAATACAAGCCAGTACAGCATTACCCAATATTTGAGTAGTGCCGATCCGGGAATCGAATATCTCCTTTTTATTTTTTTCATTGTACCTGCAGTCAACTGATTTACCTGCAAGATTGATCAGCATTTCAGCATTTTCAAGTGCTGCAGTAATTGCATCCATATTATCCCAGTTAACATGTTCTTTCTGTCTTGAAATGACAATCACAGCATATCCTGAGTTTCTGAATTTTTTTGCCAGGTATTCTCCTACAAAACCTGTTCCCCCAGCTATAATTATCTTTTTCATTTAAGTATAAAAATTAAAATAATGAACCTGTATAAGACCCAGCTATATGTAAGCAACTCTGATAAGTTAAGATTTGCAACCCTTCGCTTATGATCAAGGAACATGATCAACACCACTGCAAAAAAATACAGGATATTAAAAGTATCGCTAATAGTTGAATAATGATTTAGGACAAGCAAAGGAGATAATAAAACTGAACCAATGAAAGATACCAGGATCATATTGAAATAGTAATCCAATTTCTTCTGCCAATTGTATTTATAAATAAAGGGATACTGAAAGATCAGCATCCCTATCACTATCAATAATTCAAATTTCCAGTCGTAGTTAACTTTTAAAAAATGCTGAACTAACTGTACATATTTATCTAATGTTAATGCAATAACAGCAATAAAAAAGGTTATTGCTGTTATTTTAAATCCATTTGCTTTTATTGTAGTATCAAGTAGCATTCTTTAAAATCATTTGTCAAAGTTGGTTCATTAACTGTTTACAACAGGTGCTTTATACCTGGCTTCCTGTGTAGCTTTTTTTCTTAGGGTGAAAAATATATACAGGTTAAAAAAGTGCATGCCGCCAAGAATAAGGATGATGAGCCCGATCTTTAAACTTAACTTTTCAATTACCTGTTGCAGGTTGATGATATTACTGGTAACCTGCAAAGTGTAAACTGCGTAGCCAATATTGATGAGGTAAAACCCCACCAGCAATAAATTATTTACGCTGTCGGTTAGTTCTTTATTGCCATGGAAAATATCAATTAAAAAGACCTTGCCGTTCTTAAACAGGGTTCGTGCCACCCAGATGGTCAATGCAATGGTAATGACAAGATAAAAGCTGTAAGTGATGATAATGTAGTTCATAAAATTTATTTTAAATGGTTAACGATTATTTTTAAAAATTGCTAAAGGCCGCTGGTTCATTTTTCTTACTTCCTCAAAACATAACCACATATAAAAGACAGCCATAAAGGGTGCTGTAAAAAGCAGTATCCAGTATGAACCAACAGGCATGGTAACTAAGGATATCAATGTTATCCAGTGATACACATACCTGGTACCTCCTTTGTAGGTAAAGATGCGATGGTAAGCATGTACCAGCATACTGATTACCTGCCAGGCCCCTACAACAAAATAGCCAAGCAGGAAAGCATAATCCTGGTTTATGATAGTGGCAATAGCAAAAGCAACTATTAAAAAAACGCTAATCCAGCTATCTATTTGTTTGAACTTTTTCATGAGACTATGTTTTATATTTTCAGAAAATTTTGAAACAATACTTTTAAATAAAAGCCAGAATTTTCCAGCTTGCTATTAATACAATTATTTAAAGAATTTCAAAAGGCTCCCCAGCACCCAGTTCTCATCTGCTTTAACCATTACATCCAGTACTTTATCGGCCTGGCCACCAAACTTGCGGATGCCTGCAACGGTATCAACAAATTGCTTTACATTTTTATCTTTTTTATCGCCTTCTATCTTTTCCAACTGGGCCAATAGTTTCAGCATGGGATCCAGCTCACGCTTTTTTCTTTCCTTGATTATTTGTGTAGAAACTTTCCAGATATCTTTCTCTGCACTAAAAAATTCCTTTCGCTCTCCCGGAATTAATACCCGCTCTACCAACCCCCAGCCTATCAACTCCCGGGTATTCATATTTACGTTACCACGACTGATGCTGAGTTGCTCCATGATCTCATCCTGGGTAATAGGATCAGGACTAATGAGAAGCAATGCATGTATCTGCGCCATGGTACGGTTGATGCCCCAATGCGTTCCAAAGGCACCCCAACTGCTGATGAACTGTGCTTTCGCTTCGTTAAGTTTCATGTTTCTTTCTTTTGTACCATAAAGGTAGTGTGTAGTTTTTGAATTTTCAAAATTTATTGAAAATATTTTAAACAATACCTGTTTCCCCTCTCCGTTATGTAATATTGTGCATTACTTCATCATTGTTTCTGCAATTATAAATTTATGAGAACAAAGTATATAGTGCTTACATTGATATTTATTTTCAGTTTTAGTCATACTTATTCCCAAGATTTATCAAAGAAAAAATATGTTGTGATAACCTTTGAAGATAATAATAACAAGGATATAATTCGAATTAAAGGATATTTTTGGGTTGTTCCTTTCGACTCTATAAAGTCATATGAAAACATTTTTTATCCATTATATATTTCGGCATATTCTAAAAAGCAATTCGATGATTGTAATGCGGGCACTGGTATTGATCCCGTTTTTAAACCAGGCGAAAATGGATTCGATTACACATGGGATGACTCTCATGACAAATTATATGAACTGATAAGGAAAAAGAGAAAATTAATCCAAACGATCAAGAAAAATTGGGAAACTGATGGAGCCAAAAAAGTAATAAAAATTTATGCTACGCCACTTATTGGAGAATTTTGTTCATGTGAACTTTCGAAAGCAGGACAAAAGAGAAATGGATACAAAGGGAAAATTTATTTGGCATGGAATTTTGCTGAAGGTTATCCTGATTTTTGGAATTCAGCATTCGCACATTATATACTGAAACAGGATTATTCTAGACATGAATTTTGTAGGAATCCGCAGAGAATAGAATAACTGCTTTAATTGCAAAGCCTCAAATTAATTTGCGGCTTTGCAATTTTTTATATTCTATGTCCTTGGATGAATATCCATTTAGACAGGAGTGAAATTACCTGATCCTGTGCAAATAATCATTATTCATAAATTGTTTTTGAATATCCTTCAGGTCTCTTAAAATGCTGGCATCAACCAGAGTGCCCGAAGTTTCCAATAAAAATCCACCGATTAGTTCATTGTCCACATGAGTTTCTATTTCAAATGTTTGTCCGGCGGTTGCTGTTGTTTTTACATTGCTCATGATGGCATTCAGCATATCATCAGTAATGGGCTCGGCAGTGGTAATTTTTACTTTATGAATATTACGCAGTTCATTAAACTGGTCAATATAAGTAGTGGCTATTTCAGGTAAATTGGTTTCCCTTGCTTTGCGTACAAGCAATTGTACAAATGCGCTGGTAAGGTTGCTTACTCTTTCCTTAGTAATTGATTCCAATATCTTCTCTTTGGCAGACGGCTTGATAACGGGGCTACGCAGTACATTCACAAAATCGGGATTGCTTTTGCAGATGCGGTTTATCCATTTCATATCAGCATATACAGCATCAACCTGGTTCTGCTCTGTTGCCAGATCAAGTAAACTTTTTGCGTATCGGCCTGCTAAACGGGGATTGTTCATTGTACTAATTTGATGATTTGGTGATTAGTTGATTTGATGATTGGTTTAAAGCCATCGGCTCATTTCCAAATCATCAAATTATCAAATCAATTCAGTTTTACTTCCGCAGCCAGGGTCTTTATATAATTCTCCTGTTCTGCTTTATTACTTAGTTCTTTCCTCAGTACTTTTTCACTTACTTCCAGTACAAGGCTACCTACCTGGTTCTTAATTTCGGTAAGGGCAGCCATTTTCTGATTTTGGATAGAGGCGTGTGCATCCACGATGATCTTATTTGCCTGCACTTTAGCTTCTTCTTTAGCATCGGATATCATTTTATCCTTTGTCTCTTTGGCTTCTTTAAGCATGCTGGCTCTTTCTTCACGTGCCTGGGTAAGAATAGCTTCATTGTCATTCTTCATCTGGGCCATTTCAAGCTTTATCCTTTCGGCGGTAGCCAAGGAATCTGCAATATTCTTTTCACGTGTTGCCAAACCGCCAATGATGGCAGGCCATGCAAATTTTTTCAATAGAAAAAACACGATAAGGAAAGCAAGAAGCGTCCAGATAATAAGGCCAAAGGCCGGTGTTAATAATTGCATAATTGATACCCTCCATCTCCCTAAAGGGAGAGTTTAGATTTATGATTTAAATAAATATAGCAAGATATTAAGCCATTCAAGTGTGGTGTAATGATGCTACAAGAACTAATAATTGTCACAAAATTAAAACAATGTGATCTAATCCGCATTTCCCCCTTTAGGGGGCAAGGGGTAAAAATTACTGCATCCTCCGTCCTGTACTTTGGATGCAGTAAAGGTTTTTAAAGCACCATAGCTAAGAAACCGATGATGATCGCAAATAACGCTGCTCCCTCTACAAGGGCAGCTGTAAGGATCATGTTACTACGGATGTCATTGATGGCTTCCGGCTGGCGTGCAATTGATTCCAATGCACCTTTACCGATTTGACCGATACCTACACCGGCACCGATAGCACCAAGTCCTGCTCCGATAGCTCCACCTGCGTTAGCTATTGCTTCTAATAAGAAAAAATTCATAATTGTGAATTTATGTTGGTTAAAAAAAACTTGTATTAATGTGCAACAGCTGTTTCATGTGCATGATCATCATGCCCGCCTTCAAAAGCCTGTCCAATAAATACCGCTGTTAATATGGTGAAGATAAAGGCCTGTAAAAACGCAACCAATACCTCGATAAAATAAATGAAAATGGTAAAAGCAATTGAAAATGGCGAAAAGCCCCATCCAATATACTGGTTTAATGCCGCCATGATAAAAATGAGGGAAATCAAACAGATAATAAGTATATGCCCGGCTACCATGTTGGCAAACAACCTGATCATTAATGCAAATGGTTTAGTGAATATGCCCAGGATCTCAACAGGCACCAGGATAACCTTTACCCAGCCCGGTACTCCCGGAGGGTTAACAATGTGCATCCAGTAATGCTTATTACTGCTGAACAGGATTACTACAAAAGATATAATGGACAGCACAAAAGTAAACGCAATATTGCCGGTAACGTTTGCAGTGCCCGGTATTAACCCTATAAGGTTATTGATAAGTATAAATAAAAACACCGTTAACAGGTAAGGCAGGTATTTATTGCTTTTTGCACCCAGGTTTGGTTTGGCTACTTCATCATTAACAAAATTCACGATGGTTTCCATAGTGTTCTGCATACCTTTTGGCGCTGTGGTTATACCTTGACCGGTACCATATTTTTTGGCAACTCTGATAAGGATGATAACCAGTAAAGTAAGTGCCAGTAACATTTGTACTACGTTACGGGTGAGAGAAATATCATAAATACTAACTGATTCATCAATTTTGCCGTTGGCATCAACTGCTACAATTTTACCTGCAGCATATTTATTACGGTCCAATTCCTCATGATCAATCCTTTCATTGGTTAATAAAGCATAACCATCCACTACATGCTCACCATGATGAAAGGCTGAAGACATAAAAGTTGAAACCCCTTTTTCTTTTGAATATAAAATAACCGGTAAAGGAATGGTTGCGTGGTGCATTTTTCCATCATCTCCTTTGTAAGATAAAAAGTGAAATTCATGGGCATCCATGATATGGCCGAAGATCACTTCGTTGGCATCAAAAATTTTTTCTTTTTTGGCAGGCACATGTTCGGGGTCGTGCTGGGCAAAAGATACATTAGAAAAAAACACTAAACTTATGCTGAAAACCGCTACCAGTAATGATTTGATGCTCTTTGATGCCATAATATACCTCTAATTTGCCGCAAAGATAAGGATGGAGGGGGGAAATTAAAAATTGGGGAGTAAGAATTTATGGATTATTGTCACTATCCATGTCTTCTCTTAATTTCTTTATTTTTTCAAGTTCAATAACATCAATTTGGTCTTTTGGGCAGTTTACTGCTTTTTTATTGGCAATCAAGTGGTTCATATTAAGGAAAGGAACCAATAAACCTTCAATCTGACCAAAATTTGCCTGTTTATAAGCATCATCAAATGGAATATCATTAAGACCTTTCATATCTATCATAATATCGAGCCCGATTCCGGGTCCGATATAAAAATCTGACCAGCCGGGGACAAATTGAATTTCTTCCCAGGTTAAACCATCATAACCTAAGGGAGCCATTGCTTTACCAAAATTTTGTCTGTTGATTTTAGTATCTTTTAACCAGAGATTAATATCATTTGTAGAGCGGGTAAATCCATGCATGTTAACGGCAAATCCGCCAACCATTATGTATAATACTTTGTGTTGGTTTAGGGATTTCCAAAATTCCAAAAGGGATTCATCTAAAATATCCATATTAGTTGATACTTACTTTTTTTTCTGAACTTTCAACCTCCTAAGTGTATTTGTAAAACGCATCATAGCTGTGAAATCGTAAAATTTTTCTGTATCAGATTTTTTAATAGATTCAATTAAGTTTTTCTTTTCGGCCTCGGCAAATAAGCTATCCATTTGCTTCCAGTATTTATCACTATTTATTTTTGGTATATTGTTTTGTAAAGTCATATTGCAATTTACAATTTTTTAAATCACTTTTTCCTGCTTTTCAAACTGCATCTTATGTAACTGGTAGTAAAATCCCTGTTTTATCAGTAATTCATTATGACTGCCTGTTTCTAATATCTCGCCTTTATCAAGCACTATGATCTTATCTGCCTTGCGGATGGTTGATAATCGATGGGCAATTACAATGGAAGTTCGGTTTGAGATCAATTTATCAATAGCATGCTGGATCAATGCTTCGCTTTCAGTATCAACAGATGAAGTGGCCTCATCGAGTATTAAAATGGCTGGATCGTATAATAAAGCCCTTACAAAAGAAAGCAGTTGCCGCTGCCCCAAAGAAAGCGTGGCTCCTCTTTCCATTACATTGTAATCATAATTGCCCGGGAGCCGCATAATAAAATCATGAATACCGATCATTTTTGCAGCCATTACCACTTCTTCAAAAGGTATATCGGGATTACGCAGCGTTACATTATCCCTGATAGAGCCGCTGAATAAAAAAACATCCTGTAAAACCACAGCAATCTCAGACCTTAGGTCATCAAGATGAAAATCTTTAATATCTGTATCATCTATTTTTATTTCTCCATCATTAACAGGGTACAACCTGTTGAGTAAACTGATTATAGATGTTTTACCGCTGCCGGTATGCCCCACAATAGCTAATGTTTCGCCGGCATTAAGTGTAAAGCTGATATTCTTTAAAACATACTGATCTTCTATATAGGAAAACCAAACCTTTTCAAATTCAACCTTACCTTTTATGTGTTGAATACTTTTATTGCCTTCACTTATGGTAGTATCCTCGTTATCCAGGACCTTAAAAACACGCTCGCTGGCAATCATGCCCATTTGCAGAACATTGAATTTATCGGCAATAACCCTGAGTGGCCTAAACAATAAATTCAAACAAAGAATGAATGCCGTAATTACACCTGCTACATTTTCTGCCTGTACCGGGTTAACTACATCTTTTGCTGCCCACCACACCAGTAAGCCAATAGACAATGCCATAACCAGCTCTACAATGGGAAAGAAAACTGAGTAGGCAAAAATGGCTTTGATGTTTGCATTGCGATGTTCTTTATTAATGTTGCTGAATTTATTGAACTCTCTTTTTTCGGCAGCAAAAGCCTGTATTACGGCCATGCCCGTAATATGTTCCTGCACAAATGCATTGAGGTTTGCAACAGCATTACGCACCCTGATAAAAGAAGCATTCACACTTTCTTTAAAGAAATAAGTGGCCACAATTAAGAAAGGAAATGGTGCCAGGCAAACCAACGTTAATTGCCAGTCAACATAGAACATATAAGTCAATACAGAAAAAATAGCCAGCAGATCGGCAATGATAGGAATCAAGCCGTCGCTGAAAATATCATTGATAGATTCGATATCATTAATTGTACGGGTTGTAAGTGTGCCTATTGGAGTTTTATCATACTGCGATAGATTAAGATGCAGAATTTTATTATAAGTACTCACCCGCATATCTTTTACAACAGCTTGTCCCAGCGATGCAGTAGAAAAAGTGAATAAGAACCTGAATGCCGTTTCGAGCAAAAGCAAAACGATCTGGATTAGGGTAATCCCGATGATAAAGCCGCCGGGGCCGTTTAAAAAATGTGAAGCCGTGTTTCCTTTTATACCGTCATTAATGGTGAGTTGAATCAATAAAGGACGTACGGGAGCTAAAGCTGCCAATAAGATTGCCAATGCCAGAGAGCCATAAAATTTATTTTTGTAAGGAGCTGCAAAATGAAAAACCCTGCGTAGTAATGAAAAATTAAATATTTTTCTTTTCGCTTTTTTATTTTCACTCATTGGGCAAAGGTAACTGTGTTTTGTTTTGGATTGCAGGTCAGGATGCACCGCTCATAAAACAGTACAGCTTAATTATCTTGTACCATATTATTATAACCCTTTAAAAATATGGCTCCTAAATTTTTGTATGGCGGAACATAATCGTTCCAGCTTTCCCTGATAGAGACACTGGGATCAGTGGCAAATTGTTTAGAAAGCGTGGCCCACATATTTTTCCAAATAAGTTTATTGCCCGATTCAAAGGTTTGGTTTAAATAATTAAGGATGGGCCGGTTAATATCGCCTGCACCTATTTCTTTGGTAGAGATGATATGTGCTTCAGGATTTACCTCAATGATATCATTTAAATTTTTATACCCCCCGCAGGATCCAAGCACTACGATCTTTGCATTGCCTGCCATGCGTTTTATGGTACGGGGCAGCCAGTAACTATGCCCCCGGTGTACCACTACAGCCGGTATCATGTTATTATTCTCCAGGTAAGTATTTAAATGTATCTGGGCACTGTCATCCAGGTTGGCATCATTATCAAGCGGGCGGTTTGCAAAAACCCACACTTTACCTTTTTTAGATCTTATTTCATACCATTCGTTGTTGTAAGTTATATTCCATTCCCTGGGCGAAAATGAACTTATAAAAGAAGGAAAAAATGCTTTTCCATCCTTATCGCCATACCAGTATACCTGCTGAATGATCCTGCCACTGTCATCCTGCATTGCCTTGTTTTCAATTTCGTAAATTGAAGGAATTCCCAAAACGCTTGTGAGATCAATATGATTGGTACTATCAGCTGATAAGAAAATTGTTTTTAATAACCCATAAATTGTTTTTCCCCGGCTGTTATTTTTTTGAACACAATCATTTTCATTTTTTATAACATAACTGAGAATGTTGTTTAGCAATTTGGTATCGGTAATACTGCTGTAAGCATCTGCCACATCAATTGCATCTTCCAGGTTACCTGTTTTATCAAGGTTGGCAATAAATCCACGCATTAAAGTTTCGGAGGAAGCGGGTGGCATTGCACTTAAAAAATTATCCAGCTTATTATAATTGGCAGCCATTTTAATAAACTTTTTAAAGAAGTCGAAATGCACTGCAAGTAACAGCGAATCAGTCCTGGGTTCTTTACCCAACCGCTGCATCATTCTTCCATAACTGTGTTTAAAACTTGAAGTATAAATTTCATTCTCGGCCATTACCATCATAAAATACAGGTCAACTGCCGATAAGGAATCAATGGCACGCATGCGGGTATTTACATTACTCAGATCATGCAATGCATTTATGGGTGTTACAAAATGCTGAATGGCCTTTGCCTGCAATACCTCACGTAAACCATTGGCACCAAACATGGCTAGGGGTGTATCTTTTGCAGGCGAGGTCATGCGTTTAAAATAGGCAATTTCTGTCTGCACCAAAAGTTTGAAGTAGCCAACGCTATCATAACCTTTTCCATCTTCGCCCACATATTTTTTTATGCTTTCAACTGTTTTTTTCCCTTTGATTATATCATCTAAAAAGGGAAAATACAAAAGTGCATTAGGTGTTTTACTAAGCTCTACAATTGATTTAACCAATGGGTCAGAATTTCGGTGTACCAGTATTCCTAATTTAGAATTTGGTGCCTGTGCAATATTATAAACTGCTGTTGGATTTAATGCAGAACTTTTTACCACCATGCCATCTGCAAAAGGTTCATCTGCATAAGGCTCTATAGTTTGAAGGATCTTTTCGGGATTAAGTGCCGCAAATTTTATATATAAAGATTTCCTGCTGGAGGCATATCCATTATTTTCTTTAAAGATCTTTGCAAGAATTTCACCAACCGGGTATGGAGTTTTATCAATTTCGGCTGCCATACTTTCATTATCTACATCGCCTTTTAATATCTTCTCAAAACTAGTAACAAGTATGGGAGTGTACACGGGATTAAATTCCTTTGACCGCCAGCCGTTTCTGAAAGCCTTTAAAAGATTTTCGATATAGCCGAGGTACCTGATCTTTTCATTATTCGATTTTATTTTTGTTTCCTTCTCAACATAGATCTGCAGGGCATTTATGTTCCTGGTCATTATATCAGTAATTACCAGGTTAATTTCAGATTTATTAGTAACCCTGATCTGCCCATCAAGCTTACCATCAAGTTTATCAAGCTGTAGCTGCTCATCATTTATTTTATCATGGAAGAGTTGCCTGTAGATAGGCACAATTACAGAATCTTCTACAGCAAACGCAGGTGTAAAAGCAATCAGTAGTAAATAGAATATCAGGTACTTTTTCATAATTCAATTCCCGGCTTCAATCAAAATTACAATTGTGCATGCATATGTATCGTATTAAAGATAAAATTTATTGTTAATGCACAATTATTCAGTTAACAATTTAATAATACAACTCTCTTTGCAAACTGCGTTCCTGATTAAAGGTAAAGCCTATTTTTGTGCTGTATGAGTGTAACAAATACTGTTAAAAAAATATTAATTGCTGATGATGAACCGGATATCCTGGAGATCATACAATACAATTTACAAAGTGAAGGATACGAAGTAGCAACTGCTAAGAACGGTAATGAAGCAATTGACCAGGCTAAGCGTTTTAATCCCGATCTGATCATTTTAGATATCATGATGCCCGGCAAAAACGGAATTGAAGTTTGCAATATCCTGCGTTTGCAACCTGCATTTAATGATACCCTGATCATTTTTTTAACTGCATTAAGCGATGAAGGAACAGAAGTTAAAGGCCTGGAAACAGGAGCTGATGATTTTATTACCAAGCCAGTAAGCCCAAAGGTATTGGTAAGTAAAGTGAATGCCCTCTTCAGAAGATTGAATAAAGAGGAAACCGGTATTTTACAAATTGGCGATCTGAAAATTGACAGGGAAAAGTATATTGTTAATTACCGCGATAAGGATATCATTCTTGCCCGCAAAGAATTTGAGTTACTTGCTTTATTAGCCGGCAAACCAGGGAAAGTTTTTCTACGCAATGAGATATTAAACCAGGTTTGGGGCACCGAAGTTATTGTTGGCGACCGAACCATTGATGTGCACATCCGCAAAGTGCGCCAAAAATTAAACCTTAATTGTATTACTACAGTAAAAGGGGTTGGCTATAAATTCGATCTGTAAAAAAGCCTTTAGCTCTTAGCGATTAGCTGTTTGAAGGGCAATAAATATTAACTTGCAATTAGTTGCAATGCTAAAAGCTAAAAGCTGATAGCTAACAGCTTTCTAAAAATGCCCACTTCAAAAAATTATTCACCGCAGCAATTATCAGCAATAACAGCGCTTGGACTGGCAATTCCTATAGCCATAGGCATTTTTGCCCTTAAGCCGGTGTGGTGGATAGCATTATTATCTTTTGGTATAATATTTCTCGGTTCTTATGGATTAATTCTTTATTCACTCCAAACATTCATCTATCGAAAGATAAAACTCATTTATAAATTCATTTACCAAACCAAGGCTAATAAAAGAGAAGAGTTTTATTATAAAAGTATCCTGCCACAAAAAAGTATTGATGAAGTAAGCAAAGATGTGGAAACCTGGGCAGAGCAACGCAAGGAAGAGATTGAACTGCTGCAGCAGAATGAAGCCTTCCGCAAAGAGTTTCTGCAAAACCTTAGTCATGAATTGAAGACACCCATTTTTGCCATACAGGGTTATGTAGATACTTTGCTAAACGGCGCTTTGGATAAACCTGAAGTGAATACAAAATTTCTACAAAGTACCTCCCGTAATATTGACCGTTTGGTTAACCTGGTTGATGACCTTGATGCCATTTCAAAACTGGAAAGTGGTGAACAGCTTTTAACATTGGATAGTTTTATTATACAGGACCTGATAAAGGAAGTGTATGAAACATTATCTTTTAAAGCAGATGAAAAGCAGATAAAATGCATTATAAAAAAAGGGTGTGAATTACCTCTGGCTGTTTTTGCAGATAAAGAAAAAATAAGACAGGTTTTTACAAACCTGGTGGATAATGCCATTAAGTATGGCAAACAAATGGGTACCATTGAAGCTAGTTTTTACAAAGTTGATGGTGCCAGGATCTTAATAGAAATAAGCGACGACGGAACGGGCATTGCAGAGGAACACCTGTTACGCATTTTTGAACGTTTTTACCGCACCGATCTGGCCCGCAGCCGCAAAGTAGGTGGCAGCGGCTTAGGCCTGGCTATTTGTAAGCATATTATTGAAGCACATCAGCAGTCTATACACGTACGAAGCAAAATTGATGTTGGCAGCACATTCGGCTTTACCTTACAGAGCAGGAAAGATTAGCTTAAAAATAAAAGCCACCCTGATAAGACTACCGGGTGGGAAAAGCATGAGTCCTTCGGCTACGCTCAGGATTTGCTAATTGCTAAGGAATATTTATATCTTTTTAAGGCTGATGTTAAGACTGTAAATTACCTACCCTGTATTATGAGCGTTTAAAAAAAAGATTAAGTAATAGTTATACTTTTAAGGATGGGCCTGCTGTATCAACTGGCCATGCTCATCAAACTTATCTGTAGCTGTCAGCTTTCCTTTTTCATCATACACTTTCCATTCCCCAGTCTTAAAACCATGGTTATAATTGCCGGTGCTTTGGGGTTCTCCATTTTCATAATAAAAAATACCGGTACCGTGGTATTGGCCAAATTCATCCAGCGGCAGTTGGGCCTGCAGGTTTCCGTTGCTGAAGTATTGGGCATAAAAAAGGCGCACATCATTTTTCATGATGATGATCTGCCGCACACGGTCTGCAGAATCCTTCATCAATTGTGTAAGTGTGCTGTCTTTTTTATTTACATAATAACAGGCTTTTACAAAATCTGTTCTGAAATAAGGTTTTACATAACTGCTGTCGCTTTTTCTAATGATGTAATCAAGCCAGGCCTTATCTAGGTTCTTAACATTTTCATTTTGTTTGCAACTGAACAGGAAGATTAAAACAGGCATTAATAAAATTAATCTCATCATGGTAATTTTTAGTGCAAATTAAAAAAGCATCCGGGTTAATGGATGCTTTTTTATTAAGAAGATTTTTAATTAAAATTTTGTCCACCCTTTCCACCAACTTGCCAAAGGCCCTGCAGGAGCTATACCTCCACGGAACGTAACAGATTGGTCGAAGAAAGTATCACCACTGAACTTTGCATCTGTAAATCCGCCACCGGTTAATATTTTCTGGTTACCACCGGAACCTCCAAACGGCGTTGGGTCAGGTGCCGAATAATTAAATGGCTGTATCAGTTTGGCATCGGAAGCATTGGTAAGGATGTCATTGTTATAAAAGGGAGAGGTAAACCAACTTGTTAAAGTTGCATCTGAATTGATAGTAGCCCCGGCTGTACCTGAAAATTTCATGTTCACATTATTACCTGCCAATGTTACGTTCCTTAAACGCAAAGTACTGTCTTCAATACTCAACGCTGTTGAAGTACCTGTGGTTGCATCTATCAATATGCCCTGTGGCCATCCCATGATGATGGAATTAAAAAGAGAGATACCTGAGTTTCTTCTTATCTGTGCACCTGCACGGAATAAAGAATTTCCAAAATTACTTAAGGTAGCACGTGGGCCTATTGCAGTAATGTTACTGAAGACAGCTGCTGTTTTTGGACCAGCAGTGCTGCCTGTTGCATTGTTATCGCTTTCAAATGCTTCAGAGGTAGAGATATCAGCGATCACGGAGTCACGTATTATTAAACCAAACTGCACTTTTCCATTGTAGCCATTATCTGTATCAAAATCATCATCCTGTGTTTTATAAGCAATCAGGTATTTACAATTTACGCTGCCACCAAACCACTCATACGCATCGTCCTTTGCATAGGTTACCTGGATATGATCAATGGTAGTACCACTACCTACAGCAGCCATTGTAAGACTGTTGATCTCTTTATCGGGCTGAAAAGCATAACCTGCATATTCAATACGCACATATTGCAGTACACCTGAATTATCTGTAGGTACCGGTGTTGGAACCACCGCATCACCAGAGCCTGCAAGTCCGTCTCCGTTTGCATTATCAATTCCACCCTCTACCTGGTAAAGACCGGCAGTACCGTTAAAACTTAAATTGTACCCTGCTTTACCGCAGATAACCAAACCACCCCAATCACCCGATTGTGGGTTAGGTGATAATGAGGTGAAGACAATAGGCTCAGTTGCTGTGCCTGGAGCTATTATTTTTGAACCACGGGTAATAACCAATGCCGCAACATCTGAGCCACTGAAAGATCCTTTGATAACCGTACCGGCTTCAATGGTCATGGTATGATTACCTACTACATACACCAGGCCTTTAAGAATATAGCTATTTGCCTTACGTAAAACGGTATCGGCATTGATGCGGCCCTGTAAGGTAATGGTTTGGCCGGTTGTAGATCCCCCGCCGCCGCCATTTACAACAACTACCTGTATCTCTCCGTCTGTTTCAATTTTTCTACAGGCGGTAATACTTAAACCCACCAGGGCTACAGCATATAAAATGTAATTTTTCATTTCTTTATTTTTTGTTTTTAAAATTTGTAATGTTATAATGAGTAATTAAATGTTAAGCTGAATGTTGTTCCATACTTCCTGGTAAAACGGTACGTATCTTTATTTTTCTGGAAACTTGTTTTGCCACCTGCATTCTGGTAGAAGTATTGTGTCTGGTTAAGCATGTCTGCAATGTTCAACCTCACTTCTCCTTTTTTCTTTAATAATTTCTTTGCAAGCTGCAGGTCAAAAACAGGCCTTGGTGCTTCATAAATATCCGGTGCACCACCAACTATATCTCCTACCAGGTAAATTCTTTGGCCAATCTGGTTAAATAATAATGTTGCATTAAAACCATATTTCTCCAGGTCATACAATAATCCCAGATTCAATATGTAAGGAGACTGACCTTGCAATGACCTGTCAACTTGTAAAGCATCATCCTTTACACGGCTGCGTATGAAAGCAGCATTTGCCTGAAAAGTAAAATTCTTTAAAGCAGTTCCCACATCCAGTTTCTTACGCATCTCCACTTCTATTCCATAAGAATAAGCTTCTTTGGCATTTGCGTAGTTCAAAGTACTGGCACCGCCACCCAAACCATTAAATATCTGTTCAATTGGATTTGTAAAATTCTTATAGAAGATTCCGGCATTTATTACCTCGCCCGCACGTGGATATATTTCATAGCGAAGATCAAAGTTTGATATCTTGGTTCTTTTTAACTGTGGGTTACCCTGTACAGATGCATTCAATTCAAAGTCGTAAAGATTTAATGATGATAGTTCACGAAGTTCGGGACGTATAACAGTTTGCGAACCTGATAAACGTATGTTTGTTTTATTATTAAGCTTGTAAGTTGCATTTACACCAGGAAGAAAATCGGTTACTTTGGAATAGGTATGTCTTGGATCCCATTTTTTAACACTGCCTACCAACTGGTCATAGTCCTCAACCCTTAAGCCCCATACGATCCTTAATTTATCAGTGAACTGGTTCTCCAGTTGTAAATACCCGGCATTTAATATGGTGTTGGCCATATAACGGAAAGTGTTTCCTTTAATGGCATCAAAAGCAAATTTTGCATCAGTACCATTTCCAAAATTCTCCGGAGCAAAGACCTGATTTGCAGGCAATGCCCTCAAAGCCGGGTTATCTTTTGGTAAATAATTAGCAAAAAGTTTTGCATCATACATACGGTCTTTTATCTGCAGCATATAACCGCCTTTAATTACCTGCGGCTGGTTGAGCCATTTAAAATTATAGGCAAGATCCCCGCCTGCTGTATAGATATAATCACTTAAAGTTTGATAGATACGGCTGCCGCTCTGTTGAGAAAGTGTATTGGAAAGAAGCAAAGTATAAGGATCCTGGGTATTGCTTGTTTTTGAATACAGGATGCGGCGCTGATCAGGTATATAGCCATCAAGAATATTGAAAGCACCATACCATTTCAATTTCAATGGTTTAAGGATACTGTGTTCACCGGTAGTTTGCACAGTAAAAAATGTATTTTCTTTAAAGGTAAATTCTGTTCCTTTAAGCTGTTCTGTTCTTGAATAATCTTTCCCGTTACGTTGTGTTACAGAATTGGGGGAATTTACATTTACAATTGCTTTTACAGAAACTTTATTGCGGGGATTTAGTTGCAGGCTCACACTTCCTAAAGCGCCAACTGAAACATCCTGCTGGTATTTGTCATCATTATATTCAGATATTACGCTCACTACATTAGTGATATCATCAATCGCATTCGCTTTATTAAGCAGCTTAAGATACCTGTTGCTTCTGTTGTAAGTAATTCCGAAAATGCCACCCAAATTCTTACCAAATACTTTGGTTGTAAAACCGCCGTTTGCCTGGAAAGAAAGGTTTAAAGGCGCTGAAATTTCTTTGGAGATCCAGCTGTTACGCATCTGTTTACCGATAGCTGTTTTTTCGGCAGGTGATAAAATATCAAATTCAGCCTTGCGGGTATAATCTGCAGGCAGGTTACGGGTGCCATCATCAATGCCCAGCCAATCTGTTTTACCGCCCTGGCCATCTTTGTGAAATTTTTTACCAATGGTTTGCGTATTAAAACCGGTTCCTAACTGGATGGTAAAGAAATTTTTTGTGGGTATGTCTTTGGTATTTACCTGTATCAGGCCTCCCGCCCATTCTCCCGGATACTCCGGCACAAATGCTTTATTGATAATGATATTATCGATCATGGCAGCCGGTATCAGGTCAAAGGAAAATGTTTTCCGGTCAGGCTCGGTACTGGTAAGTAATATGCCATTGATCATTGCCTGGTTGTATCTGTCTGCAAGGCCCCTGATCACAATAAATTTGCCTTCCTGTATACTTGCGCCCGGTGTACGTTTTAAAACTTCTCCTGTATTTTTATCCGGGCTTCTCCTTATGGCTTCTGCAGAAATAACGGAAGCTACGGTATTAGTATTTTTTTGAAAATTTATTAAAGCATTTACACTTTCCTTTTTGGCAGTGCTGGATCGTACAATAACCTCTTCGCCGGTTTTTGTTTTTAAATTCAGCGTTACATCAATATGAGCTATGCCATCGGTACCTGCTTCAACATCAGTTACCTCTTTACCCTCATAGTTGGCCGAAGATATTATTAAAGTATATTTCTTTCCTTTTTCAATGTTTAAAACAAAACCTCCATTCAGGTCTGTAGCAATGCCTTTCCCTGTTTCTTTAATAATTACCGAAACGCCCGCAAGTGGATTACCGGTCTTTTCATCGGTTACTTTTCCGTCAACTTTTCCGGTTTGTGCAAATGAGGCTATAGTGATAAAAAAAGAAGCAATAAGTAGTAAGGATTTCATGCTGTTTTTATTTACTGCAAAAAGACAACATGCATGTTACCGCAACATGAAGCGAATGTTACGGTAAGGTTACCTGTATATTATGTGAATGTTAAGGGATGGATTAAAACCTGAACTGCAGCCTGCAGGTAAATACGTCGTCCTTTAGGTTGGTGGTATAACCTGTTAATTGGGTTTTTTCGTTGTGCACGTTTGCATAATACAATACGAGCTTTACGTTTTCAGTAAGGTAATTGATATACCCAAACCCGAGTGTAGCATACTTAATGTTTACTGCTGTAAAGTTTGAACCGGGGGTGCCTATCTCTGTTCCTTTTACTCTGGTATTGGGATCGTACCAATCATATTTTATTACCAACTGGTGATGAGCTGTAAAAAGATGTTGTAAAAAATAAAAATAGGCACCATTGAATTTACGCTGATGAAAACCATCTGTACCGGTTAGTAAAGCCACGGGGGTTTCTGCATTGGCCGCGGTTCCTGTTTGAGTGCCCGTTATTATTTCTGCCCTGAATTCAGTGAACCTTTTTTTACCATTATCAAACTTCAGTTGTACATCTGCGCCAAAATATTTACGGGGAGAAATGCTTCCGACGTTGGTAGCGGTAGAATCAACAATTACTTTTTTTATACCTGCATCAAAAGCCGTTTTGTAAATATATTTTGTGTTATTGTGTAATCCCCCGCTTAAAACAGATGCCCCTGCAGATAACTGGATTTTTTGAATGGTAACAGGCTTTAAAGAAATCCTGCCTATAATATCTTTTGAATTATCAAAATCACCAGCAGCATTAATCCCCTGGCCGTTGAACACACCTATATCTATCTTTAATTTTTTTAAGGGATGTTCGTTTTTTCTCACTTCAAAGCTGATCATGGCGCCAAGGTCCCTTTCGCTTTTCATGTGTAGCTGGCTCATTCTGCCCCGTTCCGGGCTCTCCCTGTCGCTGCTGCTCAGGTTCACCTCGTAGCCAAAAGGCCTTGCAAAAATGCCGGTAGTAAAAGAGAATAACTTATACTTATTCTCAAATATGCGGCCCCATACATCTCTTACGGTAAATGCCCGTTCGTTGGCATCAAATTGAAAAACGATCTGTACGCCCGGCTGATTTTCTTTACCAAAATGAACATAATCTATACGTACCCGGCTTCGGCGCAACATAAATCGGTTGCTTACCTGGGTAGCAAAGTCTCCGCCCTCAAATGACTTGGCCCCTTTTGACCCTGCTACCTGGAACTGGGGTTGAATATACCCGCCAATACGTAAATGATCGAATTTTTTGTAAACAGCCAGCAGGCCTCTGCCGGTTTCCTTGGTTGTATCCACCATATCCATTAAGAATTGTGCTGGCACAGAAATTGACCATACAATCAGGGATATTGATATCAGGGCCTTTTTAAACATGGAGTAAAATATGTTGCAATGTAATAACAAATTACTGTTACCTCAATGTTATGTAATTATTACCATTTTTTTGTTTGATATCCTGCCTGTCAATATTTCTATTTTTGCAAAAACATATAGTTATGGGAATAAATACGATGCTTAAGATCTTCCTGCCAAAGGATAAAATATTTTACCAACTTTTTGAGAACGTATCGGAAGTTTTGGTTAAGATGGGCGATAAGCTGAAAGAAGTGGTTAACGAACCCGATTTTGATAAACGTGGACAGATCATTCAGGAAATTGAAGACATGGAGCATACCAACGATGATTTAACCCATACCATTTTTACCGAATTAGGTAAGAACTTCATTACCCCTTTTGACAGAGAGGATATACACTACCTGGCCAGTTCTCTTGATGATATTGCTGATTACATTTATGCCTCTGCCAAAAAAATAAACTTTTACAGGGTTAATCCGAACGATATTGGATTTACTAAAATGGCCGAGCTGATTTCACAAGGATGCAGGCAGGTAGAAATTGCTGTAAAGGAACTGCGTAATATGAAAAATATGCGCTTGATAACCGATGCATTGGTGGGCATAAATAGCATAGAGAACCAGGCTGATGATATTTTTGATATGAGTATTGAAAGACTTTTTGCTACAGAACCCGATGCGAAGGAAGTGATTAAAAAAAGAGAGATCTACCAGGTAATGGAGATTGTAACCGATAAATGTGAGGATGCAGCAAACGTGATAGAAAGTATTATTGTAAAATATGCATAATCTATTTGACAATTAATCGATTTGATAATTTGATGATTAAGGAGCTTTCATTATCAAATCAACAAACTATCAAATCAACAAATTAGCTTAGTATGACTTTCCTGATAATAATTATTGCCTTAGCCCTCATTTTCGATTATATCAACGGTTTTCATGATGCTGCCAATTCAATTGCTACTGTAGTATCTACAAAAGTTTTAACACCAACACAGGCGGTACTTTGGGCGGCTATGTTCAATTTTGTTGCCTTTTTTATCTTTAAAGATCACGGTGTGGCCAACACCATTGCCAAGACTGTAAAAACGGAAGAGGTAAATGGAACTGCTATGCTGATCGTAATTTTTTCGGGTTTACTGGCCGCTATTTTCTGGAACCTGCTTACCTGGTGGTTTGGTATACCTTCTTCATCATCGCATGCATTGATCGGGGCATTTTCCGGCGCAGCTATAGCATACGGCGGTTTCAGTACGGTAAACCCTGACCCGGTGATGAAGACAGTTTTATTTATTTTCCTGGCGCCAGTCATAGGTATGATCATCGCTTTCATTATTTCACTATGGTTCATTCATTCCTTTAAAAAAGGCTGGATACCAAAAATAATTGCCTTCAGTATTTTTGCAGCTGTGGCCATATTCCTTTACTATAATATGGAATTCAATGCAGCTAAATTAAAATCTCATTACGATACCTATATTTTTAAAGTACTCTTTCATAGTAAGAACTTTAAATGGATACTGCTTTGTTCTATTTTGGTGATCATGGCAACATTCACGTTGTTCTTAAATACACTCAATGCAAACCGTGCCAATACCTGGTTCAAAAGATTGCAGTTGGTTTCTTCTGCTGCATTTAGTATTGGCCATGGTGGTAACGATGCCCAAAAAGTAATGGGTATCATTATGGCTGCCATGATCGCTTATGACCCTACTGTATACAGCCTGAACCATATGGAATGGTGGATTCCTTTAGCATGTTATTCTGCCATTGCATTGGGTACCATGAGTGGTGGCTGGAAGATTGTAAAGACAATGGGTACCCGTATTACAAAAGTTACACCGTTTGAAGGTGTGGCAGCGGAAACAGCAGGCGCCATTACCTTATTTGTAACCGAGGCTTTAAAGATCCCAGTTAGTACCACGCATACCATTACCGGCTCTATCATTGGTGTAGGAGCTACTAAGCGTTTATCTGCCGTAAGATGGGGTGTAACTGTAAATCTTTTATGGGCATGGATACTTACTATTCCAATAAGCGGTTTACTGGCAGGACTGTTTTATATTATCATCAGCCGGTTTTTCTAGATCATCGTTTAAACTCTTTTAAAAAAATCACTCACAACCATGAGTGATTTTTTGTTTTCTTTGCATATGAACAAAATTCTTGTTACAGGTGGCTGCGGGTACATTGGAGCACATACCCTGGTTGATCTGATTGAAAACGGTTTTGATGTTATCTCGGCAGATAATAACTCCCGCAGCAATGACAATATCTTAGATGCCGTAGAAAAGATCACTGGTAAGATCGTTAAGAATTACAAGGTTAACCTTTGTATTTATGATGATACAGTCGCTATCTTCCAGGAAAACCCCGATATCGTAGGCATCATTCATTTTGCAGCATACAAGTCCGTTGGCGAATCGGTAAAAAAGCCACTCCTTTATTTCGAGAACAATTTAAACTCACTGATCAACATTCTAAAATGTGCCGATGAATTTGCCATCCCAAATTTTGTTTTCTCTTCATCCTGCACCGTGTATGGTAATCCTGATAAAATTCCTGTAACTGAAGAAACGCCCATGAAAGCTGCTGAATCAGCTTATGGCGCTACCAAGCAAATGGGTGAACAGATCGTTACGGATGCTGTAAACTCCAATAATAATAACGCCATTTTACTTCGGTATTTTAATCCTGTTGGGGCTCACCCTTCTGCTTTAATGGGCGAGCTGCCTTTAGGAAAACCCGAAAACCTGGTTCCGGCAATAACACAAACCGCCATTGGTAAGATACCACTAATGAAGGTTTGGGGAACAGATTATGAAACCAGGGACGGAAGTTGTGTAAGAGATTATATTCATGTTTGTGATATAGCCCATGCTCATACCCTGGCTCTTAATTACCTGCTTGATAAAAAAAATGAAAGCAATTGCGATATTTTTAACCTGGGTACCGGTAATGGGCTAACTGTATTGGAGATCATTAATGAGTTTGAAAAAACAAGCGGGGTAAAACTCAATTACGAGATGGGGCTACGTCGTCCCGGCGATGTAGTTGCCATTTATGCCAACAACGATAAAGCTAAAAACCTTTTAGGCTGGAATCCTCAATATACTTTGGAACAAATGATGAGTACGGCCTGGAAATGGGAGCTGAAATTAAAAGAAGATGAAAAAATATTCAATTCATCCAATGCAGGATTGAATTAAAAAAATGCTACCTGTATATTTCCTGAAACTTTGTGGGCAACTTTTTCATTCTCATTTGCCACCCTGCAAATCTTTCTTTTACTTTGCGCCAACTTGCAGATAGCAGTTTTAAAACATTCTAATTTTATGCTCAAAGAAATTCAGGTTTCAGGCAATAAAGACACCCGTAGCGGTTTTGGCGATGGTATTTTAGAAGCAGCCCGTAACAACCCCAATATAGTAGCACTTACAGCCGATCTTGCAGGCTCATTAAAATTAAATGGTTTTATAAAAGAATTTCCCGAAAGGTTTATCCAGGTGGGTATAGCCGAGGCTAACATGATGGGTATTGCAGCCGGGTTAACCATTGGCGGTAAGATCCCCTTCACCACTACATTCGCTAATTTTTCTACAGGAAGAGTTTATGACCAGATTCGTCAAAGCATTGCCTATAGCGGCAAAAATGTTAAGATATGTGCATCACATGCCGGGCTCACTTTAGGCGAAGATGGTGCCACACACCAGATACTGGAAGATATTGGTTTAATGAAAATGTTACCAGGTATGACAGTGATCGTGCCGGCAGATTATAACCAAACAAAAGCGGCAACCATGGCCATTGCTGATTACCAGGGACCGGTTTACCTGCGCTTTGGTCGCCCGGTATGGCCCATTTTTACCAACGAAGCCGATTTTGTAATTGGTAAAGCACAGCAGTTATCGAAAGGAACTGACGTATCCATATTTGCCTGCGGTCACCTGGTTTGGAAAGCAGTAGAAGCCGGTAAAATACTGGAGGAAAAAGGCATTAGTGTAGAAGTAATAAATATACATACCATTAAACCGCTGGATGTGGATGCCATTGTTGCCTCCATTAAAAAAACAAAATGTGCAGTAACAGCCGAAGAACATAATATCATTGGGGGGCTTGGAGATAGTATTGCTCAAACAGCAGTAAGAAATTTTCCCATACCCATTGAATACGTTGGTACCAATGACACTTTTGGTGAAAGTGGAAAACCAACAGATCTGTTAAAAAAATATGGCCTTGACACGGATAACATAGTAGCTGCAGCCCAAAAAGTGATGGCACGCAAATGATGATATTAAACTTTTAAATAAAAAGCCAATCTTACGATTGGTTTTTTAATGCCATCTTTCCCGATAGCTATCGGGATTAGATGTAATTATACCGATATAAAAGAGTTTGGAATATTTGTTATTTTACATCGGTATTATTTTTTATGCTCAACCAATTATGACTGAAAAGATAGACGATAAAGAGCTGTTAATACAGTTCAGGGATCCTGCATCCAAAGAGCGCAGTTTCACACTTATTTTAAAAAAATACCAGGAAAAATTGTACTGGCATATCCGCCGCATGGTGGTATCGCATGATGATGCCAATGATGTATTACAGAATATGTTCATTAAAGTATGGAAGGCGCTGGAAAATTTCAGGGAAGACAGCCAGTTATATACTTGGCTTTACCGTATTGCAACAAACGAGTGTTTAACCTTCCTGGAACAGCAGAAAAAAAGGTCCACTGTTGCCTTTAGTGATGTAGAGACTGGCTTAAGCAATAAGCTGCAGGCCGATAAACACTTTGATGCTAATAAATTGGAGTGGAAATTACAAGCCGCCATTCAGCGATTGCCTGAAAAACAACGTGTTGTTTTTAACCTCCGGTATTACGATGAAATGCCATACGAAAAAATGAGTAAGGTACTGGAAACCAGTGAAGGGGCTTTAAAAGCAAGCTATCATCATGCAGTAAAAAAAATAGAAGATTTTATATTGAACAGTTAAACTATCGACCTGAAACAGAGTCTGAATAATGTAGATGGAACACACAACCGACATATTGAATGAATTAAAGGAATTGAGTCCTGCATTGGCTGCTATAGAAAAAGTAAATGTGTTTACTGTTCCGGCGGGATACTTTGATCATTTGACCGCTGATATTTTGATGGGGATTGAAAATGAGAACGGCTTAAATAAAAATGCAGTTACAAACTCTCCAGCAACAGTGCCCGAGGGATATTTTGATTCACTGGCAGGTACAATTCTAAATAAGATAAAAGCCCTGGAAACAGAAGATGCGGCAACTGAAATAAGATCTTTATCGCCCATGTTATACAGTATTCAGAATGAAAATGTTTTTGAAGTGCCTCAAGGTTATTTTGAAAATTTGAGTGCTGACATCATGGATAAATTAACCCCTGCAGCAAAGGTTGTGAAGATGCCAAGGCGCAGCAGTACATTCTTAAAATATGCTGTAGCAGCTGTTTTTACAGGAGTAATGGCATTAGGAGTTTTTAAATTTACCGGTACAAGTAAACAAACAGATCTACCTGATTATGTTACCGCCGGTTTACAGGTACAGAATGTTGACCAGGAGTTGGCAAGTATCTCTGACGCAGATATTGTAAAATTTTTAGAAGAATCAGGCACTGATGTAAAGGCAGCCATTGTTGCCAACAGTACTGATGAAAATGAACTGCCTTCGCAGGAAGATTATTTACTGGACGACCAGACTTTGGATAAATACCTGAACAGTATTAACGTAGATGAATTAAAAAATTAAACCTATCATGAAAAAAATTGTACTCATATTATCGGTTTTGTTAAGCAGCTTTTCTATGGCTTTTGCCCAGGAAGGTGATGACCTTACCAAGCAGGAAAAAATAAGATCACTGTATGTGGCTTATGTTACCCAGCAACTGGCTTTAACACCGGATGAAGCCCAAAAATTCTGGCCCGTACACACTCAATTTGAAAATGAACTTAAATCTGTAGATAAGAATTTAGCCGAGCTTTCTAAACAACAGGCCCGCCTGGATATCAAAAAAAGATACCAGGATAATTTCAACAAGATAATCGGGTTTAACCGTTGCGAACGCTTTTTCAGAATGGACGGTGAGTTTAAGAGAAAGCTATTGGACAGGATGCAAAAGCAGGGTAATAATCACCAAAGGCCTAACCAACGCCCAAGAGGAAGGCCCAATCAATAATTTATAGATACCCTAATAATACCCTCGGATATTAAAATCCTTTTAGAGCCAGACTTTAAAAGGATTTTTTTTGCAAAATACTCGTCCTGCATTTTTTTTCAGTTTACTTCCCGTTTTTTTGCCATTCCGCCCCTCTTCCCCTACCTTTGCAGCCTGAAAAAAACAGGCCTTTTTACAAAAAATATCAAATTATAATTATGGTAGAAATTAAACCAGACGAGATCTCCGCAATCCTCCGCCAGCAGCTAAGTAATTTTAATGCAGGCGCAAGTTTGGAAGAAGTAGGAACAGTTTTACAGGTGGGTGATGGTATTGCCCGTGTTTACGGATTGAACAATGTCCGTTCCGGTGAACTGGTAGAATTTGACAATGGTGTAAAAGCAATTGCACTTAACCTGGAAGAAGATAATGTGGGTGTGGTATTGATGGGCGACAGCAGTGAAATTAAAGAGGGTGATAAAGTTAAACGTACCGGCCAGATCGCTTCTATTAAAGTAGGAGAGGGAATGAGCGGCCGTGTTATTAATACA
>JBBSJI010000006.1:0-70158 GCA_038257425.1 Chitinophagales bacterium
CTGAATATAATTTTTATCAAAATTCTCTTCGATCATCTTTTTCATGATTGCAGCAGTTACAGGCGCAAATTCAGATGCCTTCAGCATTACGCAATTACCTGCTGCAATGGCACCAACCAATGGTGTAAGTAATAATTGAAAAGGATAGTTCCATGGACTGATGATGAGCACAACGCCTAATGGGTCCTGCAGCACAAAACTTTTTGAGGGCAGGTTGAGCAGGTTGGTGGGCACCATCTCGGGTTGCATCCAGTTCTTTAAATGTTTTATAGTATTACTGATCTCTGATAATAAAAAACCGGTTTCAGTAACCCAGCACTCCTCGGGGCTTTTTTTGAGATCGGTATATAAAGCTTCGTGGATCTGTGCTTCATATTTTTTTACAGCATCTCTTAATTTTTTTAATTGAGCTATCCTGAATGCATATGGTTTGGTAATGCCACTGTTAAAATAGTTCCGCATTTGTATTAAGCTATCCATTACGCTAAATTTGCTGAAAGGTAATAAATTGATGAGTATGACTGATGAACAATATATGCAGCAGGCGCTTATAGAAGCTCAAAAAGCTTATGATGCGGCCGAAGTGCCTGTAGGCGCTATTATTGTCATGAATAACAGGATCATTGCCCGTGCACATAACCAGGTTGAAATGCTGCATGACAGTACTGCCCATGCAGAGATCATGGCCATTACCACGGCCTTTAATTTTTTAAGCAGCAAATATTTACCCGATGCAACTTTATATGTAACTGTGGAACCCTGCCTCATGTGCAGCGGCGCTTTATACTGGAGTAAGATCGGCTGCATTGTATATGGTGCTGATGATGAAAAGAATGGTTTTAAAAAAATTTGCTGCAACTCCTCCCCCTTCGGGGGAGGTTGGGAGGGGGCCCCTTTTCATCCAAAAACAATATTGAGGTCGGGGATATTAAAAGATGAATGCACCAGGCTGATGAAAGATTTTTTTAAAGCCCGCAGGTGATCATTGGATGACCAGTTTTGTGCGGATGCTTTTTTTACCCTGCTTAAGTAGTAAATAATACAGGCCCGGGTCTTGTGAGAACATCAAGACAATAGTTTCATCACCGCTGAAGATAAGCCGCTTCTCTTCTTTCACGGCTTTACCATTATTACTTAAAAGTATGATCTGCATATATCCCGGATCAAAACCTTTGATCTCCAGCTCAACTTTATTTTTTGCAGGATTGGGGAACAATTGCACAACTGGCTTTTCTTTTACTATGCCTGTACCAGCCATATCTGGCCGGGAATTTGTCTTTAACTTTTTACCCACAGTACCAGTATCAACAGCTAGAGCCGGATTTTGGGCAATGCCATTATAAATTCCCGAAAACGTAAAAAAAATAAATATGATTTTTTTCATTTTAAACCAACTAAGGAAATAGATAACGTAAATTTGTAGTCAATTTTTCACAACGATTTCTTAAAAAATAAAACTTACACATTATGGCATTTACACTACCGGCTTTACCATATGCACACAATGCATTAGAGCCACATATCGACACAAAAACAATGGAAATACACCACGGCAAACATCACCAGGCCTATGTAGATAACCTCAACAAAGCCATTGCCGGAACGGATAATGAAAATAAAAGCATTGAAGAATTGGTTACAGCAGCAGGCACTATCAGCCCTGCAGTACGTAACAATGGCGGCGGTCATTGGAATCACAGTTTTTTTTGGGATAGTTTAGCACCCAATGCAGGCGGTACTCCAACCGGTAAACTTGCTGATGCCATAAATGAAGCCTTCGGTTCATTTGATTCTTTTAAAGAAAAATTTGCCAATGCAGGCATGACAAGATTTGGAAGCGGCTGGGCCTGGTTGATCGTTAAAGATGGCAAGTTGGAAGTTTCATCAACCCCTAACCAGGATAACCCTTTGATGGATGTTGCAGAAGTAAAGGGAACGCCTGTTTTAGGTTGTGATGTGTGGGAGCATGCTTATTACCTGAATTATCAAAACCGCCGTGCAGATTATTTAGCAGCATTCTGGAACTTGGTTAACTGGGATAAAGTAGCAGAAAGATTTTAATACCCCTCTCCGCCAGCCCTGAGCAAGGTCGAAGGGAAGGGAGAACTAACTTAAATTCATAGCTGTAATCATTTTGGTTACAGCTTTTTTATTAAATCATAAAAAAACAAGCATATTGAAATCAGTAGGCTCTGTTATATCTCAGGGACCCGGTTCCCCCTTCAGGGGGCGGAGGGGGCTTATGGCACAGGGTCATACCCATGCCCACCCCAGGGATGGCAACTGCTGATCCTTTTTACAGTAAGCCATAACCCTTTAATAGGACCATGTTTTTTTAAAGCTTCAATACCGTATTGAGAACAGGTAGGTGTATAGCGGCATTTAGGACCCAATATCGGTGAGATGATCCACTGGTAAAGTTTTATCAAAGCAATAAAAGGGAAGATGAGTATCTGCTTAAGTGTTTTCATAATATCCGTTGTTTTCTCGTAGCATGTTTTCTAAGTTAACAATAAAACTTCTAACATTTTTTCTGTTATTGCCCCATGAAGCCACTGAAATCATAATATTGTCTGGATCACAAATACTATTTACTAAGATTTTCTTATCGTTTCTGATAATCGTAATTAACTCACCCCTGCTTCCACCTCTTAAGCCGCTGACGGCTACCATATAATTGTTTGTAAGATTCTCAATAGTCCAGTTGAGTTCCCCAGCTGTTTGCAATACGGTCTTTTTAAATAACTCCCGGGAAACAACAGTATTATAAATCTTAAATTTTAGACGCCGTTTTTGTATTAAGTACAATAGTAGTGCAGGTAATATCCAAGGGAAACCTGTTATCATTAATTCCTGTGCCGATCTGACACCGGAATAGGTATTTGTTATATAAATCTGAAAAAGAGAATAAGCCGTCATCAACGGAGAAATCAGAAGAATTAGAACTACTGCATAGTGAGCAAATAGTTGTCCTCTTGAAAGTTTAAGCGTATTTGTTCGTTTTATGAAAGTCAGGTCTGAAGGTTTCATTTTAATTTTCTAATAAGATTTTTATCAGCCTGTTTAACACACTACCAGTTTTTTCTAAAATGAATTCATACTGCGGCAATTCATTGCCCGTATAAATAAAAAACACGGCTACATATTTTTTCTGATCCTGTAACTGCTCTTGCAGGTCATGCTTTTGCAGCCGGTAAGCTTCTCTTATTAAACGTTTGATGCGGTTCCTGTCTACAGCCTTTTTAAAGTGTTTGCTGCTGACTGCAAACCCTGCTTGTAAGTTTCCAGTGGCATTTTCATTATACTTCCACAATATCCTGAAAGGAAAATTTGAAAATGACTGTCCTTCCTTAAACAATTGTTCAATTGCTTTCCGGCTTTTAAGCTTCTCTTCTTTTTTAAAAGTATATCGTTGTTTAGATTCCAATACATCAAAATTAAAAAAGTCCCCCGATAATCGGGGGACTGAATTATTTTAACCGGATCTCTATGTCGGAGATCAGGCAATCTTATTTTTTATCACCGTGTTCGCTGGAAACAGTCAGGCTGTGACGCCCCTTTTTTCTGCGGCTTGCTAATACCTTGCGGCCATTGGCAGTTTGCATACGCTGACGAAACCCGTGAACAGATTTTCTGCGGCGTTTGTGCGGTTGATAGGTTCTTTTTTTACCTGGCATTGTTTAAGTTTTTTCCTTTTACAAATAAATTACCGATTTTGATTTTGTTACACTCACCAGGGCACCATCCCTGCTGTTTGTGAAAGGACGGCAAAAGTAGGTGAAATTTTTCGATTTTAGATTGCAGATTTTAGATATTTTATTGCTCAAAGGCTCAAATGAGTTGATTTTACAGGCTTACCGTAAAAAACTGCTGCGTGGTTGTCAAAATCTTCGGTAGAATCAGTGGTAAAAAAAGAGATTTCTCCGTTCTTACTGCATTTTTCAGCCAGACGGGTATGTTTTTGTAAATATTGCTCCAGGCTGTCTGCCACAATTTTACCCTGGGACAAAACAGTTACATGGGTAGGAACAGCTTTTTTGATCTTATCCATTAATAAAGGATAATGGGTACAGGCTAATAACAGGGTATCTATATTGCCCGATTGACTCAAAAGATTGTCAATATTTTTCTGAATGAAATAATCTGCCCCAGGGCTATTGTATTCATTATTCTCTACAAGGGGTACCCACATTGGGCAAGCTTCCTGGAAAACCTTCACTTCGGGATAAAACTTTTCTATCTCAATTGGATAAGAATTGGAGATAACTGTTCCGCTGGTTGCCAATATACCCACCTTACCTGTTTTGGTGAATTGCCCAATGATCTCAGTGGTAGGCCTGATGACCCCTAAAACTCTTTTTGAGGAATCAATTTTTGACAGGTCGTTTTGTTGTATAGACCTAAGTGCTTTTGCAGATGCTGTATTACAGGCTAAAATTACCAACGGACATCCCTGGCTAAAAAGCCATTTTACACACTGTAGTGTATATTCATAAACGGTTTCAAAGCTACGGGTACCATAGGGCGACCGGGCATTATCGCCCAGGTATATATAATCGTATTGTGGTAGTGTATCGGCAATGTCTTTCAATACGGTTAATCCGCCGTAACCGCTATCGAATATACCAATGGGTTGATGCTTCATAAGTCAAAAATAAGAAAGCCTCCGATCCCGATAGTTATCGTGGACGGGAGGCTTTTATAAATTTTAGGAAATTAAAATTAATTGCCTGCAGGCCTAGAACCCGCCGGAGTAGGTGCAGGGTCTTTAATACCCAGCTTAGCTTTAACAGCAGGTAACAGGTCATCTCCCGGAGGCATAACCAACAAGGTGCTGGTAGCTTCATCCAAAACATAAGTGTAACCTTTTTCTTTTGCTACTGCTTTAATAGCATCCAATGCTTTGGTTTTAAGCGGGCCAATTTTAACTTGAGCATATTGCTGTGCTTTTTCCTGTGCTTCCTGTTCGTAATTTTGTAAACGGGAATATAATTTCACCAACTCATCTCTTCTTATTTCTTTCATGCTTGCAGACAGCGTAACAGAATCTTTAAAGTACTGATCTCTTTTTTTATCAGCTTCAATCTGCAAGGTTTGGCCTTGCTGTTGCAGAGAAACCTGGTACTCGTTTAAATCGGTGTTTATTTTTGCAGCTTCGGGCATTACGCTCATTAATTCATCGGTATTGATGTACCCGATCTTGGTTGTTTGTGCTGAGGCACTCAAAAGTCCAAACGCCATCACAGCTCCTAATAATAGTTTTTTCATGTTTGTTTTACTGTTTATTTATTTAAGTTGTTTAATAAGATTGTTTTTTTACCAATAAGTTGCAACAACATTGCTCAATTACATTTTATTTAACACCCAGGTTCCTCAGTATATCTGCACTCTTATCCAGTTTGGGGTCGGCAAAGATAACAGTAATTCCTTCACTTTTATCTAATATAAAGTCATATTGTTTTTCCACAGCCAGTTTTTGCACGGCATTATAAACCCTGTCCTGTATTGGTTTTATAAGCTCCTGTCTTTTTTTAAACAGGTCTCCCTCAAAACCAAAACGTCTTTTTTGCAGGTCACGCAGTTCCTTTTCTTTGTTGTATAATTCATCTTCTCTTTTCTTCTTCAGTACATCGCTAAGCATAACCTGCTCAGCATCATATTCTTTATACATTTTATCCATTAATGCCTGTTTCTGGTCCACTTCCTGCTGCCACTGTTCGCTGAACTGGTCCAATAATTTTTGAGCTTCTTTATACTCAGGCATTTTATCTAAAATATATTTAGAATCAATTACTGCATAGCGCTGTGCAATTGTAACAGTTGTAACCAGTAAAAAGCAAGTAGCAAGAATTAAGATTTTTTTCATTTTATTTATTTTATGAATGTTTTACCTATTCCGGTTCCTGTCCTAACATAAAAGTAAACTTGGCTGCACCTTTTAGCCCGCTGGTATTATTGTACCTGTCGAAGCCAATACCATAATCAAAACCTAACAAACCAAACATGGGTAGAAAGAAACGTAAGCCCACCCCTGCTGAACGACGCAGCTGGAAAGGATTATAGCTTTTAAAATCATACCAGCCATTTGCCGCTTCAAAAAATGCCAATCCATAAATAGTACTTCCGGCACTGGTGCTAAACGGATACCGCAGCTCCATAGTGTATTTATTAAAAATAGTAAAAAACTCAGAAGGCGTTATACCATCAGGATTAATTCTAGGATTTGATTTATCATAAACCGGGTATCCACGGTGAGCAATGATATCATAACCCAGCAAGGCAAAATTGTTACTCAGGCCTGCATCTCCAACCTGGAACCTTTCAAATGGAGAAATTGCCAGCTTGGTATTGTACCTGCCTATAAAGCCATACTTGGCAGCTACTTTTAAGATGAATTGCTTGTTCTTTTCAGCTCCCTTGGGTGTACCAATGGGCACATACCACTCGGCATTCATGCGCCATTTATGAAATTCAGGTAATTTATAACTGTTTTCAGAACCAGAAGTGATTCCCATTAAAGAATATGGCAGTGTAAACTGACCACTTAACAAAAAGTTAGATCCGCTCGTTGGGAATATCGGGTTAGGACCTGCTGAATTACGTACAAGCGCAATCTTTAAACTGATATTGGTTGAAGTACCATTTCTGATACCTCTAAAAATATTATCGTAGTTACGGAGTTTATAGCGCTGAACATTTAAAGAGTAAATAAGGTTAAAAAAGTCATCGGGCCATTTCAACTGCTTACCTAAGGAGATATTGAAACTGGCTGTTTTTACATAAGAAGTATCGCCGCAGGATTTGCAATATCTTCCAAAATTATCGTAGGCATTAGCATACTTGGTATTTGAATATCCAATAGTAAATGAATTACGTTTTTTACCACCGAGCCATGGCTCGGTAAAAGAGAAATTATAAGAACGGAATGCTTTACCGTTCGACTGTATCCTTGCACTCAGCTTTTGTCCATCACCTGATGGTAATGGATCCCATGTAGATCTTTTGGTAATATTCTTTATGGAAAAATTATTGAAAGACACACCCAATGTACCCGTCAAGCCAATGCCGCCACCAAAGCCTGCAGAAAGTTCAAGCTGGTCGGCCGATTTTTCTTCGATGCCCCAATTGATGTCCACTGTTCCGTTTTCGGCATTGGGCACTACCTGTGGATTAATTTTTTCAGCATCAATAAAACCCAGCTGTCCAAGTTCACGCTGCGTACGTATGATATCTGCACGGCTGAATTTTTCACCAGGTACAGTCCTTAACTCCCGGCGTATAACATAATCTTTTGTTTTCTTATTACCAGATATGGTAATGTTGCCATAAACAGCCTGCGGACCTTCACGCATGCGTAACTCAAAATCAATGGTGTCGTTATATACTGCTGTTTCTACAGGGTCTACCTGGAAGAAAAGATAACCATCATCCATATAAAGGCTTCCTATATCTGCTCCGTCGGCCGAAAGTTGTTTACCTAATTTTTTATTTAAAATATCCAGGTTATATACATCGCCTTTTTGAATCCCTAAAATAACATTCAGGATAGAATCGCCATATTTTGTATTACCACGCCAAACAATATTACCAAAGTAATACTGCCTGCCTTCATTTACCTGTATAAAAAGATTCAGGTTATTGCGTTCATCCAAGATGGGTGTATCCTTCAGTATAACCGCATCCCTGTATCCTCGTGAATTATAATAATTTAAAACACTTTCTTTATCCTCAATATATTTTACTTCATTGAATTTTGCCCCGCTAAAACCCCTGATCCTGAAATAAGGATCAACATAATCCCTGGTTTTAGAAATTGACATAAAGCCAATGTCCTTTATGTAGGTTTTGAACTCGGGCCTTGAAACTGTATCTCCAAAAGGATTTTTCACTTCTACCGGAAATAAAGTGATCCTGTTCATTTCCTTGGTGCCTTTCATTTGTTTTTTAAGCTTTGGAGAAGCTATGCCTTCATTACCACTAAAATTAATGGAGTTAACTTTTACTTTTTTGCCTTTATTGATAATGAAAGTTAATTGAATGGCATTGTTTGATGCAGGCACCGGTTCTTCCTTCATTTGAATATCCACATTTCTAAACCCTTTACCATAATAGAATTTACGAATGGCTTCAACGGCACTCAGTTTCATATTCTCTGTAACTACTCTTTCTTTTACCAATCCCAATTTAGGTTCCAGGTCATCCCTTTCTCCTTTTTTAATACCTTCTAATTTAAAACTTGCTAAACGTGGACGTTCGGTTATAACAAACTGAAGGTACAGGTCCCTTCCTTCTAACCTGGTAAAAACAATTTCTATATTAGAGATGAGGTTTTGGCGCCATAACTTGGCAATGGCCTTACCAAAAACATCAGTACCGGGAATCATTACTTTATCGCCAACAGCAAGACCCGAAATGGAAATAATAAGGTTTGCATCAAATGCCTTTGAGCCAACTACGGTTATGCCGGCAATAGTGTATTCTTTAGGTGTTTTGGAGGTAAATATTCCTTCTAATTCAGGATTAACAGAAACGGGATCCTGGGCCCAAACAAACTGGTTGTTTAATAAAATCAGGGTAATAATAAAAATTCCTTTGTAGATCCTCGTCATCAGTTTGTTTTTAACGTGCGGCAAATTAAGCCCAATATTTAAAACTATTTGTTAACCTCATCCTAAATAATATGGTAAAATGATATACAACAGGCTGTTATTAATTATTTTCTATTTTGAAAATAGCTTAGCCCCTGGCCTCTTCTCCTTTTACCTGTTCGCCTGTTTTTCCAAATCTTCGTTCCCTGCCCTGGTAATCGAGAATTGCCTTATACAGGTCGTCTTTCCTGAAATCGGGCCAAAGTGTATTGGTAAAATACAGTTCGGCATAAGCCAGTTGGTATAATAAAAAATTACTTACCCTATATTCACCACTGGTCCTTATCATTAACTCAGGATCGGGAAAAGGATGTGTTGTAAGATTTTGCTGAATAGTATCAGGTGTTATATCATCTACCTGCAAGCTGCCTTCTTTTACATTGGCTGCAATTTGCTTAACGGCTTGTAATATTTCCCATCGGCTGCTGTAACTCAATGCCATCACCAGGTTTAATCCTGTATTTACACTCGTTTCAGCCAAAGCTTCTTTTAATTCATTTTTAGCAGCATCAGGCAGCATATTCGTATCGCCAATTACATGAAGCTTAATATTATTTTTGTTCAGTGTAGGTACTTCATTATGTATGGTATCTATCAACAACTCCATCAGCCCCGATACTTCGTACTGCGGCCTATCCCAATTCTCGGTGCTGAATGCATAAAGAGTAAGGTATTTGATTCCTAATTCTGCAGCACCTTCCACTACATTCCGTACACTTTCCACTCCATGTAGATGACCGTAAAGGCGGTCCTCCCCTTTTTCTTTTGCCCATCGTCCATTACCATCCATAATAATGGCAATGTGACTTGGCAACCGCTGCATGTCTATATTATCCTTCAGGCTCATAAATAGTATAAAAGAGTAGTCAGGCGCAGGGCCTGACTTTGGGGGGCAAAAGTAATAAATTTTAGTTGGAAATTACTTTTTAGTATAATTCTTACAGCTTTACGAGTTTTCCTGAAAACTCAGCACCTTTTACCAGCATTTTGTACCAATATAAACCTGCCGGTATATTAATGATATTAAACTGTGTTACTTTCTCAAATTCAGCAACCTTGATGCCCTGTGCATTTAATATTAAAACCTGGTCGGCATTTAATTCAACCCCATTTTGCATACATTTAAAAACACCCGATGATGGATTTGGATACAGGGAAGGGGTAATGGAAGCTGCGGGTATTGTTCCGCCACTTGCGCAAGCCTGTTTAGATTTTAAAAAATTCTTATCCTCGCTTAGCTTTTTGGTAAACGTACAGTTTGTTCCGTTTGATAAAGTAACTACTGCATTAGGTGAACTGTAATCCGGTAATTCAATCACCCGCTGGTTTGTAAAAGTATACGTTTTACCCAGGTCTGATACTTCCCAATTAAACGATCCTAAATTAGCCATTGCTTTTAACTGGGTAATGCACTGGCCATTTTTGTTGATGGCAGCAATGGTAAATTCGGCATTGGCGCATGGCAAAGGTTTAGGTTGTGCATACCATAAATGATTACTGATGTTTGCAAAGACCAGGTCGTAATTTGCTTTTTTGGTTATCCTGCAAAACTTACCACGGCTTTCTTCCGGTATATCAATATAAAACAAGGCAGAATCTGTGGGGGTTACAAATCGTGCTGTTAATTTTTTTCCGTTATTGTCCTGTATAGCAAATGCGTTATTTATTTTTTCTGCTGTTGCAAACCCGGTGCCGCCGGAGTTGTTGTTGCCTATGCTGAAATAAACTCTGCTGGTGACTGGGGGTATATAAAAATAACCGGGCATGCTTTTATTATCAGCATACAATTCGGTTGCCTTACCAAAGAAAGCACCACTTTTGTATAAGATATTTTTATTGGTTGTGATATCAAGCTCTACTGCAGATTTATACTTTGTAGAAACCGTGATCTTGTAATAACCTGCATTGGGCAATACAATATTTAAGTTGTCTTCTTTTGCATTTTTATCCAAAGTAACATCCGTAATAATTTCCAATGCTTTATCTGTTGCCTCTACAGTGAAATTGATATAACCTTTGCCTGCCATTTCAAATGAAGGCTTGTAATTAACTGTGAAGTTTCCTTTGGCAGGCGCTTTAATAATGAATTCGCAACGGTTATAATAATCCATGCCATTTGTATAGTTCAATTTTACATTGATCTTTTTAAGCGGTTCCAAACCAGCGGCATCAAAACGGGTTGCAACAGTTGCTGCCTGCTCAAATTTATACTGATCAACCTTGTTAGAGAACCCTGCAATATCGTTCCTGTAATTATCTTCAACCTCGGCTGGTGTTAGTAAAGCCAGGGTTCCATTCTGATAAGCAGTGCCATTCAGATAATTGTATTGCCTGTAAAAATCACTCGTCCTTGCAAATTTTGAACTTATGTTTACGATCAGAAAATAACTGTTTACCAACTGCATCCTGTTGATCTTTGCCAGATATATACATAATGCCGCTGCTTTACCTGCCTTTGCTTCAGCAGGGCGCTGATCCCCTGTAAAATCAAAATACAAAACCATATAATGCAGGTAAGCCTTTAGTTCCCGCAATCTTTCTTTAACAATTTCAGGTTCTTGTAATATTTTCTGTTCAACATTATTGATCATGTGGAAATATAATGGGAATTTATAGCGGTTTGATATGCCTCCTGCCAAAATGTTATTATCAGTCCATAATTGCAGCAGACTTAAAATATCTTTACCTCCTGCGCCGAACATCTTGTCGCAAAATTCTTTCAATGTATTATCTACTGTAATATTTTCTTTTAAATATTGATTTGCCGCCAGTAGAAAAGGGAGGCTTGCAAATTTTGCGGGTGATGCTTCCCACATTAAGCCTTGGCTGTTTTTATCTTTTGCTATTTGCAGTGTATGCTTAAAATCATACAAGGAAAAAGCAGGTGTTTCCCCGCTCCAGCCTGATAGATTTAAATAATTATATTCAGAAATGTTTTTAGTACGGTTATACCAACGGTTACGCAAACCATTTGTGCTGGTTATATTCTGGTAAACTGCAGGTACTAATTGTATATCGATCTTTTCATTGATCTGGATATTTGCCGAAGGCACATCAGCATGCGTTGAATAAGCATATAATTGTGAGCGAAGACCGGGAAAATTAGCACTGATCTTTTGCGTAGTAAAATTAGCCAGCGTAAAATGCTGGTCACTTTCCTTTGCATAATCAGTATTAGTGCAACCCGAATTATCTTTTGTATTTCCCCATTGTGCAGCATCCGGGACTTCAATACCAATATTAAAATTGCTATAATTAAAATTGCGGTATTGATTAACATACAGTGTTGTATTGCCGAGGATCGTATTGCGGTACTGCACATATTTTTGTTCAAGCGTACCTGCCCAAAGTTGCATGGCCGCAACATTATTTACATCGGGTACCGAGTTAGCTGTTGCCTGCCGGGAACTATCGTGGCTGGCAACAAAGCAGGGATTATTTTGTAATGTGGTTAAATAACTCCCGGTCATGATATCACCTCGATGGCCTGTAAAACGGTAAGCACCCATCATTCCATTGCGGCGCTGGTACAATGCCCAGTTATGACCATTCTCTCCAAAATAGGTATCCCATCCATAACTATTGCTGTTATCCATTACCCAACGGTTATGTCCGCCGCTGATCGCCCAACTATTGTACTTAAAATTAGATGTGTAAACCGTATCTGTCTTGTTAAATGCCGACTGTAATGATGGAATAATTTCCCAAACAGAACCGGGTTGATAAAATCTATAACCCAACTGGTGCAGATATTGATAAATACCAAAGCAAAGGCCATTGTCTTCAGCAGCAGAAAATTTAATGTAAGTTGACCCGTCACTTTCCACCCTGCAATATTGGTTATGGGAAATTGTAGAATCGTAAATAAAAATAATGCCTGACGCTGGCAGGCTTGTGTATGCAGCAATAGTAAACTGGCTGCCTGCAATTGCTTTTTGTAAAAGCATAGCGGCATCCTGGGCTGTAGATCTCAATAATTGTGAAGACCTGACAGGATATGTAATTGTTTGTGCTTTTGTAAATAATATACAAAGAAGCATTACGGCCATAACAAAGCCGGTGCGAATGAACGCCATAGTTTATTTTATTGTGCTTGATAAAAACTATGGTCTCATCACAGAATGATAAGGATTTATACTTTGTTTTTCTTTGGAAGGAAACAGCGTGATATTTTTTATACCAGCTTTTTTTGAGGGGGTATTGTAAAAGTATATTATTTTGTTTTTAAAACAAAAAGGAATTTAAATTATTAATTAGTTGATGGGCATCTGTATGTGCTTATATTATAAGTTATTCCTATTTCTGCAATTATATATTGATCTCTCTGTTTACTCCAGCCCCTTTGTCTTCCTTCTACACCCAATGGGTTATCAGGATCAATTTCCACAGAGCGATCCTGTAACAAGGCAGCTGTTGACAAAGGAGTAAACCTCGTTGCTCCAATATAAGTTGTACTTACATCATCCAGGTAATCTGTACCGGTAAACCGATGGGCTACTTCAATAGAAAAATTCATCTTTTCGCTAAGATTATATTTAATACCAACTCCGAGTGGAATACATAATGCTAAAGTATTGTAAGGCTTTCTTCCATTATATCCAATCAACTGCCCTTCGGTACCCAGGGGCCGTAAAAATTCTTTTTGGCCATTGGTATATGCGTAGGGATCGTAAGTGAATACACCAACTCCCAAAGTAACATATGGAGTAAAAGAATAATCCGGGTCATTGGGAATAAACTTAAAGAAATTAAAATCTCCCTGTAATGCAACTTCCCAGATATTGGTATTGAAGCTGAGGTTCCTTATTTTTTGATACTCGTTTTTGCTGTAGGTATCGCTATACCCCAGTTGTGCGTAATGAGCACTTAGTCTTAAGCCTACATAATTGCCAAACTGCTTACGAAAGAATGCTCCTATTGCAGGTTTGGGCCGGTTGATTGCAGCCCTTGTATTTATATCACCAAAATAATGTGCAACACCTGCAGTAATGCCAAACTCCCCTTTTTGAACATACTCATTATGCTGATTTTGTGCATGTAAATTGGTTGCTAATACTACAAGAAAGATTAAGGCAGGAATTTTTATTTTCATATTATGCAAAATAAGAAATGTTTTGTAAAAAACGGTTTGTAAGGTGATTTCTGTTAAAGGCTTTGCTAATTTTTTTTCTTTTCAAGCCGTAAACCGGCACTTATAATATGTAATAATGGGTTATCACGCATGATCTGTGAAATTGTAAAACTGTATTTACCGGCTCTTTTAAATCTTCTGGGCTCCCCGTTCAATAATTTCCTGAGTTCCCAGATATCATTCATACCGGCACCCTCCCAGCCATTGGCATCATCACCCAACAGCAGGTTTACTTTTTGAAAATGCATACTGTCGCCGGGAGGCTGCAAACCTACGTTAAGCCATATATTATTGTATAGATAAGCATCTGTATGCCTAAGCACCAGGTAAATGCTGTAAGCAGAAATGGTATCTGTGATCATAAATTCTCCTTTGGCTGGAAAACCCTGCTGCCAGGCAAATTGGGGAATGGTGGTATTCTTTTCGTACAGTTCAATTTGAGTACAGGAACCAATGAGCAAAAGAACTGCCGTAGAAATTATTAAAAACCCAAGTTTAAAAATGTTAACCCTTTTCATGTTTTAAAAACACTTTAAGCTTAAATCTTGTTGAATGATTATAGAATATTCAATACCTGCTCTTTTGCTTTCTCAAGTTCGTTCTTCATCTTCACCACGCATTTTTGAATATCGGCATCATAGGCTTTACTGCCGGTTGTATTAATTTCCCGGCCTATCTCCTGTAAAATAAACGATAATTTTTTTCCTTTACCTTCTTCGGCTTCATCAATAATGGAGCTAAAGTATTCGCAATGTTGGCGAAGCCTGATCTGCTCTTCATGAATATCTATCTTCTCCATATAATAGATCAATTCCTGCTCCATGCGGTTATTGTCTATATTCTCTTTGCCTACATGTTTTTCCAATAACTGGTTTATCTCTTCCTTAATTCTTTTTTTGCGGTTTGGTTCCAGTTTTAAGATGGCTTCTTCCTGCTCTTTAATATGGCTTATGCGGCTGATCAGGTCTTTTTCCAATACAGCCCCTTCCTCGCTTCTGTGCTGGTTTAAATTATTTAACGCCTCCAGCAGCACTTTGCTGAATTCCGCAAAATCTGTTTCATTTAAAATATCATTGGTTGGAGTTATCACTTCAGGTAAACGGAGCAATGCACTTAAAACAGCATTGGTGTCAATTTTAAGATCATCTGCCAGCGTTTCAATCTGTTTGTAATATGCTTTTATCAGATCGGTATTTATATTAACTGGTTTTGAAGTGCCGTTTTGTTTGATAGTTACCATGCAATCGATCGTACCTCTTATCAAATGTTCCTGCAGGGTATTTCTTATTTCAAATTCATAAGGCCTTAATAGCGGTGGTAATTTTACCTGCAATTCAAATTGCTTTCCGTTAAGCGCTTTTATTTCAACCAAAAAAGTTTTATCATTTACTGTCTGTTCTGCCCTTCCGAACCCGGTCATTGATTTAAGCATGTATTATAATTTAGGGTGCAAGTTAAGGATATAATTATGAGTTGGATTTGGGATATTCCTCAAATGGTTTAAAGCCCATGATGCGTTCCGGTTTATCTAAAGCAGCAAAACCGAATTTAGTATATAATCCATGTGCATCTTTAGTGGCCAGCATCCACCTGCGTAAACCCTGCAGCTGCGTATGATCCATGACTTCTTTCATCAACCATTTCGCAAGACCTTTTCCCCGGAACTCTTCAATAATAAATACATCTGCCAGGTAACCAAATGTTGCATGATCGGTAATGACTCTTGCAAAACCAATTTGTTTATAATTTTTAATTCCTGTTTGTAAAGCATGATTGTTTTTATTTTCATTCAAGTAAAGTCCAAAACAAAAAGAACCATCAATACTTTTTTGCACAGTTTCAACCGGAATATTTTTTGCCCAATAACTTTCGTTACTTAAATAATGCAAAATGACCTGTATATCCAATTTGTTTTTATCGGTACTGATGAAAAAATTATCTTTTACGCTTTCATAAATTTTCATTAGCTGAATTTTTTATTGTAGTGCTGCAATAGAAAATAAAAATAAAGCCCGACTTTTTTGGAGTCAGGCTTTGCTATATAGATGGGTTAGTAAGTACCGGGAACCAAATTCCCTACACAATATTAAAAATAATTTTTGCTAACCAAAAAATATTTTTGAAATATTTTATACACATTTTAAGTGGGCCTGTGGATAAGGCAGATCGTTTTTTTGGCATTACCAGCAAGCCAATAATTTAAACCGCCAACCGGCACAATTATTTTTCATAAGAGTGTTCAAATACTCAGCTGCTGAAACAATGATTAATAAAGGGTTACAGCAGATTCTTGTTTTTATATTTTTGATTTTGAATTGATGTTCCCTTATCAAAGCGCAACAACCTTTTGTTTTAAAATTCATTTTTAAATGCCATGTTTCAGCAAAATAATAATTAAAAATATTTAAGGGAATTTTTGTTAAAACAGGCTAATGCTTTAGTTTTTATGAAAAAATCAACTAAAACCAAAGGAATGTACCTTTGCTTAAATTTCAGATTATGCAATTCCCATCTCCCGTTTCTCTGCAATGGATAGCAGAATTCATCAATGCAAAATTGATTGGCAATGCCCAGGCACAGGCAACCGGCATCAATGAAATACACAAGGTTGAAAAAGGTGATCTTGTTTTTGTAGACCATCCAAAATATTATGATAAGTGTTTAAACAGCGCTGCAAGTTTTATAATCATCAATAAAGAAACTGAGATTCCTGAAGGTAAAACATTACTTGTTGTTGAAAATCCTTTTGAAGCGTATTGTAAAATTGCAAACCACTTCCGTCCATTTGAACCGGCTAAAAAAATGATCAGTGATTCGGCAGTAATTGGTGAAGGCAGTTTTATTTATCCCGGAACTTTCATAGGCAATCATGTTATCATTGGAAAAAACACCATTATACATCCTAATGTAACCATAATGGATCATTGTATCATCGGTGATAATGTAGTTATACAGGCAGGTACTGTTATTGGCAGCGATGCCTTTTATTACAACACTAAAAAAGACCGGGAATTATGGTATAAAAAAATGCCAAGTTGTGGCAGGGTTATTATAGAAGACAATGTTGAAATTGGTGCAGGCTGTACCATTGACAGGGGTGTAAGCCATGATAGCATAATTGGTAAAGGAACCAAAATGGACAATATGATACATATAGGCCATGATACCGTTGTTGGTAAAAACGGTCTGTTTGCTGCCAATGTAGTAATAGCGGGTGTAGTTACCATTAAAGATGGAGTTACTTTATGGGGCCAGGTGATTATTAATAAAACACTGACCATTGGAGAAAATGCAGTGCTGCTGGGCAGAACGGGTGTAGGCAGTGATTTACCGGGTAATAATACTTATTGGGGTGCCCCCGCCCAGGATGCCGGTATCGAACGCAGAGAACTAGTATGGATTAAACGAATCCCCGAACTGTGGGAAAAAGTAATGGGCAAATAATTTTTATTTAATTGTTCGTGTTTCTATAGCAACAAAATTCTGACCGTTCACTTTTTGCATACGGGTGTATTTGAATGAAGAGCCTGTTACAGTAATGTTTTCAAAATTCACGATCAGTGGAGTTGGGTACAGGATAATCATTTCCATTTTTGTATTTTCCGTATCCAGGTATTTCCAGGTAAATTTATATTCCTGTCCATTGTAATAATAAGTGCCCGTATTATCATTGTTGAATTTATAAAAGTCCTCATCAAAATTTATCGTGTTCTCTGCAGCATTCCTTTTATAATAAAACATATTGTTACCATCAATTACACGGCTCTCCTCCATCTTCCAGGTAAACCCAGTTAATGATACAGCGCTTACATTCGCCGGATCATTTGCAGTTTTTACAGTCTCAGGTGTTTTAGTAACAGGTGTTTCTATTGGAGGTATCTCACTTTGCATAAAATTGTAGGGCAACATATCTCCAACTTTCTCCCATGCCCAGTAACCCGTTATGGTAATATCCTTCTGCTCATAGTAGTATCCGTTTTGCTCAATATTTAATTCTTCATTGGGTAAAAATGAAACTACAGAAAGCTGGAATTTGGATGGCGCTCCGGCATTGGAATCAATATATGCTGTTGGCGCTCCTTCATTTTTATAAATAACAGCCACGTCCTTTTGATTGGGCATAACTTCTACCAAGTTACTGCTGTCGTACATTTTATAATTCATAGCACCGTAAAAATTCTTCAAAGGAATGGCAGATTCACTATTGTTTTTCTTAACAATAAACTGTATCTCGAAACCTTCTTCCTGTAATTTTCTCTGGTATAAGCTTCTCATGAAATGCAGGATTGAACCGTTGTAGGCTGTCTTACGTGCAGCATTCCATTTTTCCTGCTGAGCCTCATTGGAAGCCGCCATTTCCTGGAAAAGGGGATAACCCGTGTATACACTTACCTGTGTATTATATTCATGAACAAAAGAATCCAGTTCATATTTTATGGTATACCCCAATGCATCATTTACAATTTCAAGCGGGGCATTGGCCAGCACTTTTAATCTTTTAGCACGCCGGTAGTAGAAAAATTTAAGCGCTTCCTTATTCTTTATATAGCATTGTTTACTGTTGACTGTATTGCCAATAAAATTTTCCATAAAAAATGCACCATATTTTGCCAGCCCATCAGCCACTTCGCTTGTAGATTTTATTACAAACTCGTCCATTGATTTTTCCTTTTTATTTATTTCAATCAGCAGTTGGGTATTACCTGCATCACCGGTGGTTACCCTTTTTGTTTCAGTCTGATATCCTGTAAAAGTTATAACAATGCTGTAACCTCCATTGGGTAATCTTAAATTAAAAACGCCATCATTATCTGTGGCTGTTCCAAGAGTTGTATTCTCTGCAAATACAGATGCACCCTGAAGGGGCATTTTGGTAGTTTCATCAATGATCTTTCCGCTAATGGTGTAACTGGATTGTGAGAAAGCAAATAAGGTAATAACAGAAAACAACAAAGAAGTAATAATCTTTTTCATTTGATATTTTTGGACTGGTAATAAAGTCATTAAAAATCAAAAATACATTAATAGCTGTTAAGCTTTTGTTGAAATATGGAACAGGCATCTGTTACACTATCTTCAATGGTACGGTATTTAAAATCAGGGAAATGATTTTTCAATTTCCTGTTATCAAAGCTAACTTTTGCCATGGCGGTTCTTGAAGTTTCTTTTGTAAGCAATGGATCCTTACCCGTAAAAAAACTTTTAACAGCCTCCCATCTCCATACCATATTTGCAATAAATGAGGTAACTTTTTTATATGGAGGCTTTTTACCAAAGGCTTTTGCTATCAAATTAAATATATCGGCATAAGGCCTGTTTTGGGCACTGATGATGAACCGCTCTGCAGAAATATTACTGTTCATTAAAAGGATCATCGCTTTTACTACATCCCGTACATCTACAAATCCGGTGGTACCGCTTGTGTACCAGGGAAATTCATTGTACGCAGATTTAAAAATACCCGAAGAACCATTGTTCCAGTCGCCGGCACCTAAAATGATGACCGGGTTTACCATTACTGCATCCAGTCCTTCGCCAATGCCACGCCACACCTGCATTTCGGCCAGGTATTTGCTTTGGCCATAACTGCTGTTGCTTGTTTGTTCCGACCAGTTCATGGTTTCATTAATGACTACATCTTCTCTTATACGACCCAGTGCCGCTACTGAACTTACATGAAGCATTTTTTTTATCCCTGCTTCCAAAGCGGCATTTACCACATTAGCTGTTCCTTCAATATTTATTTTAAACATCTGCTGCTTGCGTCTTGGATTAAAACTGATGATAGCTGCACAATGATAAACCTGTTCCACTCCTTCCATAGCTTCTTCCAAACCTACAACATCTAAAACATCGCATTGAAACTGTTGAAAATTAGAACTGCTGAAATCGTGAAGCTTTGTTTTATTATAGATGGCCCTTACCTGCTTGCCATCTTTTAATAATTGAGCAATTAGTTCTTTTCCCAATAAGCCTGCACCGCCGGTAACTAAGATCATTGTTTATATTAAATGGTCATTTATATTCGTAAAAACCTTTCCCTGTCTTCTTGCCTAACTCGCCCTTAGCCACTTTTTCAACCTGTATTGCTGATGGTTTAAAACGCTCTTCATTGTCACAGGCCTCATACAAAGATTGCGACACGGCCAGGTTAACATCATTGCCGATCAGGTCCATCAATTTAAAGGGGCCCATTTTAAAACCCGATGTTTCCATCATTGCATCAATAGTCTCCATATCGGCAATTCTATGCTCAAGCAGTTTCATGGCCTCCAGGTAATAATGCCTGGCAACCCGATTCACAATAAAGCCGGGTGCATCAATACACATTACCGGTGTTTTATTCAATTGCAAACAAAGATCATAAACGGTTTGCGCAACAGCATCTGTTGTTTGATCTCCTTTAACTACTTCAACCAGTTTCATTACCTGTGCCGGGTTAAAGAAATGCATACCCACCACTCTTTGTGGCTGCTGAACTCCGGCCTGGATCTTGGAAACTGATAAGGAAGAGGTATTGGTAGCAAAAATAACTTCGGAGTGATTGAGTTCTGCAAGCTGGTTAAAGATGGAAACCTTTGCTTCAATCTTTTCTACAATAGCTTCTATTACAATATCGGCAAGGCAATCATTGGTATCTGTTACAAATCGTATCCTTTCAAAAATACTTTCTTTTTCTGCTGCAGTTATTTTTCCTTTTTCAACTAAGAAAGCAAGACTTTTCTTAATTGCGACCTTCGCTTTTTCCAGTACTTCACTATTAATATCGAACAATAAAGTATAAAAACCGTTTTGTGCCGCTGTTTGAGCAATGCCGCTGCCCATAGTACCTGCACCTATAACGCAAATTGTTGAGATCATTTTTAAAAGCTGGGTTTAATATTGAAGTAAAGATATTATATCTCAGCATGTTATTATTATTGCATAAAAAAAGATGCATTGTTATTAATAACAAATGCATCCTCCTGTATTTTTCTATGGATATTATTCGGAACCTGCTTCTTTTTTCGCTTCTTCTTTCATTTTATCATTTGCAGTGATTGCAAATTCAACACGCCTGTTCTCTGCCCTTGTTATATCATTTGTATTTTCAACTTTGGGTTGTCCTTCTCCATACCAGCTTATAGTAAGCCTTGTTGCAGCTATACCCTGTGCTCTTAAGTAGTTACCAACTGCCTTTGCTCTTCTTTCAGATAAAGCCATGTTGTAATCTTCAGCTCCTTTATCATCTGTATGTCCTTCAACAAGCAAATTCGTTTCGGGATACTCTTTAAAAATTTGTACCAGTTTGTCCAATGCTCTTATTGAGTTGGCAGTTATATCCGATTTGTCGAAATCAAAATACACACCCATTTTAGAGCCATCAGGATTATTTTCGTTAAAGGTTACAATAATCCCTTCTCCTACTCTTTGCACTACGGCACCGGGTATCTCGTTCTTTATCTTTTCAGCCTGCCTGTCCATTTTATTACCAATGATACCACCGGCAACACCACCTATTACACCGCCAATTACGGCACCTAATACCGTGTTATTTTTATTACCTACATTATTACCGATTATTCCACCAATTACTGCGCCTCCTGCAGCGCCTGCAGCTGCACCTCTTTGCGTTTTATTTGTTTTCTTAACTGTTTCGCAGCCCGATGCCATGATCATGACCGCAGCAGCAATTAATGAAATCTTATTCATTATCTTTTTCATAAATGTCAATTTAAAATTTATTAATTATTTTCTTACAAAATTGTAAATGATCGCTCCTGCGCTTCCTCCAAAAACAATATCGGATCTAAGTTTGAACTGGTCTTTACTGATCTCGGTTATTGTCAGCCTGTAGCCATCGCCATTATCCATGGGATCTTTTTTATCATCCAGTCTTTTAAACTGGAATTCTTTGGGAAGATCTTTTGGTTCATAAATTGACCAACGTATAAATCTTTTTAAAGGTGTACAATCTTTGGATTTATCCACGATGGAATAACTACCCATACTGTTGTTTGAAATAAAATTCCATTCGCTGCCAATAAAACAGCTGAATTCTGCCTCGTTAAAAACCTTTGTTTTAGTAACACCTGTTATACCCTCTGTTATGATGGTTTGCAGTATCCAGTCACCATTAATGGTTTTTTTTATTGTACGGGCTTCTTTTGAAACCGAGCAGGATGAAAAGGCAATAATTAAAAATGCAGTAATTACGCTGCATAGCACAAATCTTAATTTCATAAATATATTTTTTGATATTGATGCATAAGCATCGCTTTACTATATATAGTATTTCAATTATGGTGCCAAAGAAATATATTGATTACAAGTGACTATAAAGATTAATAGTAACTATAAATCAATCAGTAGTTTACTGATCATAAGAAAAGATGATAATAGAAAAATCGGGGGAATATATTACCCTTGGGATACTAATTGAATTAAACTGCAGAAGTAAACTGCTTTAAAAACCGCTCGTCATTTTCGCTGAAAAGGCGCAGGTCTTTTATCTGGTATTTTAACATGGTAATTCGTTCTATACCCATACCAAAGGCAAAGCCTGTATATTTATTGCTATCAATACCGCAATTGTCAAGCACATTGGGATGTACCATTCCGCATCCTAAAATTTCAACCCAGCCCGTTTTTTTACAAACCGTACAGCCTTCTCCGCCGCATATCAAACAACTGATATCCATTTCTGCACTTGGTTCTGTAAAAGGAAAATAACTTGGACGAAAACGCACTTTTACAGTTGTGCCAAACATTTCCTGTACAAAAAAGTAAAGCGTTTGTTTAAGATCGGCAAATGAAACATTTTCTGCAATATATAAACCCTCTACCTGGTGAAAGAAACAATGTGCTCTTGCACTGATGGTTTCGTTTCGATAAACACGCCCCGGACAAATTATGCGGATGGGCAGGTTGCCTTTCTGCATTTCACGTACCTGCACACTTGAGGTATGGGTGCGTAATAACCAATCAGGGTTTTGCGAAATATAAAACGTATCCTGCATATCTCTTGCAGGATGATTTTCAGGCAAATTAAGTGCAGTAAAATTATGGAAGTCATCTTCGATCTCAGGTCCTTCGGCCACTGCAAAACCAAGCCTGTTGAAAATAGAAATTATTTTATTTTTAACCAGACTGACAGGATGGCGGCTGCCGAGGGGCAGAGGATCAGCAGGTAAAGTGATATCTAAGTCGTTGCCCGTTGCCCGTTGCCCGTTTGCAGCACTTTGTAGCGTGGCGCCTTTTAATTCTTCATACTTCGCTTCTGTAAAAAGCTTAAACTCATTTAAAAGCTGGCCGGCTTCCTTCTTGTTTTCGGCAGCAACATTTTTCATTTCGCCCATAATTGTCTTTACAAGCCCTTTGCTGCCCAGGTATTTTATACGAAATGCTTCAGCATCTCCATCCTGGAAACTGGTAATTTCTGATTTTAACCCTGCTATCTTTTGTAACAACTGTTCCATGCGGTAAAGATAAGGAACTTAGCTACTGGCACTGCATGGGCAATTAACAGAAAATAAGATATTTTTTATGTAGAAATCTTTACTTTTAACTTCTAAATAAAAAATTATGGCAATTTTTAAATCCAGCAACCCGGTTCTTACTGAAAAAAAATTCAGGGATACGGTTTTAGAAGAAGTAGTAAGTCATGAAAATGCAATGACAATAAGAGGAACCATGAATAAATTTGGATTCCTGTTTTTAATGGTAATGGGAACGGCTTTTTATGCCTGGAAGGAATTTGCAAATGGAGGCCAGGTGATGCCGTTAATATTAACCGGGGCTATTGGCGGACTGGTTGTAGCTATTGTGATCAGTTTCAAAAAAGAATGGTCGCCTTACCTGGCACCTGCCTATGCCTTATTAGAAGGTTTGTTTGTAGGGGGTATATCTGCTTATTTTAGTTTTGCTTTTGCTGATCAGGCTCCAAATATCATCATGAATGCAGTAGGACTTACTTTCGGTACCTGCATTGCGATGTATTTACTGTATTCTTTTAGAATAATAAAAGCAACTGCAAAATTCAAAGCTATTGTTATGACAGCAACTGCAGGAATAATGATCTTTTACCTGATCAGTTTCGTGTTGGGCCTGTTTGGAATATCCATTCCTTTCCTGCATGAAAGCAGTGCGTTGGGAATTGGTTTTTCGATTTTTGTTGTGGCCCTTGCTGCTTTAAACCTGATACTGAATTTTGACATGATAGAAACAGGCGTAGCGCTGGGTGCACCCAAATACATGGAATGGTACAGTGCTTTTGGACTGCTGGTGGTTATTGTGTGGTTATACTTGGAGATCTTAAGATTATTGTCTTTGCTTTCGGGCAGAGATTAAAAAATAGTATTGATAAAAAAATCCCCTGGTTTATCGCCAGGGGATTTTTTTTATTTTGAAAGAAGTTCTTCAACCTTTCTTTTGATCAGGTCTCTTACTTCATTGAATGCTGCAGGTTCCATATGCTTTGGATCGGATATCTGCCAGTCGATAAATTTTTTGGCAGGCATCCAGGGACAGGCATCACCACAGCCCATAGTTACTACTGCATCAAAGGGTGCAAATGCTTTTACTTCTTCCAGGCTTTTGCTATCGTGTTTGCTGAGATCGTAACCCAATTCTTTCATCGCCGCAATAGCTTTAGGATTTACAACTCCGCTGGGTTTGCTACCGGCACTATATACCTCTACATTACCTCCACCCAGCATTTTTGCAAATGCCTGGCTCATTTGAGAGCGGTTGCTGTTTTCTATGCAGACAAATAATATCTTTTTTTTCATTTAGATTTTTTAAAAAATTTGGCAAAGCTAATTTTTAGCAGCAACCCATCTCGGTTATACCGCAGCATCCGCTGTTTGTTGTACAACAACCCGGATCTTTCTGATTTGTGTTCATGGCTTTACTTTTTATAGTGAGGAAATAATTTTTACGATCAGCAACACCCGCTTCCAGGTTCACAGCAATTCCCGTCATCCTTTGCAGGCTTGTCGGCATATACAGTAATACTGGTTATTTTGGTGTTGCCCTTTTTATATGATGCTATTTCATCCCCTGTTAAATAATTTTTTAGAATCTCATCCGGTATAATAATTTCTTTTTCTTTTTGCAGAATAACATTTTTGAATCCTGCAGCTTTGATCATTTCCAGGTATACTTCTTTTTGTATAGCGCCGCTTACGCAGCCTGCATACAATTCAGCTACTTCTTTCCATTTTGCAGGCAGGGCACCTTCCAGTACTATATCTGATATTGAGAAATGAGCACCGGGTTTAAGCACCCTGAATATTTCACTGATCACTTTGTGTTTGTTGGGTACTAAATTCAAAACACAGTTACTTACAATTACATCTGCATAATTTGAGGTAACAGGCATATCATCAATATCTCCCAGCCTGAACTCCACATTATTGAAGTTCAGTTTTTCTGTATTGGCCCTTGCTTTGCTGATCATGGCAGGTGTAAAATCAACGCCTAATACTTTTCCATTTTCACCAACTATTTTACGGGCAATAAAAGCATCGTTTCCGGCTCCGCTGCCCAGGTCAATGACCGTATCACCAGCCTTGATCTTTGCGAATTCGGTAGGTAGTCCGCACCCAAGGCCCAGGTCTGCGTCGGGATTATAGCCTTCCATTTTGGTGTAATCATCACTCATGATGTTGTACACTTCATCGCCGCAACAGGCTGATGTGGCTCCACAACAGGAGGCTGCATTTTGATCTTTGTTTTGTTCCGCAATGGCGGCATACTTCTCTTTTACTAATTCTTTGATTTGAGATTCGTTGTTCATGGCTTTACTTTTGGAGCCCCAAACCCCCGAAGGAGCTTTTACCGGAGCGGTTATAAAATACTTTCGAATGTTTAAAATAAGTTCTCCTCAAAGTTCCCCCTTCAGGGGGCGGAGGGGGTTCAGCAACAGGCTTTTTCATTTTGCACTTTCAGTTTATTAAAAAGGAAACTGAATTCGCCCATAAATTTTTCAAAGGCTTTCCAGTTAATGCAATAGCAAATGCGTGGACCATCAATACTTCCATCAATTAGCCCTGCATTTTTTAATTCTTTTAAATGCTGAGACACGGTAGATTGCGAAAGTGGTAATACTTCTACTATTTCGCCGCAGATGCATTCGTTCTTTTGCGCCAGCAGTTTTAAAATGGCAATACGTGCCGGGTGGGCCAGTGCTTTGGCAAAAGCTGCCAGGTCCTGTTCTTTTTGGGTAAACTCTTCTTTTTTGTGGATCGCCATAATTTTTAATCTTATATCGCAAATATACGATTAAAGGAATTGGCCCACCAAATTTATTTTTATGATAAAGGCGAAGATTTGATCTTCGCCTTTATAAACTATTGAAAATTAATTTTTTAGCTGGAAAATATATTTTTAAAATTTACTTCCTTCCATCCAGCAAATTGCCAAGTCCGCCTAAAATACTTCCTTCTTCTTTACGCTTATATGTACCATACTGCATAATACGGCCTGCCAAACGGCTGATGGGTAAGGATTGCAGCCATACTTTGCCCGGGCCCTGTAGCTTTGCAAAGAATAAACCTTCACCGCCAAACATCCAGTTCTTAATGCCTCTCACCATCTCTACATCAAAATCAATACCAGCAGTATAAGCAACAACACAGCCCGTATCTACTTTTAAAATTTCACCTGCCTTCAATTCCCGCTCTACTACATAACCGCCTGCATGGGCAAAAGCAAGGCCATCGCCTTCCAGCTTTTCCATAATAAAACCTTCGCCGCCAAATATACCTGTGCCCAGCCTGCGCTGAAATTCAATACCGATGCTTACCCCTTTGGCAGCACACAAGAATGCATCTTTTTGTGCTATGATCTTTCCGCCAAGTTGCTGAAGATCGAACACAATTATTTTACCGGTATAAGGAGCACCAAAACTTACTTTCTTTTTTCCGTTGGTAATATTGGTAAATGCAGTCATAAATAAACTTTCGCCTACAAGTAATCTTTTACCTGCACTGAATAGCTTGCCCAGAATTCCGTTATCCTGCTGCTGGCTTCCGTCTCCAAAAATGGTTTGCATGGTAATGCCATCATCCATCATCATAAATGCACCACTCTCTGCAATGGCTGTTTCATTGGGATCTAATTCAATTTCTACAAACTGAAGTTCTTCACCATAAATACGGTAATCAATTTCGTGATTTGTTCTCATTGTTTTTTCCTGTAAAAATATTCTTTTGCATGATTATTATATGAGGAATTTTATAAACGGTTCAACCATGAAATAAAATAGCCCCCAGATTAATGGTGGCTATTATAAAGTAAGGATACGAACCTGGTTTAATTTGTTTGTTTATAAAGATTTTATCCATTTAACCAGTTCATCACGGCCTTTGCCTACCTTTTGTTGAAGGCGGCCCAGCAATTCCTCATCTTTTCCCTCTTCGTATTTGAGATCATCATCAGTAAGATCGCCGTATTCCTTTTTTATTTTGCCTTTTAATTCGTTCCAGTTGCCTTTGATTTCTAACTTATCCATGATTATAAGTTTAAGGTTATAAATAATGTTTCAATGTAGGTATAACCATTTTCATGCCAATTGAATTCAGTACGATTTTTATAATATTGTATCAGTATAAAAATCATGATGCCGCTTATTTTGGTAAGCGGCATCGTTTCATTATTTCCTCAAATAAATTATGCTTTATCATTATAATGTGGCAAAAGATCATTGCCTGCATCATCCTTTACAACTTCTTTCAATTTACCATTCCATACTTTTTCTCCCATAACTCTTTTTACCAAATACATGATACCTACAAATATGAAAAAGAAAGGGCCGGTAAAACCCAGCAGGGCAACATATTTTGTTCCATAAAATTTTGCCATGGGTCTGCGCAATCTTTCTGAAATTAAATACATACTGGGCACCATGATGAGCGTAAGGAAGAAAGCGAATATCAAACCAAAAATGATCGTCCAGCTTAATGGCCCCCAGAACACAACACTATCTCCACCAAAGAAAATATGTGGATTAAGATGCCTGAAGAAGGAAACAAAATCTATATTAAAACCAACAGCCAGTGGCAGTAAACCCAGCATGGTTGCCAGCGCCGTTAACAATACCGGTATGATACGGATCTTACCCGCCTGTATGGCCGCTTCCCTGGTTTTAACACCACGTCCCCGCAATTCATCAGTAAACTCAATTAATAAAATACCGTTCTTGATTACAATTCCTGCTAATCCTATTACACCTACGCCCAACATGATGGTTGCAATCGTCATCCCTGTTAAAGCATAACCAAGTAAAACCCCTATTACTGAAAAGAATATTTCAGTTAAAACAATAAAAGGTTTACTCATGGAATTGAACTGCAGCACCAATATCAGGAATATCAATCCTAAAGCGATCAATAATGCATTACCTAAGAATGCCTGTGTCTCTGCTTCCTGCTCACCCTGCCCTGTTTGTTTTATGGTAACATCTGGAGGAATCCTTGTTCTGGATTTAAAATCAGCGATCTTATCTGCCAGTTGCGCATTTACTTTTCCGGTTAAAGTAGGGTCGAGCACATTTGATTGCAACTGTATGGTACGTTTTACATTTTTACGGGCAATGGCGCCTGACGTATTGGTATAGTCAATAGTGGCTACAGCACTTACCGGTATTGATTTTACCATCATGGTATTCATATCCATAAATGTAATACGCATATTCATGATATCGGTGATATTGTTACGCTGCAAATCACTATACCGTAACTGAATTTTATACTCATCTTCACCTTCCTTAAGTTTACTTACTTCTTTACCAAAAACTGCAGTCCGTATTTCCATACCGATCTGGCCCGTACTCAAGCCTTCCATCATCGCTCTTTCCCGGTTAACATTTACAGTTATTTCAGGACTGTTGAGATCAACATCCATCCGTAAATTTTCTATACCATATACCTGGTTGGTATCTAAATAATTTGAGAGGTTGCTTGCCACTTTTGAAATCTCTTCAAAGCTGTCGCCAATGATCTCGATATTAACCGGCGGATCTGTTGGCGGGCCTCCATCTTCCTGCGCCACTTCAATACTTGCACCCGGAATACCAACCATCTGCTTACGTATCTCATTCATGTAAGGCCTGGTTTTTTTGCCATGGCGTTTTTCATATTCTACAAACGAAACCTGTATCCTTCCCAAATTAGATTGTACACTTCGGTTATTACTCCGCGGATTATTAGCACTCTTGGCCACATTGGTAATGATACTTTCCACGATACCTCCGGGAGCACCGGGCTTTTCTTTTTCAAGTATTTTATGCACCCTTGTCTCCAGTATATGGGTAATGCTGTCGGTAGTCTTTACATCGGTACCCACCGGCATTTTTAAATACACATAAATAAAATTGGGATCACCGCTGGGAAAAAAAGTTGAATCATTCCCACGCAGTATCAATAACCCCAAAGACACGGGAAAGAGTATAAACAATGCTACCAGCATCCATACCGGCCTTGTGCCTTTTAATACCCAGCGTAATAAAGTTTCGTAGCGCCGCATTAGCCCAGGTAATATCCTGTTCTGGAATGCATAAATAATATCACGAAAAACAAAACGGTTAAGCACAGCCATCAATGCCATAAACCAAAGGAAGTTTGCAAAGCCATGCCAGCCGGCAAAATGCAGCAGCACGCCAAAACCTAATAACACCCAAAAGAATGGTTTCTTAAATATATCTTTCTTGGGTTCATCATGATCTTTCCCCTCGGGTTTCATAAAACTTACTGCAAACACCGGGTTAAAAATAAAGGCAACGATCAACGATGCTGCCAACGTAAGTATCAGCATAGTTGGCAGGTATATCATAAACTTACCGATAATGCCTTTCCAGAATAGTAAGGGAAAAAATGGCGCAAGCGTTGTTGCAGTACCTGCAAGTACCGGTATAAATATTTCACCAGCTGCTTCCTTGGCACTCCGGATGATGGGTACTTTGCCGTTGTTATAAATACGATGGGTGTTTTCAATTACCACAATGGCATCATCCACAATTATACCCAGGCCAAACAACAATGCAAACAATACAATAAAGTTGAGCGTTACCGGCGTGCCAATTATAGCATCGCCAATGGGTAAAAATAAAAATGCTACAAATACGCTCAAAGGAACACTAAGTGCCACGAAGAAAGCATTGGTTACACCCATAAAGAACATCAGCACCAGCAATACCAGCACAAAACCAATGATGATGGTATTGATCAATTCATTGAATGAGGTGGCTGTTGCCTTACTCTGATCGCCGGTTATAACAACCTTCAAATCTTTGGGCAGCACATCATCGGCCTGCATTTTTGTTACTATATCTTTTATTTTACCTGCTGCACTGATGAGGTTTTCACCGGCACGCTTAATGATGTTGATGGTGATCACATTCTTACCATCAAGGCGGGCATAACTTTCCTTTTCTTTAATGGTATCTTTTAACTCGGCAATATCTTTTAAGTAAACAGATGCACCACGGGCACTGCTTCTTACCACAATATCCTGCAGGTTTAAAACACTGGTAAACTGTCCTTTTATTTTAATGGTACGCTGCATATTACCCACTTCCACAAGGCCGCCGGTAATATCCCTGTTCTCCCGGCTGATGGCATTTTCAATATCCATAAAACTCACACGAGCGGCCTGCATTTTATAAGGATCAACATTTACCTGTATCTCTCTTTCGGGTGCACCAACAATTTCTGCACGGGTAATTTCAGAAAGTTCTTCAAACTTATCCTGCATTTTATCGGCATACTCTTTTAACTTGATGCCATCATAATCGCCACTGATGTTCACGAACATGATGGGCATTTCGCTGAAAGCAAATTCCTGTGCATTGGGCTGAGAAGTAAGATCGTTGGGCAGATCAGACTTGGCCTTATCAATAGCATCCTTCACTTTTACCTTAGCTAATTCTGTTTTTACATCTGTATCAAACTCAATAACAATTAAACTGAAATCTGTCTGCGATGTACTGGTAATCTTTTTCACCTTGGCACCGCTGATGCCTTTCAATTGTTTTTCGATAGGCCTTGTAACCAGGTTTTCAATATCCTTAGGTGAATTACCTACATACACAGTTGTTACACTGATAGTAGGTACCACAATATCCGGGAACTGCTCTTTAGGCATGCTATTGAACTGTATCAATCCATACACAGAAATTAAAATGGCAATTATGTAAATGGCTGTGCGGTTATTGATGGACCAGCTTGTAGGACCAAACTCTTTAAACTTCTTTCCTATTCCTTCTATAAAATTCATAAAAAAATATTGAAAGCCCTTCCAAGCCTCCCCGAAGGGGGAGGCTTTAAACGACTCGGATTATTTAAAATTCTATTGTTATTTTAAGAACAACCATTTGAACTAATGAATATGCACATATCAGAATGCTCTGACAAGTCTCCCCCTTCGGGGGGAGATTTAGAGGGGCCCTTCTGTACTTATCAATTGCCCATCATAAATATTCTGATAACCCTCAGTTATTAATTGATCGCCTGCTTTTAAGCCGGCTTTGATCTCTACATTGTTACCATACACTTCGCCAATAAGCACGGGTTGCTTTTTGGCCACTGACCTGCCATTGGCAAGTTTTGAAAGCACATATACATACTTGCTGGTCTCATCACTTTGTACGGTATTAACAGGTATTACCACTGCTTTGGCAGCGGCATAATCAAGAATGCGCATAATGGCTGACTGGTTAGGTTTTAAAGCGGGATCAACAGGAATTCTGGCCTCGGCAATAAATCCTCTTAATGTAGGATCGATTGACTGACTTATCAATGAAATAGTTGAAGTAATTTTTTTGTTGGCATCAGGTATACTGATCTCTACAATGGAACCTTTGGTTACCCTTGTTAAATAATTCTCAGGAATATTGGTTACTACTTTTAAGTTACTGGTGTTTACAATTTTTATCTGCGGACCAGCGGCAGTCATACCCTGGAAGGTTTCCCCAACTCTTATATTTACTATATCAGCAACACCATTTACATCACTGTATACATTGCTCGTATTCATTTGCTCTATTGCAACTTTCACTTGTTCACCTGCTGACTTTAATTGATTTTCTAAACTCTCTACATTTGTTTTTGCTGTTATCAGTTGCACTTCGGTACCAATACCCTGTTCCCATAAATTCTTCTGGCGCTGGTAAAGATTTTTGGCAAAGCTCAATTGAGTTTTAATACCCTCAAGCTGCTGCCTAGCCGCAGTTACCTGCTGCTGTACAATGGCTGCATCAAGTTTTAATAACAGCTGGCCTTTTTTTACATATTGTCCCTGTTGTACGTAAACCGCTTTAACCTGGCCGGGCATACCCCGTGGAGAGATGTAAGAAATATTTTCGGCATCAACATGGCCCTGCAGATCTATATAATGTTTAAAGTCCTGCATAGTTACAGGCGCTGTTGCCACCAGCTTGATCTTTGCAGCATCGGCAGAGGCTGTATCCAGCTTCTCCAGCTCGGCCTGCAGTTTTTTAATTTCTTCATCAGTCTTATTCCTTTCAGCTTTCAGTTTTTCAATTGCTACTTTTTTATCAGTGATCACTGCTGAAACATCTTTCTTGCTCTGGCTGCAGGATGCGATAAGCATAATACTGAAAACAACTGCTGCAATTTGTGTTACTTTTTTCATCTGTTTATTGTTAGTCTTGTTAGATTATAATTTACCGGTGGCTTTTAAAAAATCAATTTTTGCAATAATGGCATCATTCAATGCACTGATATAATTTGTCTGTGCAGTTTTAAGATCAACCTGTGCTGTATTTATCTCTGAGGATGACCCCGTACCTATCTCGTACTTCTTCTTGGTTTGCTCATATACTTTTTCGGCAAGGGCCATATTCTTCTTTTGATAATCCATTGCGGCAATGGCAGAAACAAAATTCCTTTTTGCATTTTCCACTTCATTATCAATATTGATCTTTAAGGCTTCAGTCTGGTTCTGGCTTTTCTGTAATTCCAGTTTTGCTTTTTTAATTCTTGCATTAAGTGCAAACCCGTTAAAGATGGGCACTTTCATCTGTATGCCAATGTAGGAGCTGGTGAACCATTCTCCTTTACCAAAGAAATAAAATTCATATCGCTGAGCCTGCTTGCTATAACCACCTACCAGTACAAAAGTTGGTATCTGGTTCAGTTTATACCGGCGTACATTTAAAGTGTTCAGGGCATTGGTCACTTCTGATATCTGGTAGTCCTTGCGGTCGCTGTATTTAAACTGGCTGGCTTCCAGTACCCCTTCTTTTATCTGGGCCTCATCAAGCTTATCAGTTAATACCAGGCTATCCTGTATAGGCATGCCCATTAATAATTTTAATCCCGAATAACCATTACTGATCATGTTATTTGCTTTCAGCTTTTCTGTTTGCAGATTAACGATCTGTACAGATAGTTTATCAATATCCACACGTTCGGTAAAGCCATTATCGTACATCACCTGTACATCATGTTTTAATTTTTCAAGCCGGCTGATGTTTGCATCCAGCAATTCGATCTGTGTTTTACCATTTACCAGCTGGTAATAAACTTTGTAAACATTTGCCCTGATATTCTCTTCCGTTAATTCTGCAATGCGTTCCTGTAACGTGATGGTTTCGTTACGTGCCTTTAATGCAATAAATACCTGACCGTCGAATATCAACTGGCTTAATGTAACACCTATGTTTGAGTTCCATGGTGTACCAAACTGAAAAGGAAGGTTACCAAAACCCCCTGCCGGGTACGTTACCGGCTGACCGTTACCATTTTTAACACCCTCATCTACCAACACTTTGTAAGTAGCCGGACTTATAAAATTTGGTACAACCTGTACAGGAATGTCTATATTTCGGGTAACTGACATATTGCCGTTTATCTGCGGCAGCGCAATTGATGTAATGTCCCTGTTGGTTTGTTTCTGTATCAAAATATCGAGCAAAGCATTCTTAACCTGTACCGAATTTTGTTTTGCATAATCAGCGGCCTGCTGCACACTAAATGAATTCAGTTTTTGTGCATCAGCTGTTGTACCCATTGATAACAGGCTTACGATCCCCATCGCTATCGATAGGCTATAATTCCTTAATTTTTTCATCACAACTTTTTTAATACTCATTATTTGTTATTGCTTTTTTCTTTCTGTTCCTTGTATTTAATGATCAGTTTATAGCCCTTAAGCGATACCAGGCCAAAAAGAAAATGAATCAATATCTCTTCTTCGATCTTAGCCAGACTGTATTTTAGTTTTTGTTGAAATTCAGGATTAAACGGTATGAACATGGTTTCTACCCTGTACCTGCACAGTATTTCCACCGCCATCTCGGGCCTGTACAATTCATCTTTTATACCACGCTGCAGGTTTTGGGTACATACATTATAAAGGAATTCATTCTTGTGTTTGCTGAACTTACTGAATGCCGCAGGATGGTATTTCTGCATATCATACAAAATGGATGGGTTCATCGTCTTGAACATTTCTGCCATCATCTCCATTACCAGGAAGATCTCGTGCACAGCATTCTCCGACCTGTCAATATCTGCTTTGCAGGCGTATTGGTTTGTGGCAATAACCTCGTCCACTACTGCTTCAACCAGTTCATCTTTATCTTTAAAATACTGGTAAATGGTTTTTTTACTCATACCCAGGTTGGCAGCAATATCATCCATACTGATGCTGCGTATGCCATATTGCATTACCAGTACGTGGGCCGCTTTCTGAATTCTTTGTTTGGTATCTGTGTCTGTCATAATTGGGGCACAAAACTAAGGAAACTTTTAATGTAACCAAAGTTTCCATGTAATTATTTTACCATTGGTAACAATTTTATAACCTGCCGGAATTTTACAGCCTTGTTTGTCAAATGCCTCAAAGGCTGGCCAATAAAGTATATTTGAGCCCTAAACTCTTTGTTATGGACAAGCCTTTTGAGTATAAAAAATTACTCCAGTATTTTTTGCAGGGGCTTTTGGTATTAGCCCCGGTAACCATTACCATTTACTTTATTTGGGTAACGGTATCAACGGTTGATAGCTGGATACCCATTTTTACCTATACCGACGTGACAGGGATAGTACGTGTAAGGAATTATGGTATCGGATTTATTTTCATTATAGCTGTACTCATCATCATCGGTTATTTCAGTTCCTTCTTTATCACCAGCCGCTTTATTGGTTTTTTTGATAAGCTGCTTCAAAAAACACCGGGCATTAAACATATATATGGCACCACCCGTGATTTTTTTGAGGCATTTGCAGGTGATAAGAAAAAATTTACCAAACATGTGCTGGCCAATGTTGATGATAATGATGTGTGGCGCTTTGGCTTTATTACCCGTGATGACATGCAGGATTTTGGCTTTACCGATTATGTTACCGTTTATATTCCAATGGCATATTCTGTTGCAGGTAATGTATATGTAATACCTAAGAACAGGGTAAAACTTATTGAAAATATAAGTGCTGCGCAAACCATGAAGTTTACAGTAAGCGGCGGTATTACCTATATAGATGAGGATGATTCAAAAATAAAATCAGCCAAATAAAATGTATATTTAAATAGCTTAATCAGGTAACAATGAAAAAAGCTATTCAAATTTTATTGCTCTTACTTATTTTTCTTTCAGTCAGCTATAAGTGCTGGTGCTGGGGCTTTTATGCCCACCAAAAAATAAATTACTACGCCGTTTTTTTATTACCGCCAGAGATGTTGGTTTTGTTTAAGCCAAATATTACTTTTTTAAGCGAACACTCCATTGACCCTGATAAAAGAAGGTATGCAGTGCCTGATGAAGGACCCCGGCATTATATTGATATTGACCATTACGGTGCATACCCTTATGAAATATTACCCCGCAAGTGGACCGATGCTGTTGCAAAATTTGGAGAAGATACTTTAAAGAAGAACGGCATTGTACCCTGGCATGTGCAAACCATGCTGTATAGATTGACCGATGCTTTTAAAGCAAAGAATTACAGCCTCATTATGAAATACAGTGCGGAGATAGGCCATTATATTGCCGATGCACATGTGCCTTTGCATGCCAGCAGTAACCACAACGGGCAGCTTACCAACCAAAAAGGCATACATGGTTTTTGGGAAAGCCGTGTACCTGAGCTGCTTGCTGAAAAAGAGTTTGATTTTTTTATTGGCCAGGCAGCATACATACAAAACCCCGGTGATTTTATCTGGAAACGAGTTTTAGAAAGTGCCAAAGCTGCCGATACTGTTTTAAGTTATGAGCGTGAACTCTCCCTGAAATTTGCTGATGATAAAAAATATGCTTTTGAAGAGCGAAATGGCAAAACGATCAGGCAATACTCCTCGGCATTTACCATTGCCTACAATAAAAAATTAGATGGCATGATTGAGCGACGCATGCGCCAATCCATATTTGCCATTGCATCATTCTGGTACACTGCGTGGATAAATGCCGGCCAGCCAGATCTTAAACTGCTGGTTACCCAAAAATTTGCTGATGCCGATCTAAAAGAATTTGAAAACCTCAACAGGCAATGGAGTTCAGCGGGTAAAATGATTGGCCGGGAAGAACAATAAAGACCGATTGATTTGATTTGGGTATTTTTGCTACCGAAAATTTATCAGCACATGGCAGCCGTTCATAATTTTAATGCAGGTCCATCAATTTTACCCAAGGTTGTTTTTGAAGAAGCTTCACAGGCTGTACTCAATTATAACAATACAGGTTTATCTATTTTAGAGATCGGTCACCGCACACCTGTTTTCCAGGAAGTGATGGATGAGGCAAGGGCGCTGGTAAGAGAATTGATGCAGCTTGATGACAACCACGAAGTTTTATTCTTACATGGGGGAGCCTCAACCCAGTTCATGCAGGTTCCCATGAATTTACTGGATGATAAAGAAACAGCTGCTTATACCGATACCGGCGTATGGAGTACCAAGGCCATTAAAGAAGCAAAGCTTTTTGGTAAGGTTGAAACTGTATGCAGCAGCCGGGAAAGCAATTTTGATTTTATTCCGAAAGATTTTGCAGTACCTAACGATGCAAAATATGTACACATCACCACCAACAATACTATTTACGGAACCCAGTGGCAAAAAATTCCAAAAACAAGCAACAGCCTGGTGGCAGATATGAGCAGTGATATCTTCAGCAGGGTAATTGATTTTAACAGCTTTGATCTTATTTATGCAGGCGCACAGAAGAACATGGGCCCGGCAGGTGTTAACCTGGTTGTCATCAATAAAAATATACTGGGTAAAGTAAAGCGTAATATCCCAACAATACTTGATTACCGAAATCACATCAGGGAAGGATCTATGCTGAACACCCCCCCGGTGTTTGCTATTTATGTTTGCATGCTTACTTTACGATGGCTGAAGGCGCAGGGCGGAGTTGCAGCTATAGAAAAACTGAACAATGAAAAAGCTGCTTTGTTATATACAGCTATTGATGATAATCCTTTATTCACCGGTACTGTTAATAAAGACGACAGGAGTAAGATGAATGTTTGTTTTGTAATGAATGATGCCGAACTGGAAGAACCATTTCTACAATTCACAAAACAACAGGGCATTGTTGGCATTAAAGGACATCGGCTGGTAGGCGGTTTCAGGGCATCTTTGTATAATGCACTGCCTTTAAGCAGTGTGCAGGTATTGGCACAATTAATGAAGGAGTTTGCACTACAAAAGGCATAATTGATTTAATATTTACACTAATAATAAAACAACAGCATGGTAACCATATCGCCTTTTAAAGCATTAAGACCGGCAGCAGAATTAGCAAAGCAGGTAGCATCTCGCCCTTATGATGTACTCAACAGTAAAGAAGCAAAAGTAGAGGCACAAGGGAACAACGTAAGTTTTTTACACATCACTAAAAGTGAAATTGATATTCCAGATATCATAGATATACATGCACCAGAAGTATATGATAAAGCAAAAGAAAACCTGGACGCATTTATAAGCCGTAATATTCTGTTCAGAGAAAACAAAGCCTGTTATTATATATATGAGCTTGTAATGCCCGCCCCTTCCCGTTCCGGTTCAGGCGGGCGTGCCGGATCGGACGGGAATGGCAAGAGCCAGACCGGTCTTGTATGCGGCAGCTCGGTTGATGATTATGAGAACGGCTTGATAAAGAAACATGAATTTACCCGGCCCGAAAAAGAACTGGACCGCATTAATCATATCAAGACTACCGGCGCACAAACCGGAAATGTTTTTTTAGCTTACAGGAATATAGCTGAAGTAGATGCACTGATCAACAAATGGAAAGAAAAGAACCCCGTATATAATTTTACTGCTGACGATGATATCCAGCATACCATCTGGATAGTAAATGATGATGAGATGATTGAAAACATAACCAGGCTGTTTAAAGAAAAAGTACCCTGCACTTATATTGCCGATGGCCACCACCGAGCCGCATCGGCTGCCAAAGTAAGGGCCGCATTAGGTAAAGATGCCGGCGCAGGAGCGGGTATTTTTCTCACCACTTTATTTCCATCAAACCAGTTGCACATCATGGATTATAACAGGGTGGTAACTGACCTGAACAATTTAAGCGAAGAAGCGTTCTTACATGCTGTTGAAAATAAATTTGAAGTTGAAAAAGCAGAACAGGCATTCTCCCCTGCTCAATTACATGAGATAGGTATGTATTTAAATGGCCAATGGTATCGCCTTAAAGCCAGGGAAAATACCTTCAGTTCAGATCCAATCGGCGTACTTGATATTTCTATCCTGCAGAATAATTTACTTGATCCTGTGCTCAATATAAAAGATCAGCGCACTGACAAACGCATTGATTTTATAGGAGGTATAAGAGGTTTACAGGAACTGGAGAAAAGAGTTAACAGTGGAGAAATGAGTGTGGCATTCAGTTTGCACCCAGTAACCATTCAGCAGTTATTTGATATTGCCGACAGCGGGAATGTAATGCCGCCAAAAAGCACCTGGTTTGAACCCAAGCTTAGAGATGGATTACTTACTCATTTAATTGCAGATGTAGAAACAGAATAACACTATTCAACTTTTTATAACTTTCAATGTATCTTTAAAATGATGAAAAAACTTTTTATACTGGTTATTTCGGTTTGCATTCAAACTGCCATGTTTGCACAGGATGTAAAACAATTGCATGAGAATGCAAGGAATTATATGCATAAAGGAGATTACTCCAATGCCATACTTGTACTTAACCGGGCGCTTGCAGCAGATCCAAAAAACCTGGAAGTGGCCAAAGACCTGGCATTGAATTATTATTATTCCAAAGACTATAGAAAAGCAATTGAGGTATTGGATCCGCTTTTAGAAAGGGATGATGTGGATGATCAATGTTTCCAGATTGCAGGTGATGCTTACTGGGCACTGGAAGATGCGAAAGAAGCAGAAAGTATGTATAGAAAAGGAATAAAGAAACTGCCTAACAGCGGCGCCTTATATAATGAGCTTGGAAAAGTGCTGTGGACCAAAAATGATTTTTCGGCCATTAAGCAATGGGAAAAAGGAATCGAAAAGGACCCGGGCTTTGCCGGTAATTATTATAATGCCAGTAAATATTATTACTTCACTACAGATAAGGTATGGAGTTTATTATATGGCGAGATATTTATAAACATAGATCCTAAAAGTTCATACACACCTGAAATAAAGAACATACTGCTGGAAGGTTACAAAAAATTATTTGCAGATGCAGATCTTGAAAAAAACAAGGAAAAAAACAGTTTTGCTACTGCATTTTTAAAAACAATGAATAAACAAAGTTCATTGGCTGCATCCGGTATTAATGCCGAAACCCTGACCATGATCAGAACCCGTTTTATTTTAGATTGGGATATTAATTATGCCGCTAAGTTTCCTTTTAAATTATTCGAATTACAACGTCAATATATCCAGGAAGGTTTGTTTGATGCTTATAACCAATGGGTATTTGCAACAGCGCAAAACTTACCGGCCTACCAGACATGGACCAATGCTCATACCGAGGAACATGCCGCATTAACCCGCTTTTTACAGGACCGTATCTTTAAAGTTCCTACAGGGCAGTATTATCATTGATCTAATATTGGTCAACTATTTCCTTTCTTTAGATAGTGGTCAGTTTAAATTATTCTTTATTAAATGAACTGTCAGGCTGAGCCTGTCGAAGCTGGAATTATTGTATATAACCCGCCTTCGACATCCCGATAATTATCGGGACAGGCTGACAACTTTTCAAACCTTGGTCCAACCCTCCTTTATCCCCAAAGAGGAAATGAGTATTTTTTATTAACTTGTTGCATAAACTAATTATTATGGAAGAGCAACGTGATGAAAAATTATGGCAAATAGCCAAACGCCGGGCGGATTTTCAAAACAGCCTTTTAGGATTTGTAGTTATTACAGCAATTTGCTGGGCAATCTGGTTCTTTACATCAGGACAAAAGGAGATTCACGGCACCCCCTGGCCTTTATGGGTAATGCTTGGCCTGGGTATAAGCCTGGTTTTAAAATTTATCAGGGCTTATAAAACCGACCGGGACATTATCACTGAACGTGAATATGAAAAACTAAAAAATCAACAAAATAGATAACACCTGGTAAACTAACAATTGCTTATGAATGAGAATTCCAGACTTTTTGACTACATCGATTTTCAACTGAATAAGTTTCCTAAAGCTGATATGTTCAGCGGAAAAGAAAATGGACAATGGAGAAATTACAGCACTGCCGAAGTAAAAGACATAGTTAATAAATTAAGTGCCGGTTTAATGAAACTGGGTGTTAGTGGTCATGACATGAACATTGAGAACCAGGATAAGATTGCCCTGATCTCAAAAAACAGGCCTGAATGGCTGATGCTGGATATGGCCTGCCAGCAAATTGGCGCAGCGCTTTGCCCCATCTACCCTACAACCAATGTTAATGAACTGGAATTTATTTTTAATGAGGCTGCCGTTAAGTATGCATTTGTAAGCGGGCAGGATATTCTTGATAAGGTCAATATCGTACGCAGCAAAGTTTCCAGCCTGATGAATGTATATAGTTTTGATGAATTGCCCGCTGTTGACTACTGGGAAAAACTTTTATCGAATGTAACTACTGATGACCTGGCAGCAGTTGAAAAGGTGAAAGCTGGAATTTTAGCTGAGCACTGTGCTACTGTCATTTATACATCAGGCACAACCGGTACACCAAAGGGGGTAATGCTGAGTCACCGCAATATTGTTACCAATGTTATTAATTCAGTTAAAAGTTTCCCTTTTGATGACAATGTGGAAGCAAGATCCTTGAGTTTTTTACCCCTCAATCACATTTTTGAGCGGATGGTTTCGTATATCTATATCAGCAGTGGTATTTCAATTTATTATGCCGAGAGCTTAGATACTATTGCTGAAAATTTAAAAGAAGTGAAGCCGGCTTTATTTGCTACAGTACCCCGCCTGCTTGAAAAAACTTATGAAAAGATCATGGATAAGGGCGCTGAACTTACCGGGATAAAGAAAAAATTATTTTACTGGTCTGTTGCACTTGCCAACGAATACGATAATAATAAACCCAAGAGTATATCTTACAAACTTCAGTTAGCACTTGCCAATAAATTAATTTTCAGCAAGTGGAGAGAAGCCTTAGGCGGAAATATCAAACTGATCATAACCGGGGGAGCGGCCTGCCAGGTTAGGCTCATCAGGATCTTTACAGCAGCCAATATTCCCATTTACGAAGGTTACGGCCCAACAGAGAACAGTCCGGTTATCAGTGTTAACTGCCGCAGAAAAGGGGGCACAAAATTCGGCACTGTGGGTTTGGTATTAGAAGGCCAGGAAGTAAAGCTTGAAGCAGACGGGGAAATTTGTGTAAAAGGACCCAGTGTAATGATTGGTTATTATAAAAGACCAGACCTTACTGCTGAAACCATTATTGATGGCTGGTTACATACCGGTGATATTGGTGTTTTTGAAGATGGTAAATATTTAAAGATAACTGATCGTAAAAAAGAATTGTTTAAGACCAGTGGCGGAAAATATGTTGCCCCACAACCCATAGAAAACAAAATGAAGGAGTCGCCTTTTGTAGAACAGATGATGGTAGTTGGTGCAGAGCAGAAATTTGTAGCCGCACTTATTGTGCCCTCTGTTACCAATTTAAGAGAATGGATGCTACATAAGGGAATACCTTTTACCACTATTGAAGATGCTATCCACAATCCAAAAGTGTTAGACCTGTATAAAGAACTGATTGATTCTTTCAATAAATTCTTCAATCATGTGGAGCAGATCAAAAAATTTGAATTATTGCCACACGAATGGACCATTGATAGTGGTGAGCTTACACCTACATTAAAATTAAAAAGGAAAGTGATCATGGAAAAATACAAGCCGGCATTCGACAGGATCTACAGTTAAAATAATAAAACCGGAAAACCAGTTTTTGCTGGTGTTTCCGGCCTATCATTTAACATGCTTGTACGTTTTTTTAAGGAATTGAATGAGCTTGAACAGATTTTTTCAGGTTTGTAATTACTTAATAGTTTTTGGGTTGATCATAGTTTAAATATCTTCTGCAATTATATACCTCTTTAAAATGTCAATCAGTCCTCAACCATAAAGGATCTTATTCTCCTCTTAAGTTCAAGGCTTTATTTTAATCTAAACTCTAAATTAGGGCAATAGTGTTCAGTGGAAAGTAGTAATAAATAAATAATTATGTAGTATAAATACTACAAGGGTAACAAATTGAATTTTCAGTGAAATATTAAATGAGTTTATTTTCCAGGGCATACTTGGTAAGGTCTGAATTGGATTTGAGGTTCATTTTTACCATCACCCTGGCACGATAAGTACTGACAGTAGTAACACTTAAAGAAAGCATATCTGCAATTTCAGAAACCGATTTACCATTGGCTAAGAGTTTCATAACGTCAAACTCCCTGTCACTAAGGCTTTCGTGGGGAGACAACGTTGTATCGGAAGAAAAATTATTTGCCAGTTTTTCGGCTATGGATTGGGAGATATATTTTTTACCCAGCAGCACTTTCTGTACTGCTTTTACAAGTTCATCGGGAGCGGTATCCTTACTTAAGTAACCCGAAGCTCCTGATTTAAGTGCCCGCAATGCATATTGTTCTTCGGGATGAATACTAAGAATAAGAACGGGCAATTGCGGAAAACTCAATTTGATCTGCTGCAAGGCATCAAGGCCGCTTCTGCCGGGCATGGAAAGATCGCTTACCACCACATCCCATTTATCAGACATTACTTTTTTGATCAGTTCTTCTGCATCGGCCACTTCTTCTATTTTAGCCGTTGGAAATTCATCCAGCAATATCTGGCGTAGTCCTTTTCTAACTACGCTGTGATCATCTGCGATTAAAATTCGTAACATAACTGAATTTTATTTTGTGGTTAATAAAGCTAATAGCGGCACTGAAATAGTTGTAACTGACCCTTCCCCCGGTTTGCTTTTAAATTCATAGGTACCACCTAAAAGCAAAGTACGCTCTTTAATACCCAATAATCCAAGCGTTTTTTTCTGCTTTATTGTCTCCAGATCAAACCCTACTCCATTGTCCTGTACATTAAAGTATATCCATTTAGAATCTTTATCCAATGTAGCGGTAACCATTGTAGCATTGGCATGCCGTGCTATATTGGTAAGCAGTTCCTGGTATATTCTGAATATGCCTGTAGCCACCTGGGATGTTACATCTATTTCCCCGGCATTATTTATAAATTTAAAATTTGTTCCCGACCTTTTTGCAAATTCCTCTCCCTGCCATTCCAAAGCCGCCAACAGTCCCAAATCATCCAGTATGCTTGGTCTCAGGTCGGTGGCAATTTTCCTTACCGATGTAATTGTTGCATTGATAAGATCGATGCTTTCTTTCATTTTATCATTCACTTCATCATCACTGCTGTTTATTTTCCTGCCAAGCCAGTGCAGGTCCATCTTTAAGCCGGTAAGCTGCTGTCCCAGCTCATCGTGTATCTCCCTGGCAATATTGGTGCGTTCATCTTCCCTGATGCTTTGGAGGTTGCCGGCCAATTGTCGGATATCTTCATACGATTTTTCTAAAAGCTCTTGGGCCAGGTATTTATCTGTAACATCATGAGACAGCCCAAGCCAAACCCGCTGGCCTTCGTAAAAGATCTCGTGACTGTATATTTCAACATGTATTATTGAACCGTCCTTTCTTTTGTGCTGCCAGGATCTTGTATTATTAATACCCGGTTTCATTTTATTTACTTCACTGATAAAAAATTCCACATCTTCCGGCGGGCGCATATCTTTTGCATTCAGTCTTAAAAACTCCTCCCGGCTGTATCCGTATTGTTTTATAGCAGCTTCATTTACATCAATGATATCAAGACCCGGTATATTTGTCATCCACATGGGCAAGGGGTTATTATAAAACAGCAGTTTGTATTTCTGTTCAGATTGCTGCATTTTTTCAGCAGCCTTTTTCCTTTCGGTTATATCTCTTACAAATGATTGGTACCTGCCATTCAAAAGCTTTTTTGCACTTATTTCCACTTCTATGTATGTACCATCCTTACGCAGTAACCTGCGTTCTTTAATCACAGTCGTCCCCTTTTCCATACCGGTGATCCGCACAGGCATCAGCTCCATGTCCTGCGGTGTTATAAGCTCAATAAATTTTATCTTTTGTAATTCTTCAAGTGTATACCCCGTCATCAGGCACCCGGCACTGTTCACATCTATGAAAAAGGTATTTTCATCTGCTATGAATATGCCATCCGATGCCTGCTCAATTATAGTGCGGAACTTTTCTTCGCTTTTAAGTATTGCCTTTTGAGCTTCCGCATTTTCTGTAATGTCCTGCATTGCTCCCAGTATCTTGATGGGATGACCGGTATCATCGTACTTAATATAAGCCCGGTCTAAAAATGTTTTGTAAAGCCCATCCGGGGTCCTGAACCTGAACACCTCAGATATGCCTGTTGCTTTTTGGGTCAACGCTACTTTCAATCTTGCTTCAACTCCGTTTCGGTCGGCTGGATAAATATGATCAAAGAACATTTCCAGGTTAATTTTATCTTTACCGATCTTTAACCCGTATAAGTTGTAAAGCTTATTATTACCCCAGGTTTCATTTTTTTCAAAATCGTGATCCCACACGGCATCATTGGTAACTTCTGCTATTAATTCAAAATGCTCCTTCGATTCTTTTAAGGCTTCGTCGGCTATTTTTCTTTGTGTAATATCATTACTGGTTATTATAAACCCGGATATTATGTTCTCCTTGTTTTTTAAAATATTAATGCTGCTTAATAAATAAACCTTGTTCTTTGTTTTAGGATGAATAAAATTAAACTCCCCTTTCCAGCGCCCTTCAGCAAAAACCTGGTTAAATACTTCTGTGTTGGTTGTTTCAGGGTATTCAAAAGTTACCAGTTCAGGTATTCTTTTACCTAACACCTCTTCGCTTGTAAAGCCATATAATTCTTCGCAGGCAACATTCCAGCTTACAATACAACGGTCCACATCTAACGAGGTTATGGCATCTGAAACACTATCCAGCAGCTTTGCCTGGTAAATAAGGGTATTCTCATATTTCTTACGCTTAGTAATATCCCGTATAAAGCCAATAAGGGTATGTGTGCTGGCCATTTTTGAATTTACTTCAACATCCAGTACTGTTCCATCCTTTTTAACAAGCTTCCTTTCATACAAAAGACTTTTTCCCTGCATCAATTCATTTATTCTTAGTGGAATAATTTTAAGGTCCTCCTCGGGTAAAAAATCAGTTAAGTGGTGCCCAAGCATTTCCTTCGCAGTAAAATCAATCATTTTCTCTATACTTCTATTAACTTCTATTATATTTCCCCCCAGGTCTGTTATCACAATTCCATCTGATGCCTGCTCAATAAGTGAACGGTACTTCTCTTCATTTTCTTTCAATGCTTTGGTTACCTGTTTTATCTCTGTAACATCATTAAAAAAAACAGTTAATCCATCTTTTGAAGGATAGATATGATTTTCATACCAGCGGTCAAGGTGTTCATAATATTCCTCCAGGTATTGATAATCCTGTGTTTCCATGGCTTTATGATAGGCATGATAAAAAGGGTAGTCTATAGTTTTGAGAAATTCTTCCCATATATTTTTACCAATAAGACTGTGGTGATCTCTTCCTAAAAGTTCGCCCGCTTTTTTATTTACATAAGTAAATACCCAGTTTTTATCTAACGAAACAAAGGCATCAGACACCCTATCTATTAAGGAACGGTAATTATTTTCACTGGTTTTTAATTCCCTGGTGCGGTGCAAAACCAGCTCATTTAATTTTTTGGGCCTGTCGGCAACCCGGTATACAAACAATCCTCCCAGGACAGATAATAAAAAGCCCAATAATGCAAGCAGTACAATATTTCCTATGCGTTTATATGGGTCTCCCATTGATAATGAAAGGACCCACTCACCGTTAGGCACTTCCACTGAAACAGATTGTATATGTTTGGATTGAAGAAGCTGCGGTAAAAAAAATTCTTCTTCTTTAGTATCTGGATTTATTTTTGAAAGCTGAAAATAATAGCCATCTTTTCCGCTGCTATCTATACCTGCAGTTCTGAACAGCGTAGACATTTTAATAACTACTGCCGAAAATCCCCAGAATTTATTTTGCCTGTACACCGGTAATCTTCCCACAATACCAATATCGCCCTGCTTTAATGGGAAAGGGCCTGCAAAAAACATTTCCTTTTTTTCAATCGCTTTAAAAGCCTCCTTATTTCTTGTAGCATCTTTTAAAATATCATAACCTATCACTTCTTCATTTCCCTTTAAAGGATACACATATTTTATTACACCATCAGGCACCAGTTCTAATGCATCTATATCTGCACCTGCATCCAGTATCTGTGCTGCTATTGAATCAAAATTATTTACCTGGCCGTTTTTATCAATAAAAAAGGAAAGGGTTTTGGTTGCAGATAAACTATGCGTTAAGGCTTCCTGCAGTTTATCTTTTGCCTGGTTCACAATTTCATAGGCTTCTTTCTCACGCTGCTCTTTTACAAGTTGCAGACGCTGTGATATAAGTAAACTAAATAATAAACTAAGCAGGATAAAGGAAAATACGCCAAGCAAAATTGAACGGTTCATTACAGAATTTGATTTTACTGGTCTCACAACCGTTTTATCGTCCTGATTTTTGTGTATGGGCACTTTTTCTGACATGTTCCTGCTCTACATTATATTATTGATTCTTAAGTTACGACAATAAACAATAACTGTCCCTTTTTGCTTCCCCGCAAAATTAACTCTCCTTATGATTACGCCTATAGTTTTTATTCTACACAAAAACAGTAAATAATTCTATAAGCCTATCAACACTTTAACATTCAATATTTCGTTTTTATATTCAATTGCCTATCCAATCCATGTTCAAAAAAAATTGCTATGCTAGTTTTTACAAAGTCAAAAAACGGGTTGCTTAGAAATGAGTTGTATTGTTTTACAGTCACCCATGCTCTTTCTTATGCTGTAATAAGAAAAACGATCCTGCTTCAAATCCTGTTAATATGCAGCTTTATCTCGTATGCACAAATTGGTATAGGAACTACTTCGCCAAATTCCGCACTCGATATACGTGGATCTCTTGCTTTAAATTACCGTTCTTTCAGTGCTTCTACTACGGTTACATCAACTGATAATACTCTGATATTTACCGGAAGTACTGCTGCCACAGTAACATTACCCGATGCTACAACATGTACGGGCAGGATATATTCTATAAAAAATGCAAGTACTACCAACCCTTTGCCAGTATTAACGATTGCCACTTCTGCATCACAAACCATTGATGCCGGTACCACATGGCTGTTGAATGATAGTAAAGAAATGATTTTGGTAATCAGCAACGGGGCCAACTGGGATATAACAGGATCGGGGCCAATAAAAACCAGGAACAATCTGGTCATCGTACAATCAGCAGCTGATTTTCCTCCACCCGTATCAGGGGTGATCACGCTAACCGCAGGGGTCGCTTATGAAGTGAACGGAACAATTTATATGACCAGTAAAATAAACCTGAATGGTTGTTACCTCGTTGGTATGGATGCCAATAATGATAAGCTTATTTATCTTCCTTCCACCGGTGAATTATTTACCGGTACAAAAGGAGGTACGCTTAAGACTCTTACCCTGGTAGCCAATACAACAGGTGCCAAATTGTTTAATCTTGATATGGCAGCTACCGAAAATCTTATAGTAAGGGATGCAATTATTGCCAGTTGTAAAGATATAGGCCTGGTGAAAGGTGGTTATATTGTATTTTTCAGCGTTATCAATTATTCGGGCAATACCACAGGGATAACTTACGAGAATAATACCAATCTGTTCCTTGACAATACAGCCTGGTTTCCTACCAATGGCGGTACATTTGAAAAACTGGTGGGCACTTTTGGGGTGATAGAAAAGTTGGGAGGCTTTAGTCAACCCATGACAGCTGCTATTGGTTTAGATGTGAGTGGAATTACCAGTATTACAGATGCAGGCAATTTAAAAAATACTGCATATCTTGGAACAGGCACAAAGGTTAACGGAAGTTTCTCCAGTAAATGGGAAGTGGAGGCACCCGGTTTACCTACAGAAAAAGATGATGTGGCTACCGGAAACCTGTACCTTACGGCAAGTACGGCCACCAGTTTTTCGGGAGCTAATATACCAGGCAAAGTTTTATGTACAACAACTGGAGTTGGCCTTTTCAGGGTGGCTACATCGGTGAGTAATCGTCTGGAATACAAGGGTACCAAAAACCGCCGCTTTGCTGTTATCGCTTCGGCAAGTGTAACTGCACAGTCGGCCAATAAAAATTTTTCTTTCTATATATATAAGAATGGTGTAAAACTCCCCGAGTCAGAACAGGCCATGCGCCTCTCAACCGGTGTAGATAAAGGATCTTTAACACTTTCCTGTACCATACTGCTTTCTACCAATGATTATTTAGAGTTATGGGTTGCCAACACATCTGATGGCAGCAGTATGACCGTAGAAACTTTAAACATTACTATTAGATAACCAGGCAGGTTTGAACTTTAAAAAGTACTCATGAAAAAAATGATCTGGTTCCTGTTAATATTTTTTTTAGCTGTTTCTTTTGTAAATGCACAAGTGAACTTACAAAATACGGGTGTGCTGTTTAGCACCGGCAGCAGCGATACTATATACATCAACGGCGACTTTACCAATACTTCTGCAGCCATATTCACTAATAATGGGAGAACATATCTCAAACAAAACCTTATCAACGACCAGGCGTCCATGACGGCAGGAACGGGCACATTATACCTGAATGGAACTGCTGCACAAACAGTGAGCGGTACGCAAATTTTTAAAACGTATAATCTTGAAACCAATAATGCTTCCGGTGTAATTTTAAACAATAATTTAAGTGTGGGCGGAGTTCACACTTATACTGCAGGTATGATCACCACTGCCGCAACACCTAATTACATGATTTATGAAGCAGGTTCATCTTACACCGGAAGCAACGATAGCCGCCATGTAAATGGATGGGTAAAAAAACTGGGCAATACCAATTTTACATTTCCGGTGGGTACCACTATTTATGAAAGATCGATTGCACTGACCAATCTTACAGCTGTAAGCGAATTTGCTGTTAAGCATAATATTACGGCAACGCCGAACAGGTATTCGCTTTTTAACCCACTGGTATATGTAGATTCTGCAGAACACTGGATCATTAACAAAATAAGCGGCTCGGCTGCACAGATAGCTATGAACTGGGACCACAGCAAAGTACCTTTCCCTAATTTAATGGTCTCCGATATCAGGGTGGCGTATTATGATGGTACTTTCTGGAGAGGCATTGGTGGCAGCGCCACCGGCAGCGCTTTAACAACCGGCAACGTAACATCAAACAGTGTATCTGCATTTAATAGCTATTTCACTTTTGGCAGTGTTTCTTATGTGCTGCCTTTACAGATAATAAGTTTTACCGCCGGCAGCGTGAACGATCTTACAAAACTAAACTGGACAATAACTAACGAACTAAATGTAAATAACTATGAACTTCAACGCAGTGATGACGGTATTAATTTTTATACCATTTATATACATAACCCTTTTAACCGCAATGGCACGGAATTCTACAGCTATGCTGACAGTAAGATCTTAAAAGGAACAGTATACTACCGTTTAAAAGTAAACAGCCTGGGCACCCAGGTTAAGTATTCCAATATCGTTACCGTATCTGCAGGAGATACCGGGAAAGAATTTTATGTAATTACCAACCCTGTTGATTCAGATATTGATCTGTATGCAGATGCGGCAGTAAAGGGAATTTACAATTATTCCATTGCAAATACTGCGGGGCAGGTTATGCAATCGGGCAAACTGGAAATAAAGAATACGGGTGTTTACTCAATACCATTAAAGCAGGTTTTTGCTACAGGCGCCTATATACTGGTTGTTCAAAATGAAATGAACAGGTTGCAGAAAACGATCATTAAAAAATAAAATCATCAAGCTACAATGAAGGCAATAGCTTTATTTCGTTACGGTATAAAATTATTTGTTTATTATTTTCCAGTTGCTTTAATAACCTGGAAATTACAACCCTTGATGTTGCCAGCTCATCAGCAATTAAACTATGCGATGCTTTTATTACCGCAGAACCGGTAATGCGCTGTTTTTCCTTCAGGTATTCAACCAGTCTTTCATCCAGCTTGTGAAAAGCAATACTTTCAATTGATTTAAGCAATTCGATAAATCGCTCATTAAAGCTTCGCATAATGTAATTTTTCCAGCCCGGATATGTACAAAGCCATTCATCTAATTTAATATGCGGTATAGCCACCAGTTCCACCTCATCTTCTGCAACCGCTTTTATCTCACTTTTTTTTGCTTCAATACAGCAGCTATAAGCCATTGAACAGCTTTCGCTGCTTGATAAATAATACAACAGTATCTCGTTGCCATTGTCATCAAGCCTGTACACTTTTATTGTTCCGTTTAATACAATGGGCATCATACGGATATACTTCCCGTAATCCATGATAAGATCCCCTTCTTTAAAATGCTGAATAATGCCAAATTGCTGAATTTCCTGCAATAACCTGGGTTCAAAAATATGCTGAAGATTATCTAAGTTCATCATACTGATTAAAAATGAAAGTTTAAAACAAAATTGTATTGCATCATATTTACCTTGTTAAACTCATAACTTTTATTGTTATACATTTCCCCGGTATTCTTTTTCCAGACAAGTAATATCTGGGCTTCAAGCCCTTTTAATATTCCTGCAAATGAATAACGGATATCGGTATTTGCCTGCGTGTATGAAGGTAAGCCATACTTATTTAACCGGTAATTTTTTACATCGGGTAATTTATAAAAGCCTGCGGCCAAAGATGTTTTTATCCGTGCCTTTGTAATATTGAAATTTACTTTCCCCATAATGGCATGTACATCACCAAAACCTTCATTACGTTCACGGGGCAAAAATGTAAAGAAGGGTTCCCGCCCCCATTCACGGGGCATTAAATAACGACCGTGGCTTGTAATGCGGTTGTAATTGATACTGGTTTCCCAGGTTTTATTTTTCCAGCCGGCTTTGGCTCCAAAGCTGATAGATTTTCCTCCCTTTTCAAAATAGGTTTTTGCAGCATTAGTATTTCCGCCATTGTTGATGGCATCCTGCCTGATAAACTGGGCTGCTCCAAAAAAAGAACTGTTCCCTTTTTTAGGAAACAACAGGTTGGCCTGCAGCATGATGGTGTTAAACACATTATCGGCATATACATCCCATAACTCCAGGTTCAGGTTGTTATCAGCTTTCATATTTATTCCAAATAAGGCTACAACTTTACTGTTAATATTATTATTGTAAAGCGATTTTGTACCATCTACATTTACTCCTGATGGATAAACCCCCAATGACTTCCCGATATTATACCATTTTGTGGTTCCCCTGGGAGAAAGGGTATAGAGCAAACCTCCTTCTGCGTGTATTTTTTTTGCATCATTAAATTCCATCCAAATCCCCTCCACGCCCGTTGGTCTCATTCTGCCATCCTGTAAATTAATGAATGGCATATTCAGTAACTGCCGGCCAAAAGTGATGGAAATATTTTTAAGGCGATAGTTTAGATAGAACTCTTCCAGCCTGTCAATATCTTTTTTATTATTTGGATCGTTCACATCAAACAAGGCAATTTCGTAGCGGTTAAACTGGCCGGTTACAGTATCTGCTTTTGAAAGATCGGATGACCCGATATTAAAAGTGTAAAAGCCGCTTACTGCAAATTGGAAGCCATGAAACCTGGCCGTTTCGTATCGTATTCCGCCACCGGCAGCATTGGCATAATAATCGGTAAGGCCGGCTTTATTATCAGTGACCATTAAAAAATACCTGAAATGGCCATTAAAATGTCCTCTTTTAAAAGCAGATAATAAAGAAGTAGTGTCTACTGTTTGAAACTGTTTGCCTTTATACATATCAGGTTTTTCAGAAACTTCCTGATGTTGTGCAGATACAATATTGCCTGCAAGCAACATCAATGATGCTGCCAGTATTTTTTTCATCTTACAATAAATTTTATGGAATTAAAATCCTGATTTAATATAACTCCAGCCCTGCTCCTGCTTCGTTACAATTTCAATAATGCCAGCTTTTACAAATCCGGCCTCGGGGATGATCTTTTCCTTGGGTATGTTTCTTTCACTCATAGAAAATTCGCAGGCCACAAATACAATATCTCTCTTTGTCATTTGCTGTATTTTTTCCTGAACGGTTGTTTTACCAATCACCAGCATATTTAATCCCGGACCATGACATACCACTTCTATTTTTGTACCGGGTGCAACAGTAGTAATATTATTCAACTGTTTCATGAGCGCTTTGTGGGCAAGACTGTCATCTATAGAAAGCTGAAAAATAATTTTATGTTGTTTATTTTCTGCAAATGCAGATTCGTTTGCAGCACCCTGGCCAGTTACTTTTTGGATAACAACAGCATTTGCCATTACAAAAATTAATGCTATTAAAAGGATCTTTTTCATGTGTATATTTTTAATTAATGAAATTGATAATCAACACCGGTTACTTGTGTAAGTAATGTTTGCGGGGCATCCAGAATGTCTGCATTTTCAGGCGCTGTTGGAGTAACAGGCGAATTGGCCGCCAGGTATTCTTTCATAACCGAATGTAATGTGTTGTTCGTGTTTTTGGCATTGGTCACATCTCTCATCCGGCAAAGCATATCACTTGGGTCGCCATCTCTTTCGCAGGCACATATCTTGTACATTTTATCCAGCTCGAGTGGGATATTTGCAACAGATACAGTCTGCACCCTTTTACCTTTTTCTGCAAAAGCATTAAAGGCTACTTTCATTCCTTTAAACTTTATAACCCACCCACCAAAGCGTTCCGATGCATCTTTGGCAAATACATTATGTAATTCTTTTTCCAGCCACTCTTTAATTTGTTTGCCCGTTACCATTCCTGTTCTTACCGTACTATCCACCGGAAACATATCATAAATATACCCGTCGGTTATGGGGATGTTGCCGGTATGGTCAGGTGTTGTCCGTGGCGGACAAAAACGAAATCCATTTGATAATACAATATCTATTTCGGGAACCTTCCACTTCAACGCATCAAGTATCATCGTATCAATCGTATTTTCTACCACAAAGTACCTGTACAATGGAATGGTACTATAACCTGCAATGGTATAAAGATCTTTTTCAAAAGGCTTTTCATTGTCTTTGATCAATGCATTAATTTCTTTTGAAGGTTTGAATTTATCAGCCGTTATTTCCACCAGTTCATATTCATCATTTATAACCTTGCCGTTTTGAATGGTAAGATTGAGTTTGCCTACGAATGAACCGAATGCACCGGGTTCCACTACTTTTGCATATTTACATTGAATGGGTTTACGAACCCTTTCATGCGTATCGCCTCCAAGAATATAATCAACACCATTACACTCCGGCAAATTTGCCAAGTGAATTTGTTGCGATAATCCAAGGTGAGCCACAATCAATACATAGGCACATTGCTCCTGGTTGCGTAATACATCTACATAATGTGCCAGGTTCTCTTCTGGTTTTGTGTAAATAATTCCCTTACTGTAATTAGGCGATTGGCGTAAAGGAACCAATGGATCTGTGTACCCAATAAAACCGATCTTAACGCCTTTAATATTCCAGATATAATATGGAGGAAAAATCAACTCCCCTTTTTTACCCTCGCCCAGGTCGTGATACATGTTGGCACAAACCTTAGGTGCATTTAATGAACCTAATAAAGTCTGCATGGCTTTTTTGTAATAAATAACTTCCCAGTTGCCCGGCAAATACAGGTCGTATCCCAATGCATTTAAGATAGGCACCATGGCTTTACCGGTTGTTTTTACAGATAGTTCGCTTCCCTGAAACATGTCGCCGGTATCAATTAAAAAACTATATGGGTTTTTCTTTCTTTCTTTTTGCAGGTAGGTAGCTAAGTGTGCATAGCCACCCGTTTTACGAAACACGGCTTTATCATTTTCCCAAAACAATTCATCATGTGGATGAACCTGGCAATGTACATCGGTGGTTTGTAAAATAGAAATGGTAAAGGGTTTATCATCGGCCTTAGTTTGATAATCCGGCTTTGAATTTTCTTTTGTTTCTGCTATAGCAATGATTGGTGAAGAAGCCAATAAGCCAGCTCCACCCAATGAACTTATTTTTTTAATAAAATCTCTTCTGTCGTTTTTCATTAGGCTGATATTAATTTTTTACACCGGCTGGTGCTTTTTGCTTAGCTGTTTCTTCTCTTTTCTTTTGTTCTTCCACAATAGGTTTAAAAGGCCCATACTTGTGTTGCTTTTCGGTAAATGCATCTGCATAAGGTCCAAAAGGATGATCAACCGATTTTTTTGAAACATCGGGCCAGTCTTTTGGAACATTGATATGATGCCTTGTTTGTGAAATGATATATGCTGCAACATCCCAGGCTTCTTCATCTGCAAGTTGTGTACTCAGGTGAGTTACTCCCTGCGGCATATTATACTTTACATATTTTGCAAAGTTGCTGATACGGTATAAACCGGCACCATCATTAAAACTGTTTTTGCCCCATAAAGCAGGGTATATGTATTCGGTTTTATCTGTTGTAAAAACTCCCTCGCCATTTGCCTGGTGGCAACTTTGGCATTTTGCTGTATAAACCGTCATCCCTTTTTCCGGGTCAGCAGCACGATCAAGAAATGCAAGGTCTTTGAAACCTGAACCTTCTGCTTTTTTACCTTTCTCTACATTAGATCCTACAAAATTAATGTACGATACAATGGCCTGCATCTCATTACTTGAAGTATCTAGTGCTTTTCCATTTAAACTTCTTTCAAAACAATCATTTACTCTTTTATAAATATCTTCAACGCTTCCGCTTCTTGCCCTGAATTTTGGATAGAGCGATGCAACCGAGCCATAGTTGTTACCAAAAACGGCTGTGCCTGCCTGTAAATGACAGTTCTGGCAATTCATTCCATTACTTATTTTCTTTACTGATCCATTAGGACCAAGGTATTTGGCAGTGTGTGCAATTAATTCTTTACCATACGCTACCTGCTCTTTTTGTATGCTATCGATTATGGTACTGATATCAGGTGCAGCCCAATAATTTGTTGTATCGGTTTTCACTGTCTCTGTTAAAGGGGCAAGGTTTTGTGTTTTGGTGTCGGGCTTACCAGGTTGGCTTTCATAAAATAGAATAAAGGGTATGGCAACAATACTGATTACCAATACCACTATAACCAGCAGTAATTTATTGATCACAGAAATCAATCCCTCAGTTCTTTTGTCTTCCTGTTCGTTGTACATAAAGAATCGTTTAAAAATTAATGAGGTAATTTATCCTTAATCAATCCATACAGGTAAGTACCCACAATGGCGAATAGAAACACAATTGTCATGGTTAAAAAGCCATAACCGATATTTACTACCATTGGCCCGGGGCAGGCACCACTCAATGCCCAGCCTAATCCAAAAATGATACCTCCCAATAGATAACGGGCAATGGATTTATCTTTTGGATAAAACGAAATGGGGTTGCCATGAAAATCTCTTATTTTAAATTTCTTTATCAAAGCAACACCAATTACACCCAATGTAACGGCAGTACCTATGATGCCATACATGTGGAAGGCCTGAAAACGAAACATCTCCTGTATCCTGAACCAGGAAATGGCTTCTGACTTTGCCATTACAATTCCAAAAACAATTCCGAGTATTAGAAATTTTATAAACTTCATCTGATTAAAATATTAAAGGGAGTATTAAAAATGTCATTGCCAGTCCGCCAATAAAAAAACCAACTACCGCAATAAGAGAAGGCATTTGCAAATCGGACAAACCACTAATGGCATGGCCGGAAGTGCAACCACCTGCATAACGGGAACCAAAGCCCACCATCAGTCCGCCCATGGCCAATACCAGAAACCCTTTTATAGAAAGCATGGCATCTAAACTAAATAACTCGGCAGGTTGTAAAGATGCCGGTGCTGCAAAACCCAGCTTTGCTAAATCGCTGATTGTATCCCCAGAAATTTGAACAGGCAGATCTGTTGACATAAATTGTTTTGCAATAAATCCACCAATAATGGCACCTACTAAAAAAACCAAATTCCATATCTGTGTTTTCCATTTAAAATCGAAGAATTTGGTTTTTTTACCCAATCCTGCGGCCGCACAAATGGTTCTTAAATTAGAAGAAAAACCAAATGACTGCCCGAAGTAGATAAGAAAAAACATGATGCCTGCAATCATTGCACCAGAAAACCACCATGACCAGGTTTGTGTAATAAACTCGCTCATATTTTATTAATTAATTGTTTAGTTGAAATGAAATAATAGGTTTAAATAAATGGTTGATCAGTTTTTCAGTTGCACTCTGGTGAAAAATTCCGCCCTTACCATATGTGCCTATACAAATGATATCCATGTTGATCATCTGGTTAAAATGTATAACTCCATTCTCCACATCTTTATCATTTATTAAATGACATTCAAAATTGCTGATATTATTCAGTGCTGCAAATTTTTTCATATTGTCTTCAACGGCAGTTTTTTCTGCCGCTGCGTTTCCGGATGTTATCTGCAGCAGGTGGAGTTTTGTACCAAATGCACTGATCAGTTTATGCATCAGCTTAAGATCTTCGGGTGCGGGGTTATTGAAATCGTGTACCAGCAATATATGCTGGATAACCAGGTCGGAACGGTCGCACATTAATGAAAGCAATGGTATTTTTGATCTGCGGGCTATTATCTGTGTTTCGGAACCCGAAAGTTTTTCTTTAATGCCCCATGCACCTTTAGTACCCATTACAATCATGTCGAAGTGATTGGCCTCCGAAAAATCTAAAATAGCATCAGTAACTTTTCCCAACAACAGGTGTGTTTGAATATGGTTGCCATACAATGTTTTAAGATTAGCCAGCTTGCGTTCTGCAATTTCCTTCTGCTTTATCACATAGTTCACATCAATTTCACCACAGGTTTGAATATTGCCACTGGCAGACATGCTTACAGTATCCGGCACATCTAACACATGCAGAAAATGAATTTCGATTGCTGTTTTTTCTTCCAGCTTTTTAACCATCAGGTAAGCAAACTCGGCCTGCACTGAAAAATCTGTTGGTATCAGTATTTTTAAATTTTCCATATACTTTTAAATTACAAATTTTTAATTATTTGCAGTTAATATTCTGCCAGGCACCTTTATTCTCAACATTTTTAATTCCTGCCTGCTCAAGCAAATCTTTAGCTGCATCCGCCCTGCTTCCACTGCGGCAAACAACAACTACTTTATCAAAAGCCTTTAATGTTTCAGTTTTTGAATCCAGTTCATCCAACGGGTAGTTAACACTGCAATCTGCATGGCCGTCATTTACCCATTCTTCAACTGTTCTTACATCTACAAAAATCGTTTTTGCGGCGGCTGTATCAATAGTTTTTATTTCAGTTTTGTTTGATGAGTTATTGTTATTTACACAAGCCACCAAACCAAACATAAGCAAAACCGGAATGAACCATATTTTTTTAAAGTATTTCATTATACATATTGATTTACATCCTGCCATGTACCTCCGTTTACCACGTTGGTAAATCCATTTTGCTCCAGAATCAATTTCGCCTGGCTGCTTCTGTTACCGCTGCGACAAAATACAATAATGTTTTTCTTGTTTTTGAATTTTGCCAGCTCGGCTGTTACCCTGTCCAAAGGAATATTTACTGACCCTCTTACCTGATCCTGTGCAAATTCTCCCGGTGTTCTAACGTCAACCAAAAAAGCGCCTTCTGCTATGGTGGCTTTTAAATCTACTTTGGGACCTCCCCCGAATAATTGTTGAAAAATGTTCATGGTTTTATTTTTTATACTGTGAATTTTTTAATTACGCCTACCAATCCTGCTTTTGGCACTACACCACTTTGTCTCCATAATGGCTTGCCATTTTTAAAAAGTATCAGTGTAGGCACTCCCTGCACCTGGTATTCCTGTGCGGCCTGTGGGCTTTTATCAACATCAACTTTAATGATGGTGACAGCATCCCCAACTTCTTTTTTTACATCTTTAAGAATGGGAGCCATCATTTTGCAGGGGCCGCACCATTCTGCAAAAAAATCAACCAGTACCGGTTTATCTGAATTTATGATCTCGTTAAATGTCATGATGATCAATTTTATCTTCTTCGTTTAAAATTTCTTTTTTGTTTTCTTTTTTAAAAAGCCCCAATAATAATGCGCCCATTAATGCTCCATACAATGTACTGTTTATTGGTTTGGAGGTGATCATGCAGGTACCTGATGCACAACCTATTTGTTGCCAGTAAAGGTATCCCGCTATAGCACCAATGATTGCACCAGCCAGGTATAATTTGTTATTGTTAAACCACTTCTTCATAAGTTATATCTTTTGTTGTACCCTGATTTTTTTTAGGCGGAGCAGCACAGCCGGCTGTACCACAACAGCCAATATTAAAAACCGGCATGGCTGTAAATATAATTCCTGCAAATGCAAACAGTATATCCCTTGCTATTACGGCCTGCACCAATATGGCAATACCCATTCCCAGGCGCAGGAATCGCATGAATGTCCAGTTTGATAAAATATTATTTTTCATTGCTCTTGTTTAGTAATGCAAATGTAAATGCAGCAACCGGCTAATTAAGTAACAAAGGTTACAAATGCAAAAAGCATCCGCCAGGAGATGGATACTTTGTAAAGCTATTTCAAAGGATTATCATGAAACAGGTAATTTTATCAGTCTTCTTCCCATTCCAGTTTGTAGTTACCGATATGTATTTTGTTGTTTTTAAGCTTCTTTTTTTGCCTGAAAAAATTAACAAGTCCAATTATCAGTACAAGTCCGGCAATTATCCAGAAAACTATTTCTACCCACCTGCCGTAGCTTGCTTTCAGCAGACTGTTTACTGTCATTCCTGCTACAACAAAATATAATGTAGTTCTCAGGAAAGAGAGAAAGGTTCTGTCTATCGCCATATCCGTTCTTTCTATAGCAAGGCGTTCTCTTAAAATAAGGTCCTTGTTAATGTGATTTTGAGTTTCCTTATCCATATAATAATTTATTTAATAGGCAGGTATGATCTCGCAATTAGCATCCCGCCACCATTTTTTTAATGTGCAGCACATCCTGAAGTGAGCAATGATACCTGCCGCAGCAGTAATACCTGCTATGATCAATAAAGCACTCATTAATCCAAACGCATCAGCCAAAATACCAGCCAGCAAAGCGCCGATCACATATCCGCTATCCCGCCAAAAACGAAAGATACTTAAGGTTTCTGCCCGTTGAGATGGGTGTGTATTTTCAGCTACCACGGTCAAAAAATTAGGATAAACCAACGCTGTACCCAGGCCTAATAATATTGATGAAAGAATTAACACAGGTAATGCTGCTGACAAAGCCAATAGAATAATTGCAAATGCCTGTAACAACATGCCTGCAGTTATGATCTGTTTTTTACAATATTGATCGCCCATTTTACCGGTAAACAATTGCGATAAGCCCCATACAACCGGATAAATACCTGCAACAATGCCGATCTGGTAAATGCTGAATCCACGTTGTATTAACAGTATCGGTAATAATCCCCAAACTACGCCATCATTCATATTATTTACCAAGCCGTTTAAACTAACACTGCTGATATTTTTATGTTTCCAGGTAGTATCCTTCCACACATTTTTAAGCAATGCTATGTTACTCGTCGTACTTTCTGTATGTACAAAATGAGTAGTATCTGCTACTAAAAATACCGACATCATCAAACCCAGTAATGCAAAAGCTAAACCTGGTATGAATGGGTAAAATGCAAAACCATATCTAGCTGCAATACTGCTGGCTAAAAATGAAGCAAGACCCACAGAAAGATAACCGGCAAATTCATTAATTCCCATTGCCAGTCCCCTGTTCTTATTTCCAACCAGATCTATCTTCATGATTACAGTACTGCTCCATGCCAACCCCTGGTTGATACCTAACAGGATATTTGCAAACACTATCCAGTTCCAGTTGGGTGCATACATTAATAAAAGCGGAACAGGCAATGCAAACAACCAGCCTGTTATTAAAATAGTTTTACGGTTAAATTTTTTGCTGAGCCTGGCCACACTGTAATTACTGATGGCTTTACTAATGCCAAATGCTGCCACAAATGAAAGGACAGCGGTGTTCGCATCTATACCAAATTCGGTTTTTGCCAGGCCGGGAATAATGGCCCTTTCCAGGCCTACCATTGCACCAACAAAGGCATTTACCAAAACCAATAAGCCAAACTGATATTTGTTTTGCGATAAGCCCTGCATATTGTTGAAAGATAGGTAATGTCAACGGGTTGAAATGTAACATAAGTTACCTAAAATAACTATGACTACTCTTTCTTAGCAGGGCATGTATTTAACCCAACTAAAGTATAAAGCGGACAAAAACTCACCAAACTGGTTATTACAAATACAGCGCCCAGTACTACAAGGATAATTCCGAAAGTGCCTGTAACTATGCCAGCAAAGTAAAGCCAGGCAAATACGGCTGCTAATAAAAAACGAATGATGCGGTCGGCAGAGCCCATGTTCTTTTTCATAATTTTAATTTTTAGTTGTTAGTAAAAAACAAAGGTAGAACTACATGACAAAAAAGCTGGTGACCTGAGTTACCAGCCTATAAAGCTTCTATCCCGTTTGGTAATTGCAATATTTTACCCTCATGCTCCAACTTCTTCATTACCCTGCTGATAACTTCCCTCACTGTACCTAATTCTACCGCAATTTCCCTGTGACGCATATTCAATACTTTGTTATTCTTTTGTTTGCTTTTTTCTAACAGGTAGCTATATAATCTCTGGTCAAGCTTGTTATACAGCAGTTGGTTGATGGTGTCCAGTAATGCTTCATATCGCTGTTCGTAAAGGTTATAAAAAAGTTCATTCAGTAACGGGTATGTCTTTACCCATTGATTTACTTTTTCTGATGGCATCAATAGTAAAACAGCATTTTCTTCAGCCACAGCAAATACTTTACTGGGGCTGTTTTTAAAACCGGCATTAAATGACATGATGCAACTTTCGCCACTCTCAATGTAATACAACAGCAGCTCCTTATCGCCATGCCGGGTAAACACTTTTACCACACCTTCTAATACAAGCGGCACTAATTTTACATACTGGCCTTCTCGCAATATTTCGGTGTCTGCTTCAAAGTTTTTTACAATCCCAAACTGCTCCAGTTGGCCAATAAATTCCTGCGGTAAATGATGCAGGTATTCTTTTAGTTCTTTCATATAATTGTCAATAACCGAAACTATTTAATAACGGCAGGCTTTGTTTGAAACTCAAAGTTGCAATAAAAAACAATCTTGTTTACAATTATATAAAAAGCATGTGTGTACCCAAACCACTGCCTTGCTTATAAAAATCACCTACCGTTATCACGCCATCAATATCATCAAACATGTCTTCTTTTTTATAATGAAACATTTCCATGGCGAGCTTACAGGCCCAAAGTTTGACGCCTGAGGCAGTAAGTATATCCAGGAATTCATGCACATCCGGCATGTCAACCTTTTCCATTTCTTTTTTCATCATAGAAGTTGCTAATGCCTCCATACCGGGTAGTCCGCCCAGCATGGTTGGCATGTGCATGGCAGGATTACCAACGGTTGCCACATGCAGGTGTTCCAGTTTCTTTTTATGAATAGCCTCCAGCCCGAAAAAGGTAAAAAACATTTCGGCTTCTATGCCTTCCATCCGGGCACCATTGGCCAGTACAAATGCGGCGTACACATTTTCCAAAGTTGCTTTGGAAAGTATGATCATCATCTTTTTTATTTCGCCATTAAACTCGTTCATGATTGTAATTTTTATCTGTTAATAATTAAATGCAACTGGCAGGTTTTGGAACGCCGGCAATTTTTGTTGCTGTCTTTAATGGAGCAGTTGGAAAAAGGGCATAAAATTCTTTTATATCCACCACGCCACTCTTGCCAATTTTACGAATACTTAGAGGCGATTCTTTTCTATGCTCATCCTGAAGATAGTTAATAACTTCCCAGTGACGGGGCAATAATTCGATATTTGACTCCTGGGCAATTTCTTCTCCTACTTCTTTGCACCATTGTGAGAAGTTGGTTAAATAACCTTCTTCATTTACTTCAATTGTTGTTCCGCAAATAATCTTTTCCATAATATAATTTTTTAGTTTCTAAGCAAAATGTTTTCCGGATTCCTGCATGGTTGCAGAAACAAACGGTATATGTGTTCCTTTTAATAATACATTCCAGTAGATCCACTTAAAGGCAAGCTTGCCCATATGGTTCATTCTGGTTTCTTTTAGTAATCGCAGGGGACCAATACCCGGGAATGGAAATTCTCCCTCCACCGGTTCATGTGTATAATTGAAATCAATCAACAGTGCTTTGCCATTTCCTGTTTCAACAAAACAATTAGCATGGCCGTCAAATTCTTCTTTTAATGGTTCGCCATTTATAAAGCGCAGAATGTTATCGGATAATATCTCTGCTTCAAAGTGAGCCACGGACCCGGCTTTGGATGCAGGGATATTGCTGGCATCACCCAGTACAAAAATATTTTTGTACTAAAGCGATTGCAGTGATCCTTTGTTGGTAGGAACATAATTCAGCTCATCTCCAAGTCCGGATCTTTCCATTAGGTCATCGCCTTTATTAGTAGGTACGGTTACCAACAGGTCGAAAGGAATTTCCCTGCCTCCATAATCAATGATCTTTTTGTTTTCATTATCCACTTCGGCAATAGCAAAATCACTTTCAATAGCAATGTTTTTTTCCTGAAGCAGATGATCCAGTGCAGCAGTTGCTTTTGGTTTTGTAAAAGCGCCACTCAGCGGAGTAACATAAGTTATCTCCACCTGGTCTCTCATGTTTTTATGTTTGAAAAAAGAATCCGCCAGGAATGCAAATTCAAGTGGAGCAACGGGGCATTTGATCGGCATCTCGGTAATATGTACTACTAAACGGCCACCTTCCCATTCCCTTAATTTATTTCTCAGGGCAAGGGCCCCTTCAAATGTGTAGAAATCAAATACTGATTTTTGCCATTCTGCACCTTTCATGCCCTGCACTTCATCAGGAGCAATCTTGGCTCCTGTGGCAATGATGAGTATTTCATAGTGCAGCTGATCACCGTTTTGCATTTTCACTAAATGCTGTTTGGCATCTATCATTTCAATTTTATCCGTCAGTAACCTTACTCCCTTGGGAATAAATTCTTTAATAGACTTAATGATATCTTCCGGCTTGTATATATCAAAAGGCAGAAATAAATATCCGGGTTGGTAATGATGCTCTTCTCTTTCGTCAATAATATCTATCTCCCAATCGGCTTTGTTTAATTCATGTCGCAGGTGATTTGCCATCATGGTTCCGGCTGTTCCTGCTCCGAGTATTACTATTCTTTTCATGATCAGTTGATTTAATATTTACTACTTTTCAGGCAACATTTATTTGTGGCTGAAATATTATTTTTGATTTCACCGAATTAGAGATCAGACAGGCTGCCTCAGACTTATCTAATATCCTGACAGCCCTCTCCCTGTCAGCTTCCTGATGTATGGTCAATACCGGTGAAAGTATAATTTCACTCATCATATATTTTCCATCTACCTTTTCCAGCTTACCATCTGCATTGCTATCAAAGTGCACAAAATCAAGTTTTGAATTTTCTGCAATGGCCAGAAAGGTGGTCATGAGGCAACTGTTTACCGCCGCTACCAGTAGGTGTTCCGGCGACCAGATGCCTGGCATACCTTTTGGAAATTCGGGCGGAGTAGCCACTTCAATAGTTGAATCCAGAGCCGGTGAACTCATTAATCCTTTGCGATCGTTTTCCCAGTTTAGATTTACGTTATAATGATAATCAGTTTCCATTTTTCTAAATTTTAATTTTATTATTTATTGATTGCATAACAAAATTATGTCCATCCCTGTGGGCGCTTTGTAACTTTTATCACACTAAATCAAATGATGATTAACCTCTTGACCGTACGTGATAATTGTCTTACGGAGAGATGATGAAAGTCATATAATTATTGGAGTTGCTAATTTTTAAAATGGGCTCTGTGTAGAGAGCTGCCTTTTATATTTACATTACATGCATAAAAGTATTCGCACATGAAACCCGGTAAAACCAACCCTGGGTTATCAAATATGATGCGATAAAAAAAGCATCCGCCAAATGGCGGATGCTTTTTTATTGCTCTAATGTTTATTAAGATAAACCTTATAGTTAATTACACTTTCATCACTTTACTCTGGCAAACAAAATCTGTTCTTGGTAAAGGGGTACTGCTGATGGCCTTGAAGCCTCCTTCAATTTCTGTAAAATTTCTGTAACCACGGGCCTGCAAAATAGATGCTGCAATCATACTGCGGTAACCACCTGCACAATGAATGTAAAAATGCTCATCAGGGTTTATATCTTTTACCCAATCATTAATTAATGCCAATGGTTTATTATACGCTTCATCAACATGTTCTGCTGCATATTCAGTATCCTTCCTTATATCAATAATTTTATCCTCACCAATCTTTACTTCTGTTGCAAATTGTTCTGCAGTTATCCTGTCAATCACATCTGCTTCTTTACCTGCTGCCAGCCATGTAGCAAAGCCGCCTTTTAAATGTCCCAGTACATTATCAAAACCAACACGGCTTAAACGGGTTACGGTTTCTTCTTCTTTACCAGGATCAGTAACCAGTAATATAGGTTGTTTTACATCTACAATGAGCGCACCAACCCAGGGAGCAAAATCCCCGTCCAAACCAATACTTACCGATTGTGGAATAAAGCCTTTATAAAATTCGGTATTTGTCCTTGTATCTAATATCAGGGCTTCGGTGTTTTCTGCAGCGGCTTCAAATTCATCAGGAGTTAATGCCCGCATACCATTGTTTAAAACTGTTTCAAAACTTTCATAGCCCTTTTTATTCATGGCCACATTTAAACCAAAATATCCGGGTGGTGGTTGTAAACCATCGGTAACGGCTTTTACAAATGCTTCTTTGTTGGGTTGATTTAAAGCATAATTCATTTTCTTTTGATTACCCAAAGTATCAACCGTTTCCTTCATCATGTTTTTACCACAGGCACTACCGGCACCATGTGCAGGATAAACAATCACATCATCTGCCAACGGCATAATTTTTTTATTTAAACTTTCGTAAAGTAACCCGGCTAAATCTTCCATCGTCATGTCTGCAGCTTTCTGAGCAAGGTCAGGGCGGCCAACATCTCCTAAAAACAAGGTGTCGCCACTGAAGATGCAATAATCTTTTCCGCTTGCATCTTTCAAAAGGAAAGTTGTGCTTTCCATAGTATGGCCCGGTGTATGAAGCACTTTAATGATTATATCGCCTATTTTAAATTCTTCATCATCCTTTGCAGATATAAATTCAAACTCAGGACTGGCATTAGGACCATACACAATAGCTGCGCCTGTTTGTTTTGCCAGGTCTACATGTCCTGATACAAAATCAGCATGGAAATGGGTTTCGAAAATGTATTTTAATTTCACCCCGTCTTTCTGCAACCTGTCTAAGTAAGGTTGTGTTTCACGAAGTGGGTCAACAATCGCAGCCTCACCATTGCTGGTAATATAATAGGCACCTTGTGCCAGGCATCCGGTATAAATCTGTTCAATGTTCATGGTATAATTTTTTAATTTTATAATGCAAATATCCTTTGCGATTTTAACGCTGTTGGTAACATTAGTTGCATTCAACACTGTATGTTACATTAGTTACTTCTGTTGGCAAGGGCTATATTTTAAGAGAATAATTGCGTTCAGCCATATAATAAAAAATAGCCCCGTATGTTTTCAAAGCTAAGTTATCTCATTTAAAATATAATTATCTACAACATCGTTGTTGGACAAACATAATCTGATTTTTGCACATTGGTTTTTACTATTTCGGTAAACCCACCAATTACGTCTGAAAAATTATCCCAACCTCTTTGTTTAAGTATAGAAGCTGCAATCATGCTGCGATAGCCACCTGCACAATGCAAAATAAAGGGTTTGTCTTTGGGGAATTCAGCCAGATGATTATTGATCTCGTTCAACGGTATATTAACCGCATCCAGAATATGCTCCGATTGAAATTCACTTTTTTTCCTGATATCAATTGTTAATTGCTTTTCATTTTCATGAATTTTTGCAAATTCTGCTGCCGTAATTCTTTTTATGGTATCCACTTCCTTACCAGATTTTTTCCAGGTATCAAAACCTCCCTCCAGGTATCCAATACTGCCATCATACCCAACCCTTGAAAGGCGTATCATGGCTTCATCTTCGTACCCTGGATTACATACCAGTAATATTTCCTGTTTTATATCAGGTATCATTTCGCCCACCCACTGTGCAAAGCTTCCATCTAATCCTACATTTATGCTGTTGGGAATAAACCCGCTGGCAAAGTCTGTTGCGTTCCTGGTATCCAATACCAGTGCATTTGTTTCATTGGCTACCATTTCAAAATTCTCTGCAGTTAAAGCTTTATGCCCTCTTTCTAAAACCGTATCCAGGCTTTCGTATCCCTGTATATTCATCAATACATTTTTAGGGAAATAACCCGGGGGCGGCGTTAAGCCGGTAAGGATGGCTTTAATAAATTCTTCTTTACTTAATGCAGGATTTAATGCATAGTTTACTTGTTTTTGATGCCCCAGTGTGTCGGTAGTTTCTTTGCTCATATTTTTACCACAGGCACTACCGGCGCCATGGTTGGGGTAAACGATCAGGTCATCACTTAAAGGCATTATCCTGTTACGCAGCGAATCGTAAAGGTATCCGGCTAATTTTTCTTCGGTAAGATCTGCCACAACATGCTGAGCCAGGTCAGGTCTTCCTACATCACCAATAAATAAAGTATCGCCGGATATGATACCATGTTCTTTACCCTGCTCATCACTAAGCAGGTAAGTAGTACTTTCCATGGTATGGCCCGGCGTATGTATTACTTTAACAGCATAATCACCTATTTTAAAAACCTGGTTATCTGTTGCAGTGATCACTTCATAGGCAGGTTTTGCCGTTGGCCCATACACAATTTTTGCCCCGGTCTTTCTGGCAAGGTCTAAATGCCCGCTTACAAAATCGGCATGAAAGTGTGTAAGAAAAACATACTTGATGGCGGCATTATCTTTGGCAGCCCGGTCAATATAGGGTTGCACTTCACGTAATGGATCAAAGATGGCAGCTTCGCCGTTGCTTTCAACGTAATATGCTGCATGGGCAATACATCCGGTATAAATTTGTTCTACTTTCATAATGATTATTTTTTAAAATTATTGTATAGTATGCTTTGGCAAATTTCTATTTTAAATAAATATTTTCGGGTCACTATTGTTACATAGTAATATGATATTAGTCATAAAAAAGGCAAGTAATTAAAAAAGTTGCCTTTCGGCAACCGGTAGCTTTTATTTTATAAAGATCTTTTAGCCAAATACCAATCGACCATTTCTAAATTACTGGCTTTTCGTTCTGCCAGTCCCTCAATTGTTTTTGGAGCCGGAACAATTACCTTATCGCCCGGATGCCAGTTAAGCGGCATAGCACATTTATTTTCATCCGATGTTTGCAGGGCTAATAATGTGCGTTTGATCTCTTCCATATTACGGCCTACATTAAGCGGGTAATACATGATCAATCTTACTTTCCCTTCCGGATCAATAATAAATACGGCCCTCACGGCAGCAGTCTCACTTTCGCCTGGTTGCAACATACCGTATAATTTAGCTACACGCATATCAATATCGGCAACAATCGGAAACTCAAATAACACTCCTGTTTTTTCATGCACTGCATTAACCCATGCAATATGAGAATGAATGCTGTCAATACTTAATCCCATCAGTTTGGTATTATGTTTTGCAAAAAAATCTTTTTCAGTTGCAAAGCCACTCATTTCGGTGGTACACACTGGTGTAAAATCTGCGGGGTGAGAAAACAAGATCACCCAACTGCCTTTGTTATAATCTGAAAATTTCAGTTGCCCGGTAGTGGTTACCGCATCAAAATCAGGAGCCTTATCGCCAATTCTTGGCATAGTACTCATTATAGTATTTTCCATATTTTTTATTTAGATTGTAAATTTCAGATTTATTAATGAGGATGTAGGTAACATTGGTTACACTTAAGAGCGGCAAAAAAAATCAGTTCTTAACCAGAATTATAAATAACTCAGTTCCTGCTCTTTTGGGAAATGAATTATGGCAAAGTTCAAATGTTTTAAAATCGAAATCCTTTTCAAACATAGTTTTATAGAGGTCTTTATTTCCTCCAAATGGAGGACCCAGTTGTTCAAATTCCCGGTTAAATAAAACGCCGGCCAATTTACCATTGGGCGCAAGCAGTTCATTCATTTTAGCAATATAATCTTTTCGTAAAACAGGGTTAAGTGCACAGAAAAATGTTTGTTCCAATACCAGGTCATACACTCCTGTGTGTTTAAAAAAATCGCCTAAAGTAATGTTGATATTGGGATTTGATGCAAATTTATCTTTTAGTTGTGCAACCAAAGTGGGTGCAATGTCAATAACAGTTACATTGGTAAATCCCTGTTGCAATAAATACCCAGCTTCATAAGTATTGCCGCAGCCGGGAATTAAAATCCGCAGATTTTTATTGGTAAGCTGGTCAACGTATGCTTTCAGTGGTGGCGATACCTGGCCTAGATCCCAGCCTGTTGTATTGGCTTTGTATTGGCTGTCCCAATAGGTTTCATCCAATGCAAGGGCGGATGTATGCACGCCAGATTTTTCATCATTGCTATTTGGCACCGCCTTATTTTCCATTCTATTTATTTAAAAAATAATTCTTTTACAATAATATAAATGCCCATTACCAGCACAAACCAGCCAAAACCTTTTTTTAATTTTTGGCCGGGTATTTTTTTAGATAAAAGAATACCTATAAAAATACCTGCAACAGAAAATGCGGTAAATATACCCAGGAGTTTCCAGTCTATGATCTCGCTGCCCTGCAAATCACCAATAAAGCCGATAAGTGATTTTGCCGCAATAATAAAAAGTGAAGTGCCAACTGCCAGCTTCATCGGCATACGGGCAAGTAGTACCAACGCAGGTATAATTAAAAAGCCACCTCCTGCACCCACCAATCCGGTAAGCAAACCAACAACAGCACCTTCCAGTAAAATCATTGGATAATTATAAACCCTGGGTGCATTTTCATCCTGCTCTTTATTCTTTCCTGGTCTGATCATACTTATGGAAGCCAGTATCATTACCACCGCAAACAATAACATCAATGCAATTGATTTGCTGATTACCAATGAGCCTATTGTGAAAAGTTCGTTTGGTATAATGGGCACCAGCCACATACGGGTTGCATACACTGCCGCAATGGAAGGAATACCAAAGATCAACACCGTTTTAAAATCAACTTTTTTCTGTATGGCACTTTGCACACCGCCAACCAATGCCGTAGATCCTACAATAAATAATGAATACGCAGTTGCCAACACCGGGTTAACCCCCATAACATACACCAGGATAGGTACCGTTAAAATAGAACCACCACTGCCAATTAAGCCTAATGAGACACCGACAATAACTGCTAAGACGTAACCCAGTATTTCCATATGCTGATTATTTGTGAAAGCAAAGATGTAATTAAAAAAGTAAAGCGGGTGCAACATTAGTTACATTGCAAAATGCATGGAAGAACCTGGAACCAGGTTTTTTGTGGCCTCGCCAAGAATCGAACTTGGATCTGGAGCTTCGGAAACTCTTATACTATCCATTGTACTACGAGGCCATAAGAATTTTAAATAAAGAACAAGGAATATTGAATGATGAAGTGCTTGTAAGACCGTTCCATCAACC
>JBBSJI010000007.1:0-69387 GCA_038257425.1 Chitinophagales bacterium
CTTTAAGAGAGCGCCATTTACGGATATTGTTACCCATTTCTAGGCTATTATTTGGGGGCATGGTACGGAGGTTAAATGATGTTAAGGACGAAGTTAGACTTAATTTATAAGCAATTTGCAGTATAGTAAAAATTGAGATGTTTAAAACAGCACAGCATACCGTAAAATTACTTTGATATTGGAAACAAAAGTGTAAGAATATGTAACAAAGGTTAGGGTTAAAGTTTTTTAAGCTGATTTTTTAACCGGAGGTTTGCATTATCAAAGGCCAATGATACGGGAAAACTGAAAACCGTGTAATAAATAGAGTAGGCAAAAATTATAAAAACAAAAAAATGAAAAAATTGATTTTATCTGTGACATTTCTATTTACAATACATGCAATTTATGCACAAGATAACATGGCCAGCCGACAGCTTATACAAGATAACTTTTCCGCCTTACAAACCCAATATGGTGCTTATGACCTTGATTCTGTAAAAACGAATAATACATTAGCAAATGATGGCATACAGATAATTACTGCAAAAATTACATCAAATAATCAAAAAAACTATGTTCTATTAATTGATGCACATAACCCCAGTAAACCAATGGTTAATAAAGGAGTTGCAGATGTAAATTTTAGCAATCTATCTACTAGCAGTGAGCCTAATCAACAAAATGGGTCTACCACTTTCACATCAATCGATGAAGGAACAATATTAAAAATAGAATTCATAAATGGTGAAAAAGTTATTACCGAAACATCAATAAGTGACAATGCTTTTCAAGATAACAATAAAGGAATTACTACAAATCAATATGCCTCTTTTGCAAGCTATAAATCACCCTTAGTTAAGAACATTTTATATGTAAGTCCGATTATATCATGTTTTAAAAGATATTTGCAAAACAGCTCTTGGGGCGAATTAATTGTATACGCTGCAGGATTTCCGGAAACTATGGCAGCAATAATGTTAGGTTGCGCAATAGACATTTACGTAATACATTAAAATGGAAAAACTATGATCTTAAGTTATTTTTTAATTGACACACTATCAAAGTGCAACGTGCCTAAACTAAGGATTTACCAAATAGTAGCAGTATTTCATATTGTATTATATATTTCGGCTACAGGGTTCATTTATTCTCATTTTCACACAAATGGAAGCTTGGCCGCATGCATTATTGTATTTACAGTTTTTTATTTTATACGTATGTATTACGTTAGAAAATACATGGAAAGAAAATAGTAGCATCAGATTAATTTTTTTGGATAGTACCCGATTTCGGGTACTATCCTTAATTTAAAATCCTGAAATTTTTACAACCAAAACATTGTTGGAGGGTACTTGCTATTACCTTCTTTTAAGTACCACAATCTTTTGCCCAGGCAAAAGAATCAAGAAATATAAAAAAAGCAATCAACAAGTGAGATATATACTAAAATCGAAACTTCTGTTATTATGTATTCTTCTTACTTTTCCGATAAAACCAGTTTTTTGCCAACTAATCAAATCAGACAGTGCAAACCAATCTAAACCCGAAATTTTCTCCTCCGGTTTTATAGATGTAATGAACAACGGGCTGGTAAACGCATCTGCCCGTTTTATAAAAATATATATTGGAGAGCAGGGAAAGTTTATTGTACCAATTTCTTTTTATGGTGGCGTAAGCAATAATAATTTTCAGCAACAAACACCAACCTTCACCAAAAGTAACGACCACTTGGTAAATCAATACATTAATCCGCTTAGTGGATTAATTAACATAGGAATTGACGACACAAAATATTTTAGCAGAACCAGCAAGCTTACAAAAACAGGTTTTGTTTATAAGTTTGGGGAAAGAATTTTAAATGGAGTTCGTGCAGGAGCTATTACCGACCCACGTACCGGCAAAGCCACCACATTCTTAAATACTTTTACATACGCTGGTTTACTATTTCAAACGGGTGCTTGGGAAAAAACAAACAGCAAAAACGTTGGTGTTTTTTGGGCAGTGTTACGTTATCACTTATGTTATACAAACCCCAAGCAAATAAAGGAGTTTTTGCCTACAATTGAAACAAACGGATTATACACCGGTTATTCTGTTGGCTTTGGAATAGAGATAGACAAAGTGGTAAATATAAAGGTGATTTATTATAAATACACCAAGGCTCCGGAAATAGAATATGGGTTACCTATTTATCAATTCTCATTTAACTATGCACTCGACAATAAACGATAATATAAAAGAATAAAAATCATTTCAAATGATTCCACCCCTGCGCCACCAGCTCATGTTTATTACCACCACGGGTAATAAAAGTTTTTCCTTCGGCCGCTTCGGTAATATAACCGATAATACTAAGGCCGTTGTTTTCAGCTATCTTTTTATGATCGGATTGAGAAACAGTAAATAGTAATTCATAATCTTCTCCACCACTTAAGGCGCAGGCTGTAGGATCAAGCTCCAGCTTGTAGGCAAAATCCTTGCTGTCTTCGTTCAGTGGTAATTTATCTTCATACAACACACAGCCTACGTTACTTTGCTTACAAATGTGCAGCATTTCACTGCTTAGTCCGTCGCTGATGTCCATCATGCTGGTAGGCACAATTTTGTGCTCAGCAAAATATTCTATAACATCTTTACGGGCCTCAGGCTTCAATAAGCGTCGCACAATATATGCCCTGTCTTCCAGGTCGGGCTGTGCACCGGTTTCTTCAAATATTTTTTTCTCTCTTTCTAAAATAGTTAATCCTAAAAATGCACCGCCCAGGTCACCACTTACACAAATAAGATCATTGACCTTTGCGCCATCTCTTTTTACATAATTGTCAGGAGCCACTTCTCCAATAGCTGTAATGCTTATAATAAATCCACGCTGCGATGTGGTAGTATCTCCTCCAACCAGGTCCACATTATATTTATCACAGGCCGCATATACTCCATCATAAAATTCATCCAGGGCCTCTACGCTGAACCTGTTACTTATAGCAATGCTTATAACAATTTGTGTAGGCGTTGCATTCATGGCATAAATATCACTGACGTTTACAATGACAGATTTATAGCCCAGGTGTTTCAACGGTGTGTACATGAGATCAAAATGAACCCCTTCTACCAGCAGGTCGGTAGTAACAACTGTTTGACGGCCAAAATGATCGATCACCGCAGCATCATCGCCCACACTTAAAATGGTTGATGCATTCTTTGTTTCGTTATTGCGGGTGAGGTGGTCAATTAAACCAAATTCGCCGAGGGAGGATATTTCTGTTCTTTCTTCCATTCAATTTTAGATTTTAGATTGGCGATTTCGGATTTGTTTTTGGTCGCTGGCACTTTCCTTTTCCGCCTGCATATTTTTTAAAGTAGTATTAATTGAAGCAATAACTATTGATAAAAGCTCATTTGCTTCTGTATAAAGTTCCCGCAATTTCTGTTTAAATGCGTCATTGAATTCTGCTAATAATTCATAAAAATGCATTGTTTCGTCCAGCTCTTCTTCGGTTATTCTTAGTTTATTTATGAAATCCGCTTTTGATTTTCCTCTGCATGCAGCCCGGTAGTTTGCCGAAGCGGAACTTGAACATCTTACAATCTGGCTGATGTAGGTTTTGTTTACGATGTTATAATCTAACGCAAGACAAAGCTTGCCCGTTTGTACAGCGAGTGACTTTAGCCTTTTCATTATTTCTTCTTTCTTTGAAACCATCTTACTGTCATTGATAATTTTAATCTTGCAATAACTAAAATCTAAAATCGCCAATCTAAAATTTACAATTGCTTTCTGTTATGTATCACTTCTATCAACTCCTCATGTATCAATCCATTTGTTGCTACGATCTTTTTTTGATAGGGTGAATATTTATTGCCATTCATATCAGTTACCTTACCACCGGCTTCTTCAACGATCAAATACCCGGCAGCAGAATCCCAGGCCTGCAGGCTATGCTCAAAAAAACCTTCAAACCTGCCGGCAGCAACCCAACACAGGTCAATAGCAGCACTGCCCAGGCGGCGTACGGGTACACCTTTGCGGACAAAACGCTCAAATACTTCCAGGGGACCGTTTTCCATATCTAAGTAAGCATAAGGAAAACCGGTGACCAGACAGCTATGTATCAGTTCTGATTTTTTACTTACACTGATCTTTTTGTCATTAAGAGATGCGCCAAAACCTTTTTGGGCAAAAAACAATTCATTGATGAACGGATTGTAAACAGCACCAAAAATCATTTCACCATTTTGTTCTACACCAATACTTACACAACAAAGGGGGATGCCGCTGGCAAAATTGATTGTACCGTCAATAGGATCAATGATCCATTTTGTATCGCTTCCCGTTGCAATTTCACCAACCTCCTCGCTCAAAATAAAATGATCGGGAAAATCTGCTTTAATAACTTCAATGATCGCTTTTTCTGCAGCATGATCAGCTTCTGTAACCCAGTTATTGATTCCTTCTTTGTTGCTGATCTTTAGATCGTCATTATTAAAGTAGTGTCTCAGTTGTTTAGCACCCGCCTCAACCGAATTTAAAAGAGTTGTTTTTAGCATGGCGCAAATATACAAAGGGTTCCTTATACCGGTTGATTGCAATATAGCGTCCCGGAATCACAGAGCCAGAAATGAAATTCAGTTTGGTATAACTATATTTGAATATGCAACTATCTGTGATAATAGTGAACTATAATGTGAAGTATTTCCTGGAACAATGCCTGTATTCTGTTAATAAATCCTGCCTGGGCATTGATGCTGAAATTATCGTAGTTGACAATAATTCCACGGATGGAAGCCGACTTTACCTGGAGCCCGCTTTTCCCACAGTGAACTTTACCTGGAACACACTGAACGTTGGATTTGCGAAAGCCAATAACCAGGCGCTGGCCAAAGCAAAAGGGGATTTCATACTTTTCTTAAATCCTGATACTATTCTGGCTGAGGACAGCATTGCAAAGTGCCTGGCTTTTTTCAATGCAAATTCAAGGGCGGGAGCTATTGGTATTAAAATGGTGGATGGCTCGGGTAATTTTTTAAAAGAAAGTAAAAGAGCTTTTCCATCGCCATTAACTTCATTGTTCAAACTATCCGGCCTTTCGAGGTTATTTCCACACTCAAAATTATTTGCAAAATATCACCTCGGTCATTTATCAGAAAATACAAATCATGAAGTGGATGTGCTTGCCGGGGCTTTTATGATGATACCAAAAAAAGTGCTAGACAAGATCGGGAATTTTGATGAACGTTTTTTTATGTATGGAGAGGATGTGGACCTTAGCTTCAGGATTCAAAAAGCAGGCTATACAAATTTTTATTTTTCAGAAAGTACCATCATTCATTTTAAAGGAGAAAGCACTAAGCGGGGCAGCCTGAATTACGTAAGGCTGTTTTATAAGGCCATGAGTTTTTTTGTAAAAAAACATTACAGTGGCAGCAAAGCTGGCGTGTTTATTTTTTTGATACAGGTTGCAATCCTGCTAAGAGCATTTTTTTCGGCCATTGGAAACCTTTTAAAAAAAATCGGTTTGCCTATACTTGATGCAGCGGTTATTTTAAGTGCTTTTTGGCTTACCCGTTTATGGTGGAATAATTTTATAAGGCAAGAGGAAAATTACTCTCCCAATGTTTTATTCATTGCATTTCCCGTTTTTACAGCGCTCTTTTTAATTACAGCGTATTATAGTGGTTTGTATGATAAAGGATATAAACAATCACAACTGGTAAGGTCTGCCGCTATTGCGGCATTGGTATTGTTAAGTGTTTATGCATTACTTCCGGATAGTGTCAGATTTTCAAGGGGAATTTTAATAATCGGGATTTTGATGGCATTTGTATTAATGAATACCATCAGGTTATTGTTCATTAAATGGGGTTACCTCGAAACCAGGAATGAGTATGATGAACGAAGGCAAACCATTGTGGTTGCTGCAGAAAAAGATTTTATTGCTATAACGGGAATGCTGAACAAAGCCGGAATGCCGGAAAGGGTTTTAGGCAGGGTTGGTACTGAAGGATCAGGTTCTATTCCCCGGCTCGGAAATATTGAACAGTTACCGGATCTGATAAAGAAGTACCCTGTAAAAGAAATTATTTTTTGTGAAAACGGCTTAAGCTTTAAAGATATAATCAGCATGATTACCAGCACGGCAGAAAATGTACGCAATAAATTTCATGCCTCGGGAAGTAACAGTATTGTTGGAAGCGACAGTAAAGATACAAGTGGAGATTATATAGCCGATTCAAAAAAATATAAAATTGGATTGCCCCTGCAACGCCGTAATAAAAGATTGCTGGATATCATTATTGCCATCTTTTTTATTATTGCCATACCGGTTATTATTTTTTTGCAAAAACGGCCAAATGCTTTTTATAAAAATGTATTTGCAGTATTAACGGGCAAAAAAACCTGGATAGGGTATGCCGTAATATCAAACAAGCTACCCACCATAAAAACTGCTGTTATAACAAGTACTGCTTTACCGGTATTGCTTAATGAACTGCCCATTGAAAGCTTACAGAAGAACGATGAATGGTATGCATCAGTTTATACTCCTTTAATTGACCTTGGAAAGATAACCCGGGGATTTAAGTACCTGCATTATTAATTTGTTTTAACTGAACTACAAAAAGCTCAATCTCCTTTTTAAATTCATCCAGGGGGATATTAATATTTTTATACTCATAAAGACCCGCTTCTTTCATAGCATCTTGTAAAATAAAATCCGCTTGAGAAATGCAATAAAAAACCTTTTTACTGCTTAAATAATTTGCCAGGTATTCCTGTTCTGTTTGCCCGGGAGTTGGTACAAGCACTGCCCTTTTTTGCAGCTTAACCAGGTCCATAACTGTGCTGTAACCACACCTGCTTATGATCATTTTTGACTGCTGAATAACCAAATTTAGTTCTCCGGCAGAAAGGTGGTTTTTTATATCAATATTATTAGTAGATTTTTCGTTCATTGTATTTCCGGGCAAGCCCCTTAATAAAAAGATATTCCCCGAAATTTTATCAAGGCCTTTCAAAATAATTTTTTCAAAAACGGTTCTTTGTGGTTCTGGCCCCGATAAAATGATACACAGGTCGTATTTAAATGTTGATTCTGTTTTTTCAAACCGGGATAAAGGGCCAATATATTTTACAGGTACTTTAGGTAAAGTAGAAGGATGCGAAAGATCTCCGGCAAGATTCATATCTCCTTCAATATCCGGAACCCAACAGGCAGAGAATTTATTTATAAAATGATAATGAATTTTTTGTGCGATCTTTTCTGTAAAAGGGTTGCCTGTTTTTATTTTTAATTGATGTGTTATATAAATACAAGGAACTTTACTGTGATATAATCCCATGCGGTTTTCAGAAATTACTGCATCTATTTTATAGGATCTCACAATTTGTTTAAGCCACCGGTTTTCTGCATAGATCCTGTAAATGATCTTAGGAAATTGCAACAGCATTTTTAAGGGCATTAAAGCTTTACTGCGGCTGTAACTTACCCGGTAGCCTTTTAGGTGGATAAATTCTAATGCCGGAAATTCTTTTTGCAACAACAGTTTACCCACACCTTCTGCTGCAATTATCACCTCACAATTTTTCTGTAATAATTTAAAGATTATTGGAATGCAGCGTGTTGCATGGCCAAGCCCCCAGTCTAAAGGAGCTATTAAAACCCGGGGCTTATCGGTCGGTATGTTAAAATTCCTGTCTTTCATCAAAACAATGCAATTAATATTTGTGAAAATAGTTTAAATTGCTAATCTGAAATTATGCGACAACTTAATAAATTAACATTACTGCTATTAATTATTGTAACCGTATTGGTATCTGCAGGCTGTGCTTCTACAAAGAAAGGCTGTGGTTGTCCTAATAAAGCGGGAATGGTAGGTTATTAGCAACTCAACATTTTAACTGCAGAAACTATGAACAATTCAAACCGGGACTTACTGGTTTTGTTCAACCAGGAGCTAATGACTCCACAGTCAATAGAACATGAAGTAGAATTACTTCATCAAATGCTATATACAATAGAAAAAATAGAAAACTTAATTGTTGCCCACGAGATCATCGACCTCAACAAATACCGTATAATTCATAAACCATTTAAGCTTCGTAAGCTTTTTCGTCAAAAAGAATTAAAGCCTTTTGTATTTTTAAACTGTAAGAATTGATCGCCAACCAGCTCTTTGTATACATCTTGCAGCATCCATCAACTTAATTTACTTAAAGATTTTTTTAATGCATTAAGCATTTCATCAATCTCCTCTTTTTTACAGGTGCCCACGCTAAGCCGGTACCAGCTACTGTCTGCTTTAGCACCAAAACAATAAAAAGGCACAATGGCGATTTTGGCTTCATCTAAAACATAGGAAGTGACATCCGCCTGGTTCTCCAGCAATTTGCCATCGGCAGTTTTTTTACCTGCATAATCAATCTGGATTGTCAGGTATATGGCGGCTTCAGGCGCTATAGCATCAACATGGTAACCTTCGCTTTTCATTTGTTGTATGCCATTAAAAATACTTTGCAGGCGGTTATTTATTTCTGCTTTGAAATGGGTAAAGTAATTGTCAACCACATCTGTTCTTATCAGGTATTTAGCAACGGCCTTCTGCTCTGCCATGGGAGCCCATGCCCCAACATGACTGTTTATAGAGCGCATTTTTACTAAAATATCAGCCGGTCCAAGGGCCCATCCAACCCGTACACCGGTGGCAGCAAAAGCCTTACTTATACCATCAATAAAAATAGTGTATTCTTTCATTTTGGGATTTATCGTAACCGGGTCATGGTGCACCGTATCGCCAAAAGTAAGGGTCCAGTATATCTGGTCGTACATCAGGTATAGTTTTTTTTCTCCTTCGGCACGGTTTTTATTTTCTTCAATAACAAGGTCGCAGATGGCACTTAATTCTTCCTTGCCAAAAGTGGTGCCTGTGGGGTTTAAAGGCGAACACAAAGAAAGTAATGTAGCACCTGCAATATGCTCTTTTATTTGTGCAGCTGAAAGCATGAAGTTATTTTTTCTTTCCGCTTCCAGCATGATATGTTCCGCATCTGTAAAATGTACATAATGATTATTATTCCAGCTGGGCGCCGGGTAAATAACTTTATCTCCCTTATCAACAATAGCCCGGTATAAAGCATATATCAACGGTCTGCCTCCTGCCGCAATTAATATTTCATCTTTGGCTGCATAATTTAAACCTGTTCTTGATAACATAAAGGAAGAGACAGCCTCTCTCAGGTCCAGGTTGCCTTCTGCTGTAGGGTACGTGGTAAAACCTTTTTTATAAGCCTCCACTATTTCTGCTTCAAGCTCTGCAGGAATGGGGAATATAGCAGAATCAAAATCTCCGATGGTGTAATTATAAACTTCTTCACCTTTATTCATCTTCTCCTTAATGCTGGCACCAAGGCGCACAATTTCTGAAGCTTTCAAAGTTTCGGCCAGTATGCTCAGTTTTACATTACCCATAAATAATAGTTAAGAGGCAAAAGTAAAAGTTTAAGACATGATGGCAAAAGAAAAAAGCGGCTGTTCAGCCGCTTTAAATTTTTCGTTCAGTCACTTATTCAATCACTTTATAATCTTTAAACAGGTTTACTTTGGTATTTTCTACCTGCTGCCGATACGCTACCCATTTGCTGCTGTAAAAATTATTTATTTTATCCGTAATGTCTTTTACTGCCTTTTCTGCATTTTCAACCAGAATTGTTACCTGTGGGCCCGGAGCCACCATTTTACTGCCGATGGATTGCTGTGCTGTTTGCATAGCTGTCATTACAGTTAATTCGGGCGACCTGGTAATACCTTGTGCAGTACTTGTTTTACCACTGATCAACTCACGGATGCTCTTTATGGTATCCTGCATTTTTGTTGTTGATTTTCTTAGCGAATCTATTTCTTTTCCTTCCATGCCCTTTAATTGAGCAAGCATTTTGGTGAGCACTTCATCGCTTTCTGTTAACTGGTCCATGCCTGTAGTTAATTTTTCAGCAGATTTTCTTAAACGGTCATACATGTTACGCTGTGCAAGTTTTATATCATTACGGTTGCCTAACCTTGGATCGTCTTTAACCGTTATATATGTTGAATCAGATGCTCTAGCATAGGTCATCACTATCTTATACCTGTCTGGCAAAACAGCAAAGCCTCCCGGCTCGGGAGCCCCCGGCAATGGCTTGGCAGAACCTGGCTGCCGAAAACCCTTTTCATCCATTCCCCAATACATTTTATTGAAACCGGTATCAACAGCCCAGCGTAATGATCTTATTAATTCGTTATTGGCATTATAGATATTAACCATTGCGCTGTCAGATCTTTTGCTACCGTCACCTCCACTACGACCACCACGGCCTCTGCCTTGTTGTGTAGCAGGTGTAGCAGTCTGGTCGGCAACAGGTTCAGTTAACCCCCGCCTGGTTGAAGCAGTATCTTTAGCAGGTTCTGTTACCGCCGGCCTGGTTGCAGCAGTATCTGTTTTTGGCTTATTAATGAAGAAAGAAACTGGGGCACCACGTCTCCTGTTCTCGGCATCATATAAGCCATAGGTACTCCACTCATACCCGGTTGCTGCTTTGTATTGTGCCTGGTAAGCATCTGTTGAAGCAAACATGGTAACTGGATTGGTAAATTTCATCCCCTTATTTGCCGCAGCTTTTCTTAACGGCCTAATATCATCAAGCACCCAAAGGGCACGGCCAAATGTTGCGATCACCAGGTCGGCCTCACGTTCCTGTATTACAAGATCGTACGTAGAAACAGAAGGATAGCCATTTTTAAATTGCTCAAAAGAGTTTCCATTATCCATGCTTATCCATAAACCATTTTCTGTTCCAACAAAGATCAGGTTCGGTTGTGCCGGATCCTGCAATACAGATAATGCATAACCCTTCACTTTATTTTCATCTATCATTCTTGACCATGTTTTACCATAATCTGTTGTACGAAAAATATAAGGTTTCATATCGCCCCGGCGATAATCATTGGCAACAACAAATGCTTCGCCGGCATTATATACAGATGCTTTTACCTGCGGTAACCAGCAGGCAGCCGGCATGCCTGGTATCTTTCCATAAAAAGATGTCCAGGTTTTTCCGCCATCCCGGGTAAGCTGCACATTGCCATCATCTGTAGTCACCCATATTGTTCCTCTTTCTTTTTTTGATGGCTCAATGGCAAGAATACTGCAATGTGTTTCTGCACCTGTAATATCCAATGTTAATCCTCCTGTGTTTTGATAGGCATTAATTTTTACTGTATCGTTCGATGTCAGATCCGGGGATATAATATCCCAGCTCACACCCTTATCAGTACTCTTATGTACATACTGGCTGCCATAGTAAACCGTTTTTGTATCAAAGGGATCCAGCGCTATTGCCGAGTTCCAGTTAAAGCGCAGTTTGGTTTTTGGATCAAGAGCCGGCGGCCTGATAAACCAGCCTTCGCCTGTTTTCCAGTTTCTTCTTCCCACACTTCCGCCCTGGCTCATGCTATATACCCAGCTTGCATCTTCGGGGTCAGATACTACATCAAAGCCATCTCCGCCACCCACATTGCTCCAGTAATAATTTCGTATACCGCCGTTGGTCCAGGTATAGGCAGGGCCAAGCCAGCTTCCATTATCCTGCATACCACCCATTACATTGTAGGGAATTTCGTTATCAACATTCACATGATAGAATTGACCCACCGGAATCTTTTCATCAAAGATCCAGGTCTTACCACGATCCCTTGAAATGCCAATACCGCCATCATTGCCTTCAATGATGAGGTTAGGGTCTTCAGGATGTATCCACCAGGCATGATGATCAGGATGAATACCTGAATACGGGATCATGGTTGAAAAAGATTTGCCGCCATCTTCACTAAAAGTGATGGTTGAATGCACATCATAGATCCTGTTCTCATTTTTCGGATCAACATAAATTTCCTGGTAGTAAAAAGGGCGGTCCGTTATCTGGGCGGGATCGCTGTTTACCAATGTCCATTTAAACCCACCATCGTCACTTTTGTAAAAACCATTTTTTGTTGCTTCTATTTTTGCATAAACCCTGCTGGGCATACTGCGACTGAAGGCAACACCGATTCTTCCCAGTTGCCCATCGGGCATTCCGTCTTCTTTGGTCATTTGTTTCCAGTTTTTACCGCCATCAACAGTTATAAACAAACCGCTGCCTTTTCCACCGCTTTTTAAATTCCATGGCGTTCTTCTGAACTGCCACATGGCCGCAATCAGTTTATTAGGATTGGACGGGTCCATGATCAGATCGGCACAACCTGTAGTATCATTGGCATACAGGATCTTATTCCAGGTTTCGCCACCATCTGTGGTTTTAAAAACACCACGTTCAGGATGTTCTGCATAAGGGTTGCCAATTGCTGCTGCATAAACGGTATTAGGATTAACGGGATCGATAACCACCCGGTGTATACAAATGGTTTTATCAAGCCCCATTTTTTTCCAGGTCTTACCGGCATCCAGGCTTTTATAAATGCCGCCGCCCAGGTTTAATGAGTTGCGGGGATTGCCTTCTCCTGTACCCACCCAAACTACAGAAGGATTGGATTGCTGAATAGCAATAGAGCCAATATTCTGTATAGGCTGCTCATCAAAAACGGGGGTCCAGGAGTGGCCACCATTTTCTGTTTTCCATACACCCCCACTTGCTGCGCCAACATAAAAGATATTAGGATTGGCAACCACGGCATCAATTGTAGTAATACGGCCACTCATACCGGCAGGGCCAATATTACGGGGCTTTAAATTTTTGAACTGGTCAAGAGAAAGTTTTTGGGCAGCTGAATCTTTAGCAAAAATCATCAGCAGACAACCCAAAACAAGAGAAAGCGTTTTAATCATTGTTATAATTTTGAACAATGAAGGTGCAAAAAAAAGAAATACAGGGCAAATGAAATATATGAACGGCCATCTAGCTTAAGCAATAAGATGTAAAATATTTATTCGATCTTCTCCTTTTTATCAAAATTCTTAGCAGCATCATCAGCCTTTTCAAAATCAAGTATAACCGAATTGATGCAATATCGTAAACCGGTTGGAGGCGGGCCGTCTTCAAATACATGCCCTAAATGTGCCTTGCATTTACCGCACATTACTTCTGTACGTTTCATGCCATATGTATTATCGGGGGCATATATAATACTTCCTTTGCTGATGGGTTCAAAAAAACTAGGCCACCCACAATTGCTATCGAACTTGCCATTACTGTTGAATAGGGCATTACCGCAGGCTGCGCAGTAATAGGTACCGCCTTCTTTATGGTTCCAGAATTTTCCGGTAAAAGCTCTTTCGGTTCCTTTTTCACGGGCTATATTATACACATCGGTTGGTAATATCTTTTTCCACTCATCATTGCTAATTTCCACTTTAGTGTTATCTGTTTTTGAAAAAACAGGGTTTTCATTTTTTACAGGTTCCATATTGGTAGTATTATCAGATTGTTTAACTGCCGGATTTTTACAGGCGGCTAATATTAAAAGAATAAAAAAGGTATAAAATAGGCGTTGCATAGCTTAGCAAATTTCGGGTTAATTAGTTCTTTTAATGTACGAAAAGCGAAGTTTTTAAGTTTTTAAAGGGTTAAATTCTCCTGTTAAAGAATATTTAAAGTACGATTGGTATATTTGCTCTCTTCACATGGAACTAACTATGTTTAATTTAATATTATTTGGACCTCCCGGCAGCGGCAAGGGCACACAAAGTGAAAAACTGATCGCCAGGTATGGCCTTAAGCACCTTAGCACAGGAGACCTGTTGCGTAATGAGATCTTTAACCAGACCCCGTTGGGGAAAGAAGCACAGAATTTTATGGATAAAGGCCAGCTGGTACCGGATGAAGTGGTAATTGGCATGATCAGTTCAGCGCTGGGTGATAACCCGGCCGCTAAAGGTTTTTTATTTGATGGTTTTCCAAGAACACCGGCACAGGCAAAAGCGCTGGACGGACTACTGGAATTAAAACAGGCCCCCATTGCTGTAATGCTTGCCCTTGATGTAAGTGAAGAAGAGCTGATTAAAAGATTATTGAAAAGAGGAGAAACAAGCGGCAGAAGCGATGATACCAACGATAGCGTTATCAGGGCACGGATAGTAGAGTACCGCACCAAAACAGCAGCAGTGGCAGATTATTATCAACAGTTTAATAAAGTAGTAATGGTAAAAGGAGAAGGATCTGTTGAGGAGATATTCAACAGGCTTTGCGAAGAAATTGATCGAAGGGCATAACGCCATTGCATTTACTAAAATACATACCATGTATGAGCAGAAACTGAATTTTCTTACCAAAGAAGCGATGCCATTATTTAAAAGTATTGCAACACAAGCTGCTGGAAAATGGGGCAAGATGAATGCACAGCAAATGATAGAGCATGTTGCTGCTTTTTTTTATGTGTCAACGGAGAAGTTAAAATTCGACCTGGTAACCCCGGCAGAACATTTACCAAAGTATAAGGAGTTCCTGCTAAGCGATAAAGAATTCAGGGAAAACACAAAAGCCCCGCTCGCTGTAATTGGTGAAGAGCCTCTACCGCTCAGGTATGCAACTATGGACGAAGCGCTTGGCAAACTGGAAAGCGCCATTACTTATTTTGAGCATTACTTTAAAGACGATTCCGTTAAGCTAACCATACACCCGGTTTTTGGAGAGCTGAATTTTGAAGAGTGGGTTTTACTGCACTACAAGCACGTAACACACCACCTGAAACAATTCGGGGTATTATAATTTTGAGAAAGAGGCATAAAGCCTCTTTTCTTTTTAAGTTAACTTTGAGTTTAAATAAATGATTTCATGAAACTTGAAAACTATATAGCTGGTAAGTGGATAACCGGAGATGGAGAGGGACAACAATTATACAATGCTGTTACCGGCGAACCTGTTGCGATAGCAACAACAAAAGGTTTTGATTTTAAAAGTATTCTTGAATATGGAAGAACGGTTGGTAACCCAGCATTAAGAAAAATGACCTTTCATGAGCGTGGAAATATGCTGAAGGCGCTGGCCCTGCATTTAAGAAATCACCTGGATAAATTTTATACCATCAGTTATAAAACCGGTGCTACCAAAGCCGATAGCTGGGTAGATATTGAAGGAGGCATAGGAAATTTATTTGCCAATGCATCGCTTCGCCGCAAATTCCCCAACGATGTTTTTTGTGTTGATGGCGACAGCCATAACCTGAGCCAGAACAATACTTTTATGGGTACGCATATTCTTGTACCTAAAGAAGGTGTTGCTGTACATATCAACGCATTTAATTTTCCCGTATGGGGTATGCTGGAAAAAATTGCAGTTAATTTATTAGCAGGCATGCCCTGCGTGGTAAAGCCGGCAAGTATTACGTGCTTTGTTACAGAAGCTGTAGTAAAAGAAATTATTGCCAGTAAGATCTTACCTGAGGGATCATTACAATTGTTGTGCGGCGGCGCCGGGGACATGCTGGATCATGTAAACTCACAGGATGTAGTAACATTTACAGGATCTGCATCAACAGGATTGATGTTAAAATCTAATCCAAATATTTTAAAAGAGAATGTGCCTTTTAATATGGAAGCCGATTCATTGAATTGTATTGTACTTGGCGAAGATGTTGCACCGGGTATGCCTGAGTGGGATATTTTTATTAAAGAAGTAAGAAGAGAAATGACCTTAAAAGCAGGCCAGCGCTGCACAGGCATACGCCGCATTTTTGTTCCGGAAAATAAAATGGAAGATATCTGGAAAGGAATCAATACAGCACTTGCACAAACCGTGATCGGAAATCCATTGAATGAAAAAGTAAGAATGGGTTCGCTTGCAGGGCAAACACAACGTCTTGAAGTAAAAGAGCAGATACAAAAATTACTGGCGTCCTCACAAATAATTTATGGCTCACTGGATAGTGTTGAAGTTGTTGATGCAGATGCAGACAAGGGAGCATTTATGTCGCCGATATTATTAATGAATGAAGATCCATTTAATGCAAAAGCGGTACATGAAGTAGAAGCCTTTGGCCCCGTGAGTACTATCATGCCTTACAAAAAAGTGGAAGATGCCATTGCGTTAAGCAAACTCGGCAAGGGAAGTTTATGTTCTACCATTGTTACCGCTGATCATAAATTGGCACAACAATATGTTATTGGCGCAGCAACGCATCATGGCCGCATTTTAATTTTAAATAACGAGTGTGCTAAGGAAAGCACAGGACATGGTTCTCCATTACCATTACTGGTGCATGGTGGCCCGGGCCGGGCTGGCGGTGGCGAAGAGATGGGTGGACTTCGAGGTGTTAAGCATTACCTGCAGCGTACTGCTATACAGGGATCGCCAACCACCATTACTGCCATCACCAATATTTACCAGCAATATGCAAAAGGAAAAGATCCGGGCAAACACCCCTTCACTAAATATTTTGAAGAGCTTGAGATTGGTGAACAGATCATAACAGAAAAAAGAACCATCACATCTGAAGACATAGATAAATTTGCCGACCTGAGCGGCGATCATTTTTATGCCCATATTAAAACCACCGATTTTGAAGGAACCATGTTTGAGCAACAGGTGGCACATGGCTATTTTATCATGAGCATTGCAGCAGGATTATTTGTTGATAGCTATGAAAAGAACCCGGTGCTGTTGAATTATGGTATTGATGAATTAAGGTTTACAAAACCGGTTTATCCCGGCAGCGAAATTCATATCCGCTTTACCTGCAAACAAAAATTATTGAATGATAAACGTGTTATAGAAAAGCCGGAAGATTTTAAGCGTGGTGATGATATTGATAAGGGAATTGTAAAATGGCTGGTCGAAATGATTGATGAAACAAATGAAATAACCGGCGTAGCAACTATATTGACAATGGTTGCAAAAAAAGAGCAATAACTTTTATATTTTTATAATTGAAAATATTTTTTATGAATACAGAGGCGTACGTAAGGAGCCATATAGAACACGGCATTAATACTATTGAATTCTTTCATCCACAAAGTAATTCTCTTCCAGGTAAAATATTGGAAGAACTTGCCCGTGAAATTCATTTTGCAGGAACACATGATGATACCAGGGTTATCATTTTAAAAAGCGCCGGCGATAAAACATTTTGCTCCGGTGCAAGTTTTGATGAACTGGTTTCCATCAAAAACGAAAAAGAAGGGTTGCAGTTCTTCAGTGGTTTTGCCAATGTTATTAACGCCATGCGAAAATGCCCAAAATTTATCATCGGCAGGATACAGGGAAAATGTGTTGGCGGCGGTGTGGGCTTATCAGCAGCAGTTGATTATGCCATTGCTACCGATAAAGCAGAAATAAAATTAAGTGAACTGGCTGTGGGCATTGGCCCCTTTGTAGTTGGCCCCGCAGTAGAAAGAAAAATAGGCGTTGGGCCTTTCAGTGCACTGGCTATTGATGCCACAAGCTGGCGCAGTACCGATTGGGCAAAGAGAAAAGGTCTGTTTGCCGAGGTACACGAAAGTATTGAGAATATGGACGAAGCCGTTGACCGCCTTGCCAATACACTCTCACATTCAAGCCCACTAGCTATGGCTGCCATGAAAAAAACCTTTTGGAGAGGTACAGAACACTGGGATGAATTATTGAAAGAAAGGGCTGCTATCAGCGGAAAATTAGTACTTAGTGATTTTACAAAAAAGGCCATTGAAAAATTTAAAACCCGCAGTTGAATTGTAGAATATTATCCCATCAACTGTTTATTCTCTGTCATATTTTATCTTTTTTATAGCTGTTCTCTCCATTAATGTTGGTTTAAAAAACGTTATGCATTATCTTGCAGCTCTTTTATGAAGAAAAGCCTTAAAATATATAGTGTTTGCCAACTGGCCTCTGCCGTTGTAATGATACTGGCATTGATGTGGCTTACAGTAAGTACTCCTTTTGTGTTAGCAAGCCAGCAGGAAATTGCTAAAAAGCATAAAATGGAAAAAACTTCAACACCGATTACCGCCAGCGAAGAAGAAACAACAAAGGTTCCCGGTACCAGTACCGAGGAAAAAACTCCCGGCAGCAGCACTTCTGTTTCAGAAGAATTCCTGCACGATAATCATAAAACAGACTTTTCTTTTTCTTTATCCATGCAGTATCATAAACTTGATAATGCAGGTACCTATATCGCTTATCATGGAGAACTACTTGTTCCCCCACCCAACTTACTGTAGTTTCATTTTCATTTATTTTTAATGGCGCAGTACGGTGCCAGCTACCTTATTATTTTAGGGAAACCCTGCTATCAGTTATGATGGTAATGCAATTCTTTTTTTATTAAATCAAAACAGTTTCTTATAATGAAGAATAATCTATTTAAAGATGTTAAGAGTGACCTTCCGGCGAGTATTGTTGTATTTTTTGTAGCCGTTCCTTTATGCCTGGGTATTGCACTGGCATCAGGGGCGCCACTTTTTTCCGGCATCATTGCAGGAATTGTTGGTGGAATTATTGTAGGTATAGCAAGTGGTTCATCATTGGGGGTTAGCGGACCAGCCGCCGGCCTAGCAGTAATAGTATTAACCTCAATTGCTACCCTGGGCTCCTGGCCTGCTTTTTTACTGGCAGTTGTTATAGCCGGAATTTTTCAACTTGCACTCGGCTTTGCGAAAGCCGGCTTTATTGCCTACTTTTTTCCTTCTTCAGTTATTAAAGGGATGCTTACCGGTATAGGGCTTCTGATTATCTTAAAACAAATTCCACACGCTTTAGGCTGGGATAAGGACCCTGAAGGTGATGATGCTTTTTTACAGGCAGACGGGCAGAATACATTTTCTGAAATTGCTAAGGCGTTAGATTTTATTACTCCGGGAGCTGTATTGATAGCTGTTATTTCATTAGCTATTTTGATATTGTGGGATTCTGTGCTAACAAAAAAACATAAAATTTTTCAATTGATTCAAGGTCCAATTGTTGTAGTAATTCTTGGTATCATAATGAATTATTTATTTAAAGCGGGAACCCTGGATTTTAGTTTAACCGAAGACCAGGTTGTAAGGCTACCGGTTGCAAATAATTTAACGGAGTTTCTCAACCAGTTTACATTACCTGATTTTTCTGCAATATCAAATATTGAAGTTTGGAAAATAGCCATTGTATTAGCCATTGTAGCCAGCCTGGAAACATTGCTGAGTGTTGAAGCTACAGACAAAATGGACCCCAATAAAAGAATTACACCTACCAATAGGGAATTAAAAGCCCAGGGCCTGGGCAACATATTTTCTGGATTAATAGGAGGGTTACCCGTCACACAGGTTATTGTGCGTAGCTCGGCCAATATTTCATTTGGTGGCAAAACAAAATTATCAACCATACTTCACGGGCTGTTTTTATTGATCAGTGCTATTACTATTGCAAGCGTGTTAAATATGATTCCGCTTGCCAGTTTAGCTGCCATTTTACTGATGGTGGGTTATAAATTAGCGAAGCCTATGCTTTTTAAACAGATGTACAAATTGGGCTGGGAACAGTTTATTCCTTTTTTAGCAACTGTTGTTGGAATTTTATTAACCGACCTGTTAAAAGGAATTACCATTGGTATCTGCTTTGGTATTTTTTACACCTTACGTCACAGTTTTCGCAACTCCCACTATATGAAAGAAACGGTTACAACAGAAGAAGGACATCAGGTGCATCATATTGTTCTGGCAGAAGAAGTTTCTTTTTTTAATAAAGCAAGCGTGATAAAAGAGCTGGAAGAAGTCCCAAAAAATTCAAAAGTTATTATTGATTGTACCAATTCTAAATCCATTGCATACGATGTAGTGGAACTCATCCATGATTTCAGAAGCAATGCAAAAACAAAAAATATAACAGTTGAAACAATCAATTTTATTGAACCGAATTAAAAAACAAATTTTTATAAAATCATAAAATCATAATTAAAAATGAGAGTTCATACAAAAGAAACACAAGCTAGTTTAACACCCAGAATGGCATTGGAAATTTTACAGGAAGGCAATGCTAGGTTTGTAAAAAATTATAAAGCACAAAGAGATTTATTAGGCCAGGTAAATGCCACCCGTGATGGTCAATGGCCATTTGCGACCATACTTAGCTGTATTGACAGCCGTACTTCTTCAGAGTTAATTTTCGACCAGGGATTGGGTGATGTTTTTTCTATCAGAATTGCCGGTAATATAGTGAATACAGACATACTGGGCAGTATGGAGTTTGCCTGTAAATTAGCAGGATCAAAGCTCATTGTCGTTCTTGGACACACCAAATGTGGAGCAGTAAAAGGGGCCTGCGACCATGTAGAAATGGGGAACCTTACAGAACTATTATCCAAATTGCAACCCGCTGTGTATGCCGAATCTGAAACAACAGCTGTTGATAAGAGAAATTCAAAAAACGGAAAATTTGTTGAGAATGTAGCTACTTTAAATGTGAAACGGGGTGTAAAAAACATCATTGAACGTAGTTTTATTCTGGAAGAAATGCTTGACAATGGCGAAATAGGGATTGTTGGGGCTATGTATAATATTGATACCGGCAAAGTGGAGTTTTATAAAGAAGTTTCCTACATAAAGGACGAAAAAAATCCAAAATTCAGTTTGGCAGAATTAAGGCATTAATTTTTTAACAGGGTTGTAGATTTTCTACAACCCAATTTTATTTTATATGAGTAATCATTCTTTTACCGAAGCAAATGTGATTCACGAATTAAAGCATTTCCTGCCATCGCAACAGGCATTAAAGGATTTTATCCATCACAATACCCTGCATGCCTTCCAGCACATGAAATTTTATGATGCCATTTTTAAAGCCTCAGGTATATTTGGTTTCCAGGTGCATTTACAATTGTCGGAGTACCGGGAGATGTATAAAACAGGCAGGATAAGAAAAGATATTCTTGAAATGGTAATCGCCAATAAGAAAGGGAAGACAGCTATTGAAGAGTGGAAACAAAAACTGCTGACAGGAAACTATGATACCATTACCCGACCACGTATTGGCCAGTTGCGTAAATACTGGAAAGAAGTTTATAACATTGATCTGGATAACAAAGTACACCCTATATTGTTCCGTATCCTTTGCGCTTTTTTAGACCAGGGAATTGCGGTAGACAGTTTCCCGGTTGCCAACCGAAATTTTATTGAGAGCATGAAAATGCTTGAGAAAAATAGCGGAGTTAGTTTTTTCAAGACAAAAGCGATCAAACAAAAATTTGTATCAGGTAATTACTCTATTGCAGAATTATTAAAAACAATTACCGGCAAGGAGGAATATTTTGTGCAGTATTTATTTGACCAGCAGTTTGCTCATCATGGATGGAGCGGATTTGTTTCTGCTGTTGAAGATAATCCGCAAACATTACTTGATAAGAAAATGATCACCCTACAGGAGCTGGTGGAATTTGAATTGTTGCTGGAGCTTGATACTTTGAATTATGAGTTGGGCAATAAATGGAAGCCACTATCTGATCATGTTATTGAGCCACCAGTTGATCTGCTGGCCGATATTCCTAAAACCGAATTTGCAACAGTAATAGAATTATGGCAGGATGCCTTTGAATGGAGTTATTACGATTCCGTATTAAAAGGGATGCTGATCGTGGAAACAAAATCGCCTTCAAAGAAAAAAACCTTCCAGGCCATATTTTGTATTGACGAAAGAGAGGATTCCATCCGCAGGCATATTGAGGCAGTTGATAAAAACTGCGAAACATTTGGCGCACCCGGTTTCTTTGGTGTTGAATTCTTCTTTCAGCAGCAGGGAAGTAAATTCTATGATAAGCTATGCCCGGCACCGGTTACACCCAAGTATCTTATCAAGGAATTTGATGCCGCAGTTTCTAAAAAAGATGAGCCGCTATACAGCAAGCATACCCATGGATTTTTAACCGGCTTTGCATTAAGCATGACTTTCGGATTCTGGGCATTTGCAAAAACCATCCTCAACCTGTTTAAACCAAAAATGAGCCCGGCCATTTCCAATGCATACGGCCATATGGATATCGCCTCAAACTTAACCATCGAAAATAAAAGTACAGATGATGTAGAAAATGGATTGCAGGTGGGTTATACTTTAGATGAGATGGTTGCAAGATCCGAAGGATTTTTAAGAGGCATTGGATTGATCAGGGATTTTGCGCCTATAGTGTATATTGTAGCACATGGCAGCAGCAGCGCCAACAATCCGCATCATGGTGCTCATGATTGCGGCGCCTGCAGTGGAAGACCAGGGGCTACCAATGCAAGGGTACAGGCATATATTCTAAATCATAAAAGAGTAAGAGAGATACTTCAATCAAAGGGAATTGAACTTACTGATAAAACCCAGTTCGTGGGCAGTATGCATGATACAGCTGCAGATGTTATTGGTTATTATGATGAAGAGATTTTAACTCCAGCCAATGCGGCACAAAATATATTGAATAAACAGCATTTTGAAACTGCCCTTAACTTAAATGCAAAAGAACGAAGCAGAAGGTTTTCATCTATCAATACCAAACAGGAATTAGAACAGGTACGCAAAGCAATTCATAACCGCTCGGTTTCTTTATTTGAACCCAGGCCCGAGTTAGGGCATGGCACCAACACATTAGCCATCATCGGCCGCAGGCATATTACCAAAGGCCTGTTCTTAGATCGCCGTGCTTTTTTAAATAGTTATGATTATACCACAGATGCAGATGGGTCTATCCTGTCGGCAGTAATGAGGCCGATCGGGTTGGTGTGCGGCGGTATAAACCTGGAATATTATTTCAGCAGGGTTGATAATATTAAAATGGGAGCCGGCACTAAACTTCCGCATAATGTACTTGGTTTGTTTGGTGTGGCTAACAGCAGTGATGGTGATCTGCGGCCAGGCCTGCCCTGGCAGATGATAGAAGTGCATGATCCCGTTCGCCTGCTGGTTATTGTTGAGCAAAAACCTGAAATCGTTTTGCAGGCAATTCAGTCTTCACCAGAAGTTTTTGAATGGTATAAAAATGAATGGGTGCATATCATTGCATTGCACCCCGGCGAAAAACAATTCTATTATTTTACGAATGGAGTATTTACAAAGTATGATCCTATTACCGGTGCAGATGCTATAAAAACAATTCACAATATGGAAGCGTTCATTGAAGGGGCAAGTGAAATGGAGACCAACCATATTGTACATGCCACGGAAGAAAACCTGCCGGTGTATTTGTTGGATTAATTTTTTGGTACCGGCAGCAGTACTGCTATTAAACATTGTTGCGTCGCACTCTTGTACCGCACAGCATTATTGAGCAATAAATATTTTTTAAATGAATCAATTGAATACGATACTTAACCAATCCATCAGCCTGTTTGTTATTATACCGCTGATTGCTTTTTTTGCAACACTGCTGTGGCAAAACAAACAGGAAAAACCAATCATACTAATTGTTCAGTTTACAAAAGCGTTTTACATAATAGCGGCAGCAGCATATGCGGTATTGTGGTTTGTTAATGGCCGCATCCCTGTTAATGAACAATTTCTTACGCTTTACCAAACCGATCATTTTGTTTTTGCAATACAGTTTTATTATGATCATATAACAGCGGTATACAGTATTGTTGGCGCTGTGCTGTTTTTCCTGGTATCAACTTTCAGCAGGTATTATATGCATCGTGATGAAGGTTACAAGCGCTTCTTTAATACCATCCTGCTCTTTGCGCTTGGCTATAACCTTATCATTTTTTCCGGCAATTTTGAAACGATGTTCATTGGCTGGGAGTTGATCGGCATATCATCTTTCCTGTTAATCGCATTTTACAGGAACAGGTACCTGCCGGTAAAGAATGCTTTCAAAACATTATCCTACTACAGGATCAGTGATGTAGCGCTTATACTAGCCATGTGGATGATGCACCATCTTACGCACAAGAACATCAACTTTTTGCAACTGGAAGAAGCGAAACAAACTGCTGTTCAATCGGGAACCGGCAACATGGCGCTTTTCATTATCATCATGATAGTATTGGCGGCCATGATAAAATCGGCCCAGTTTCCATTTACATCCTGGTTGCCCCGTGCAATGGAAGGACCAACTTCATCATCGGCTATTTTTTACGGCTCATTAAGTGTACATATCGGTGTGTTTTTATTATTGCGTACCTGGCCTTTCTGGCAGGATATGCTTTGGATCAAAATTGTAATTATTGCTGTTGGCGCATTAACCGGTATCATCGCTACATTGATCGCCAGGGTACAGCCAACTGTAAAAACACAGATAGCCTACTCTTCTGCAGCGCAGATAGGTATAATTTTTATAGAAGTGGCATTAGGGTTTCACATATTGGCATTGGTACATTTTGCAGGCAATGCGTTTTTAAGAACGTATCAATTATTGGTTTCACCATCTGTATTGAATTACCTGGTACACCACCAGTATTTTCATTATCATCCCCCACAAGACAAGCCTGTTTCAAAAATAAAAACTGCATTGTATATACTCGGCATAAAAGAATTTAACCTTGATACAGCTATGTTCAGGTATTTGTGGAGCCCTTTTAAATGGATAGGCACACAGTTACAATTTTTACAATCAAAGGCAGCAGTTGTATTGTTTACCATTGCAGGCTTTAGCGCTTTACTTGCAGGATTCTACAAACCTGAATTTATCAGCTCAAACAGCCACAGCATCTCAATTGTTTTAATGGGCATTGCACTGGCGTTGATACTTTTTTCCTTTGCTCATCGCAGCTCGGCTATAACCGCATGGTTGTATATCCTGATAGCGCATACATTTATACTTTCAGCGATCTGTATAAATGCTGAACATGTAAATACTATTGAAATTGTTTTTTATACAAGCGGTATTCTGACGGCATTTTTACTTGGCTATTACTGTTTACATAAGATAAAAGCTATTGATAATGATATTGCCCTTAATAAATACCATGGTTATGTATATGAGCAAAAAACTACTTCCTTATTATTTTTAATTGCTGCAACAGCTATCCTGGGATTTCCGGTAACAGCAGCATTTATTGGAGTAGATGTATTATTTACCTATGTGCATAGCAACCAGTTAGCATTAATTATATTACTGGCGCTTTGTTTTATTTTTATTGAGCTGGCAGCCATTCGCATTTATTGCCGCATATTTTTAGGGCTGCATAAAAAGCTGGATCACCCGGTGGCGTTCAGGTCATCCTAAAATAATAGATTACCATACGGGATTGTGAATCATTGATGTCTGGAGGCTCATCAGCTTAGCTTTCCAGACATCATCTTTCATTTTTTTTAATTCTTCTTCCTGCTGTTCTATGCTTTGTTGATGCGAAGCTGCTGGATTATATTTTGCAAGTAACTGCTCACAATATGCAGTTATGTTATTATCCAGTTGCTCTTTTATACCATTGCCAATGATATTGAATACCACTTCGCTGCCTGCAGTGATCTTATCCCAGTTAATGTTCCAGCTCGTTGTATCAATTACCCCGCTCTGCTGCATGTTTGCCAGTAAGGACTGGATAAAATAAGCATCATCGGCATAGCCCAGTATGCCATATTGATTATTGTCAATAACGCCGCCCGGCGTTTTTATATACAGTAAAAGTTCATCAGCACAATCTTTTATTAAAGGATGAACGCCTGGTTTGTTGCCAAGGGCCTGTAATTTTTCTAAATGATCGGCAGAGCTCATGTAGAAATACTGCATATTTTCAAATGCGGCGGTAAATAAAAAATCGGCAAGGATCCCAAAGCTGTTCTTTAGCTGCTGTTTGGATTGCACCAGTTTTTCCTCCATTGCTGCCCTGTACTTTTTTATAGTATTGTCTGTAACCGGCTCTTCAAAACTATTATATATGACTTCTACCTGTGATATAAATTTTTGCATATCGGGCCGGGCCGCATGTTTGTATGTTTTCATTTGCTGTAATACATTACCAAGTGCCTGTTTATTATTGAGGTTTTGCTGTATCTGTTCCATCTTTTCCTGTAAAAAAACAGTTACTTCTTTTCCTATCTTCTCTTCTTCCTTTAGTTTTTCATAAGAAGTATCATGTGTTTGCTTCACTTTATTAACCCAGTAATCTTTTTCTTCTTCTGTACCTTTTTCTTTTATATTCTCTTTATGTACCAGGTGGCTGGCAGTTTCAAGTGTTCCTAAAAATTCATTCAACATTTTAATGCTGTCATTATCCTGCATATTAAAATCACGGGTCATATAGTTAAGTAAAACCATTTTAAGTCTGCCCACCCCATCATTAAAATCTTTAAAACCAATACCTTTTATCTGGGCCAGGTAAGGATACACCGTTAAAGAGGTATCGTCAATCAAACATGGAATGATAATTTTTTCAGCCTTGAACAGGTAAATATCTCAGCTGCCACGCCGCCGGATTCACTGGCTTCTTTGGTCCAGATCAACACAACAACATCTATTTTCTCAAGCACATCATCAATCGTTTCCTGGATGGGTTCCCCTGGTAAAAGATTATTAGCATCTAGCCACAGATCAGCCCCGGCGGCTTTTATTTCATCGGCAATTTTTTGTGCGGTTGTTTTATTTTTCCAGCAATGGCTTATAAAAACTTTCATGATGAATGAATTGTGATTAACAAAAACTACTTTAGAAAATTACAAAGAATAAAGATTTTACGCAATACCCTAAACAGGGAATTATAAAAAAACCCCGGCTCAAATGAGCCGGGGTTCCTATAAACTTAAGTTTTTTAAATATTCAATCCCCCGCAGGCACTGATAACCTGTCCGGTAATATAGCTGCCCATATCGCAGGCCAAAAACAAACATACATTGGCAATGTCTTCCGTAGTTGCAAATCTTCCTAAAGGGATATCTGCTTTATATTTATCAGCACCCTCGCCTTCTTTTAAATAACTTGTCATATCTGTTTCTACAAAACCCGGCGCTACTGCATTACAACGGATATTGCGGCTCCCAAGTTCTTTTGCAATGCTTTTGGTAAAGCCTAATATACCGGCTTTGCTTGCAGCATAACTGCTTTGGCCGGCATTGCCCATTTCGCCAATAACGCTGCTCATGTTGATGATGCTGCCGCTACGGGCTTTCATCATGGGCCGTATTACCTGCTTGGTCATGTTAAAAACACTTTTCAGATTTATCGCCATCACATCATCCCACTGTTCGGGAGTCATACGCAGCAATAAATTATCTTTTGATATACCTGCATTGTTTACGCAGATATCAATTGTTCCAAATTCCTTTAATACATCATTTACCAGGATCTCACAGGCGGTAAAATCGCCTGCATTACTTTGATAAGCTTTTGCCTTAACGCCCATTGCGGTTAATTTCTCTTCGAGCTCTTTTGCTCTTTGTGCACTGCCATCGCTTATATAAGTAAAAGCAACATTACATCCATGCTCCGCAAATTTTAGGGCAATACCTTCCCCAATGCCACGGGCCGCACCTGTTATGATTGCATTTTTCCCTTCTAATAATTTCATGAATCCTGTTTTATTTAAAAGATAATTGCAAACTTATAAACTATCTGCATTTTTTAAGGAAAGAATTTCTTCCAGCATTGTTCTTTCATTACTAAGCCTGGGTACTTTATGCTGGCCGCCGAGTTTTCCTTTGCTTCGCAACCAGCTTGTAAATGTGCCTGCGGGCAGTTTATGAACAATGGGTAATCGTAAGGCAATGCTTTTATGACGCTTGGCTTCATAATCGCTGTTCAGCTCTTTTAAGTGGTCATCAAGCTCAAAAACAAATTTATCGAAATCGTCAGGTTCTTTTTCAAACTCTATCAGCCATTCGTGAGCACCATTACTATTTTCGCTGAAATAAACCGGGGCTGCTGTATAGTCATTAACAATGGCATTTGTTTTTTCTGCTGCATAGGCAATGGCATTATCACTGTTGTCTACAATTACCTCTTCGCCAAAAGCATTCATATAATGCTTTAACCGGCCGCTAATCTTTATTTTATATGGATTAAGGCTTGTAAACTGTACGGTATCTCCAATCAGGTAGCGCCATAATCCCCCCGTGGTGCTCATTACCAGGGCATAATTTTTTCCGGGAACAACATTGTTTAGTCCTACTGTTTGAGGATTCTCATTTCCATATTCTTCAACCGGCATAAACTCGTAAAAGATACCATGATCGGTAAAGAGCAACATACCATCATCATCCGGTGTAACCTGCGCTGCTATGAAACCCTCGCTTGCATTGTAAATTTCCAGGTAGTTAATTTTGCCGCCTATTATTTTGTCAAATTGATCTTTGTAAGGCACAAAGGAAACACCTCCATTAATGTAGAGCTCTAAATTTGGCCATACTTCTTTTATAGTTTGTTTTCCTTTTATATCCAATATCCTTTTCAATAACAATAAGGTCCAGGTAGGTACGCCCGCTAAAGAAGTCACATTTTCATTGGCGGTTACCTGGGCCAGTGTTTCAATTTTATTTTCCCATTCATCTAATAAGGCTACGCTGAGTTCGGGCGTACGTATCCATTGTCCCCAAAAGGGAGAATTCTGCATAAGTACTGCACTCAGGTCGCCATATTGAACCATATCATTCACTTTGCTTATCTGATGAGAGCCGCCAACCACCAGGCCCTTGCCCGTTAAAAGATCGCTTGAAGGGAAATTTTTATAATAATTACTTAGCAGATCCTTGCTGGCCTTGAAATGATTTTCCTGCAGGCTTTCTTCGCTGATGGGAATGAATTTGCTTTTATCTGATGTAGTACCCGAGGATTTTGCAAACCAGCTAACCGGTGTATTCCATAAAATATTTTCTTCACCCTCCATCATTTTAAGGATGTAAGGCTTTATATCATCGTAGCCATGGATGGGTACATTTTTCTTAAACTCTTTAAGCGTAAAAAGTTTTGAAAAATTGTATTTCCTTCCAAACTCGGTGTATTGGGCAGCGGTTACCAGATTTTGTAAAACTTCACGCTGAACGGCAACAGGGTGATTGCTCCAGTTTTCAATACGCCACAGGCGCATGCGCGCTAATTTTGATATGGCTGATGAGAGCAATTTCATTTCGCCAACAAGATAAATAATTATCGGGCAGCTTCATCATGTAAATAATCTTTGCGCTTCAATTCAAAGTTTTTGCCGAGATATAACCTACGCACCTGTTCATCGCCGGCCAGCTCTTCAGCAGTGCCGTGTGTAAATATTTTTCCATCAATGAGCAGGTAAGCCCGGTCGCAAATAGAGAGTGTTTCATTTACATTATGATCGGTGATGAGAATACCAATATTCCTGAATTTTAATTTGGCTACAATAGCCTGGATGTCTTCAACAGCAATAGGATCTACACCGGCAAAGGGTTCGTCCAGTAAAATAAACTTAGGATCAACAGCCAGGGCACGGGCAATTTCCGTTCGTCGCCTTTCGCCCCCGCTTAAAGTATCACCATTATTTTTACGTACCCGTTGTAAGTTAAATTCATCAAGCAGGGTTTCCAGTTTATCTTTTTGTTGTTGCTTGCTTAGTTTAGTCATTTCAAGTACAGCCCGTATATTATCTTCAACACTAAGCTTACGGAAAACACTGGCTTCCTGCGGCAGGTAACCAATTCCCATTTGCGCCCTTTTATACATGGGCAGTTTGGTAATATTGATGTCGTTTAAAAAAACCTCTCCCTCATCGGGCTTAACCAAACCTACTACCTGGTAAAATGAAGTTGTTTTACCTGCACCATTGGGCCCAAGCAAACCAACAATTTCTCCCTGCTTTACATTAAAGGAAACTTTATTTACAACAGTACGGCTGCCATAAATCTTTACAAGGTCTTTGGTATGTATGGTTAAACTCAAACTAAAAGATTTTTACAAAAATAAGTGAACAAAAACAAAGCGGCAGTTTATGTAGGGTATTTATCAAAAATTTATGGCTGTTACCTAAACTCTTATTCTTGCGTTTGGCCATACATTTTGATTATGTATGCCAGCTTGCGTAAGTTTGCATATTAATTTTATACATGAAAGTAATAGAACACATTAACCAGGCAAAAGAAACGCTTATCTCTTTTGAAATATTACCACCCCTTAAAGGCAAGGGCATACAGTCGTTATACCAACACCTTGATCCGTTGATGGAATTTAAGCCAGCCTATATAAATGTTACCTATCACCGCAGCGAACATGTTTTTAAAAAAACACCCAATGGAACCTTTGAAAAAGTAGTGGTGCGTAAGCGGCCAGGCACCGAAAGTATTTGTGCAGCTATCATGAATAAATATAGTGTAGATACGGTGCCGCATTTAATATGTGGCGGTTTTGGTATCAACGAAACGGAAGATGCTTTAATAAATCTAAACTACCTGGGTATTGATAATGTGCTTGTATTAAGAGGTGATGCAGCCAAAAATGAAACTGCTTTTTTGCCGGAACCCGGCGGACATGAATATGCAAGCGATTTGCTTAAACAGGTTACAGACCTTAATGCAGGAAAATACCTGGAAGAAGACCTGAAGAACACCAGCCAGACAAAATTCTGCATTGGTGTGGCAGGCTATCCTGAAAAACATTTTGAAGCGCCTAATATGGACAGCGACCTGCACTATTTAAAACTAAAAGTTGATATGGGTGCTGATTATATTGTAACTCAAATGTTTTTTGATAACGAGAAATTTTATGCTTTTGTAAAAGCATGCAGGGATATAGGGATCACGGTTCCAATCATTCCGGGGCTTAAATCTATTTATACCAAAAAGCAATTAACAGTGCTGCCCAAGATATTTCATATTGATCTGCCGATGGCTTTAACCAAAGACATCCTGAAATGTAAAACAGATGAAGAAGTAGAAAAGGTTGGTGAAGAATGGTTGTTGTATCAATCGCAGGAGTTAAAGAAATTCGGTGTGCCGGTGCTGCATTACTATACGTTGGGAAGGCCACATATTGTAGGCAATGTTGTAAAAGAGCTTATATAAAAAAACCCTCCGGATAAGGAGGGTTCTTGTTTTCACAGGGATAATTATTTTCCCAGTGGAATACCTACTGAAAAACTAAGCGTACGATACTTATTTTTATCATTAGCGGTATTATTACTTTCTGTTGAATTTATTTTAGCAAGGCCAAGCCCGTAATTCACTTTTAGTATTACCTGTTGAAATTGCAGTCCGCCACCAAAGTTTAAACCAAAGTCAAAGCGCTTTAATTTATTATACCCGGCATCTTCCTGCTGAGATGTAAATGGATCATCATTGCTGAATCTAATTGAACTTTCTTCGTTTGATCTTATTCCTAAAAATTGTGACTCTCTTTTTGATTTACCTCCAATACCCATGGCTACATACGGGCCTGCATTAAAAAACACAGCCGATTCTTTAGCCATTGGAATTTTTACTACTGCATTTAAAGGAACCTGCAGGTACAAAGGATTGAATTTTGTTTTAACATAATTACCATTGGTAAAGTATGTTTCTGCTTTTGAGCCATGGCCGGTAAGTAGTAAACCTGATTCCAGGTCGAACATGGGCGACAGGTCAAAACGACCTAAAATTCCCACGTTAAAAGATGGGAGAATATTATTATCTTCTGTTTGGCCATCATCTGTTTTTGTTATGTTAGCCAAATTTAAACCGCCCTGTACATAAATCTGGGCCTTAGCACTGAATGCTACTGTTGCTGATAAAACTAATCCTAATACTAATCTTTTCATGTTACATTTTTTTGTTTAACAATACGGTACAATTCACATTTCCTGCTGAATTCATGACCGTTTTTCATATCTAATAGCCCCATAGACAAAAAGCCTGCCAATCCAGTTGATCAGCAGGCTTCCCCGTATACTTTTTTGGTCATTTATTTCAATAACGACTGAAAAACAGCTTCATTTATTTTGATGGGATATTTCTTTTTTAAATCATTTATCCATTTATCCTCAAGTATATTCTGGTAATCATTTATCACCAGGCCCCTTGCTTCCTCAAAACTACGCTGCACTCCTGCATTATAATGCCGTATAATTCTGGCAAAAACAGCATTACCATCGGTGGGGTTAATTGTAATTTCTGTAACTGAGCCCGCTGGCATAGCAGCATTTATCGCAACGGGCATTTGTGTAAGTTCAAACCTTCCGGAATCGGCCTGTATATTATTATTACCTTCCTCGTCTATTATTTTCCAGTCCTTACCATTTAAAATTGCCGCTCTGGCATTTTCTGATATGTTCCTGGCTGAGCTATTAATGATGATGGCATCAGCACTGGCAGCCCACAGGTATTTGTTTTTATTATCGTTATAATATTGTTGCAGACCCGGCATATCATTGGCAGCTTTACCCCATATATTTCTTTCCATTATTTCAAACAACACGTTACCATCTTTAAACTCTTCCATCTGGTACCTGAACTCGGGGTTATAATCCTGCAGGTTATTTTTGTAATACTCCATTACGGTTGAAGAAATAAATTTTTCAACCAACGCAGCATTGGTTTCAGCTTTGTAAAGTTCAGACCCTTTATAACTTCTTACAAAATCAAGAAAATCTTTGCCTGTTAATTTTGTTTTGGCAAAACTGTAAAGTGTTTTATTGGAAATTGGATATAGTGCCAGATTATCTGTTTTGGAAGCAGAGTTAGTCATTACATTATCAGCATAGCGATACAGATCTGCATCAGTAACTGCCGATGTTTTTTTAAAGCCCACCTGCTTTAAAACTTCTTTTACAAACATTTCTTTTGCAAGGTTTACTCTTGCATCCTGCTGTATCTTTTGTTTTAATTCAAATTGGTATGCCTGGTCGTTCTTATCAGCAGGCACGGGAGATTGTGAGATTCTTTTTACAATATGATAACCATAGGGTGTTAAAAAGGGCTTGCTTATTTCATTATCCCTGGTTAGTTTAAAAACTTCGTTCTCGAAGGAAGCCTCAAATTTACCTGAACCAAACTCACCCATTTCACCATTATTACCATAGGTAACTTTATCATCACTGAACCACCTTGCCATCTTGCCAAAATCTTCTCCCTTTACCAGTAACTGGTAAACAGAGTCTGCTCTTTTTTCATAAGTTTTTTTTACTTCGGCAGTTGCATCGGGGGGTATAGAAAATAATATCTGTGCAACTTTCCATTTACCAACAGCTTTTCGCTGGCCTGTTAATTTAAAAACATGCCAGCCCTTTTTTGTGCGGTATGGTTTGCTGGCCTGACCCTGCTTTAAATTATAGATAAGCGTTTCGTATTCGTAAGGCAATGTGAATGCGGTTATATAACCAAGGTCTGATTGATTGATCTTAACAGGAGATGCGGCGGCAATCAAATTATCATAATCAGTTTTGCCAGCAGCAAGTGCTGTGTGTAAAGTGGTTACAGCTTTATATTCTTTAAGGCTATCTTCTGGTTTTAATGTGGCTTCTGCAGGTACAAAAAAATGCAACACATGAAGGTCCTGCTGACTGCGGTTAAAAGCCTCATCAAGTAATACGTTAACTGCTTTTTCGTTGTTTAAATAACTGGCTTCAATCTGGCTTCTGAAACTCTGGGCATCGTATTGCAGTTGAGGTAAAGTATCCAGCCTTAACTCCATAGCTGCTTTTACCTTGAGTTTAAATTTGATGTACAGGTCGAGATATTCCCGTAAAGCTTTTTCTTTATCAGCAACTGCTGTTTTGTTTTTATTGTATGCCCTGATAAATTCAGCCTTATCTACAGCAGCGTTACCATAGGTGAATAAGGTTTGCGAAATAATGCAGTTTGTAAAACCTGCAAAAGCAAACAGCAATAAAATTTTTTTCATCAGTTAGGTTTGTTTTAGTTGGATGGAGCTGTACTCCATTTCATTTCCAGCAAATCATTTATTTGCTGGAGCGTTAGTTTTTTAGCAATAATCCGTTTGTCTTTATCCAGCAAATATAAGGTTGGCGTTAAAGTAATATCATATAATTGGCGGAACGCCGGTATTTGCGCTGCAAAATCAGCATCTTCCATTTCTTTGGTTTTGTATGCATGTGTCCAGTCGCCAATGTTGTTGTCTTTAATAAATTTCAACCATTCGGGTTTTACGTTTTGTTTATTATCTGGCGTAAGCACCGCAAATATTTTTACATTATGTTTTTGCCAGCTTGCCCTGTAAATGGAATCCAGCCTGGGTATTTCTTCCTTGCAGTGGCCGCAATTTGGATCCCAGAAACTAACGATCGTATAATCAGCGGCAAGGTTGTATAAAGATGTTGGCTTGTCTTCTGTATTCAGCATTTCAAGATTAGCAGCCTTTTCGCCAATCAGGTTGGCCATAAGCATATAGGCTCTGCGGCTGATGGCTTCCATCTGTTTTTCATTAAGCCAGCTGGTTAAGCCTTTGCTATGGTATTTATCAAACAGGTGAACAAATACCGCATCCTGGCCCATATATTTTGGGTTAATGAATTCATCGGTTAGCCAGTTCAATAAGAATTTATACATCTCAGGCGCCGACCTGGCCAGCAGCAATTTATAATCTACATCTTTTATGATCGAATCGGGTTCGGGAGAAATAACCTCCCTGTAATAGCGCTCCAGCTTTCTTAAAAAGAAAGGGCTGCGGATGATGCGGTCATCCATAAAGCTGATACCATCCCAATAATGTTTTTTGTACTCGTTATAATTATTGATGGTATCCTGTTTTGTAATTGGAACTTTTGAAGGATAAGTAGGTTCCTTCATGGCATTTAATAAAGCGGCCATCATGGAGGTGGGCTGATTTTTAATTATTCCTTCCCGGTATTCATTGAGCTCAGTATTGTAAGCCATGTAATTCTTTTCATGCAGAACAGAATCTTCCTTTGTTGCAGAAGCCATAAATGCATTACGTTCCTTTTGGATAAGCCTGCCTTTGGCTGCAGCAAATCTTTGGTATTCGGTGTATAGATCATTTTCTTTCGATCCTGTTACAATGGTTTTATTTACAAGGTCAGCTGTATCAGCAGTTATAGAAATTACCTGCTCTTTGTCAATTAAGAATTCAGTTCTTAGCTGCTTACCCGGCAAGAATATGGCATATATACCAGGGGCTAAAGTGCCCGGTCCTTTAAAAACGGCAATGCCATCATTGCTGATAGCGGCTGAATCAGCAATATTAAAATTGCTGCCCATGTAGTAGGTCAGGTATGTAATCCCAGCTTTATAGCCGGGCGCCTTTAAAGTTACCTGGTAACCCTGGGCAAAAGCAGCACTGGTGGTTAAGGCAGAAATAAGGAAAATTAGATATTTTTTCATATTTATTAAGGATAGCAAATGTATTTAAAATAGGTGGTTTATGTGCATATACAGGCATGCCTGCACTTTAACAATTACAAAACGTTAACAAAATTAAATTGAAGATTATTGCGGTATTTTTGCCCACGTGAGAAAAAAGAATAAAAGAATTATACTGGAAGACCTTTTAATTACGGATTACGCTGCCGAAGGAAAGGCCCTGGCCAGGCTTGATGGTAAAGTGATCTTTATTTCGGGTGCTGTGCCCGGCGATACAGCAGATGTATTGCTTACTAAAAGCAAAAAAGACTGGGCCGAAGGAAGGGTTTTAAAGATAAAAGAGCAATCCAAAGAAAGAGTCATTCCTTTCTGCAAGCATTTTGGTGTTTGCGGCGGATGCAAGTGGCAGATGCTGCCCTATGAAAAACAGTTACAATACAAACAACAGGAAGTAGAGCAAAACCTGCGGCGTATCGGCAAGGTTGAGCTGCCCGGTATTTTACCCATAATAGGTGCAGATGATACGGTGCATTACCGTAATAAACTGGAGTTTACTTTTAGTAATAAAAGGTATTTACTACAGGAGGAGATGGCCTCCCCTAAATCCCCTCCCGTAGAGGGGACTTTGGAAGAGCCTGCTAATTTGAAAGAGAATTCAGATAATGATATCCTGAAAGCCCCTCCTCGGGAGGGGTTGGGGGAGGCCGGCGCCCTAGGCTTTCACGTTCCCCGCATTTTTGATAAAGTGATAGATATTGAGGAATGTTATTTAATGGATGATGTAAATAACAGGATAAGGAATACTATCCGGGCATTTGCGCTTGAAAATAAATTCTCATTTTACGATATACGGGAGCATACTGGCTGGCTACGTAATGTAATTATACGGCTATGCACTACCGGCGAGCTGATGGTGAATATCTGTTTGAACTATGATGAAGAGTCCGACAGGAAAAAATTGTTCGATCACCTGCTGCAACAGGTTCCTGAAATAACTACATTGCTCTATACCATTAATCCCAAATGGAACGACAGTATTTATGATCTTATACCACAGGTGTATTTTGGTAAAGGCTATGCAACAGAAAAACTTTCCACAGGACCCGGCGGGGGAGATTTTGAATTCAAAATCTCCGCTAAATCATTTTTTCAAACCAATACAAAGCAGGCACAAAAGCTATATACCATAACCAGGGATTTTGCAGGGCTTACCGGTAATGAAATTGTGTACGACCTTTACTGCGGCACCGGCAGCATTGGCATTTTTGTAAGTAAGCAGGCAAAAAAGATCATTGGAGTTGAAGTAATAGAAGAAGCCATTGCCGATGCAAAACTGAATGCTGCTTTAAACAATATCCACCATGCGGAATTCTTCAGCGGCGATGTAATTAAAATATGCAATGATGAATTCTTTGCTGAGCATGGCAGTCCCGATGTGATCATTACCGATCCGCCACGTGCCGGCATGCATGAAAAGCTGGTGAATAAATTGCTTGAAATGCAAGCACCCAAAATTGTATACGTAAGCTGCAATACAGCAACACAGGCCCGTGACCTGGGTTTGCTGGCCGAAAAATACAACATTGAAAAGATACAGCCGGTAGATATGTTTCCCCACACACACCATATTGAATGCGTGGTTTTATTGAAATTAAAATAACAGTAATCAACTAAATTTGTAGCATGGCTTTTAATAATTATGGCAACAGGTCCCAGCGCACAACACCCGTGGTGTTGAACCTGATCATTATTAATGCACTGGTGTACTTTATACAAATGATGTTTGACGGGCCGGATGAAAAGATCACCAGGATGATCGCACTCTTTCCTTTTCAGACTGAATACTTTAAACCATACCAGCTGGTAACACATATGTTTGCCCATGGAGGCTTTTTTCATTTACTGTTTAATATGTTTGTGTTGTGGATGTTTGGTACAATGCTGGAAAGGGTTTGGGGTCCTAAGCGTTTTTTTATCTTTTATTTTGCCTGTGGACTGGCTGCCGGAGTAGCACATCTGCTGCTTGAGTTCTCCCCGGCAGTGGGTGCATCGGGTGCTATCATGGGATTATTTGCGGCATTTGCTTATCTCTTCCCCAATACAGAATTGATTATTTTTCCAATACCTGTTCCCATCAAGGCCAAATATGCTGTTGCTATTATGGCCGCAATAGACCTGTTTGGCGGTGTATATCCTGCAGGCGGCAACATTGCCCATTTTGCACACCTTGGCGGTTTGGTAATGGGCTTTATCCTGGTGCTGATCTGGAATAAGACCAACAAAAAAACTTTCTATTAATAACACAGCAGCTTATTAACTGTTTGTAATTTTACAGCAAAGCCAATTTTATTATGGGAGAATCTGACCGGTATATTGATTTTAAAATAAAACGCCAGCGCTTTACATTGGGTCAACCTGATAATGCACTGATGTGGCTGTTTGTATTCAATGTCGTTTTCTTTTTGATACTGCTTACCATAAAAGCAGCTGTTGCCGTTAATGATAATTCAGATGCAGTTTTTTATACCCGGGTTGTAAACCGGTTTCACCTGCCTGCCGGCGTTGCTATATTGTTTAACAGGCCCTGGACATTTTTAACATACATGTTCAGTGATGTAGAAATTTTCAGGGCAGTAAGTAACATGCTTTGGTTATGGGCATTTGGAGGCATACTGCAAAACTTAACAGGGAATAAAAAGCTGATACCTGTTTATTTATATGGAGGGTTTGCGGGTGCTGTGTTTTTTGTGGCTGCAGCTAATCTCATCCCCGCAAATAAAGTAATAATAAATTCAGCAGGTTTACTGGGCGCAAATACAGCTGTGATGGCCGTGGCTGTAGCTGCAACGGCAATTTCTCCGGGGTATCGTTTTTTCCGCAATATAAGAGGAGGTATACCCCTTTGGGTGCTTACTCTTGTTTATATTGCTATTGATCTTGCAGGTGTAGCTGCTTTGCCTGTGGCGTACCCCATTGCCCATATTGCTGGCGGGCTTGCCGGTTGGTTATTTGTAATCTTATTGCACAGGAGAATAGATGGCAGCGCCTGGATGAATAATGGGTATAGCTGGTTTATGAACCTGTTTAATCCACATAAAAGTAAAGTACGCAACCCGGTTAAAGAAAAGGTTTTTTATAATACCGGAAACAGGGCTCCTTATCACAAAACATCAAATATCACCGAACAAAGGATCAATGAGATATTGGATAAGATCAACCAGAAGGGATACAATTATCTTACTAAAGAAGAAAAAGAGATCCTAAAAAGGGCTAGTGAAGAGGAGTAATTTCTTTCGCATTATTTTATAGCGGTTAGCATTATCTTTATAGTATGTCTACCAATTTTTTCCGCAGACTTACCAAACGCTTCTTTATTGTTGTGAATATTTTTACAGCAATACTTTTTTTATTGGGATGTTACGGGTATTTGTTTAATCCTAAATTATTGTGGCCTGTTGGGTTCCTTACCCTCACTACTTTTTATTTTTTCCTGCTGCTGCTGGCATTTATTTTTTTCTGGTTGTTTACCAAACCTCTTGGCGCATTAATTTCAGTTGTGGTTATCCTGCTGGCCTATAAACCAATAACCAATATTGTACCCCTGCGTTTTACCCAATCATTCTCAAAAACAAAACAGCAAAATGATTTACGGGTAATGAGCTGGAATGTGGCCCAGTTCAATACCCTGGATAATAAAAAGCATCCGCAGTTACAAAACCAAATGCTTGCTTTGATAAATGAGTACCAACCCGATATTGCCTGTTTCCAGGAAATGGTTGCAGAAGATAGTGCCGTAACCGATCATGGGCATATGGATGCGTTTTTACAAAAACTCAATTTCAGCAATTATCATTATTCTTATAACCGCAAAGAAGATTTTTGGGGTTATGCTCATTTCGGCATTATTATTTTTTCAAAGTATCCCATCATTAATAAAATGACCAAAACCTGGTATCCCCATGATTACAATTCCATTTTTCAATATGTGGATATTGTAAAAGGAACAGATACCATCCGGGTGTTTAATCTTCACCTGCAGTCTTTAAGGTTCAGCAACTCCAACTTAAAATATATTGAAAAACCGTCGGTAGAAGATAAAAGCGCCCTTAAGGAATCAAAGAATATAATTGCAAAGTTTAAAAGGGGATTTTTAAGAAGACAGGTGCAGGCAGAGCGGATACAGGCAGAGATTAACAACAGCCCTTATCCTGTTATTATCAGCGGCGATTTTAATGATGTGCCCAACAGTTATGCCTACCATACCATTGGGGGTAATATGAAAAATGCCTTTACAGAAAAAGGAAATGGCCTGGGCCGTACTTTTAGTGGTATATCGCCGGTGCTTCGCATCGATAATATCTTTGTTGACGAAAGGTTTGAGGTAAACCAGTTCTTACGGATCAAAAAAAAGCTGAGCGATCACTTTCCTATTATAACAGATATGCAATTGGGCAAAAAGTAATACCTTAGCGCCCTGCATGAAAGCATTACACACATACCAATATTTCTGTTGCCCTTGCGGCATTGCTTAATATCTTTGTAAAAAATATATTTACATTTCTTTTTATTTTAATGCTGATGTTTAATTACAATCCCGGCATCTGAAGAACACAAAACACAATTATGCCATTAAAAATATATAACACCTTATCAAGAGAAAAAGAAGTTTTCAAGCCACTTACGCCTGATCATGTGGGCATGTATGTTTGCGGGCCAACCGTTTACAGCGATGTACATCTGGGCAATTGCCGCACTTTTATTTCTTTCGATATCATTTACCGCTACTTGGTTTACCTCGGGTATAAAGTGCGCTATGTCCGTAACATTACTGATGCCGGCCATTTGGAAGGCGACAGGGATGAAGGCGATGATAAATTCAGTAAACTGGCAAGGCTGCAAAAGGTTGAGCCGATGGAGATCGTTCAGAAATATACCCTGGGCTTTCATCATGTAATGCAGTTACTGAATAACCTGCCGCCATCTATTGAACCTACTGCTACAGGGCATATTGCTGAACAGATAGAGATCACCAAACAGATACTGGCCAATGGCTATGCTTACGAAGTGAACGGCACCATTTATTTTGACGTAGAAAAATATAACAAGGAGCTACCTTACGGCATTCTCACCAATCGTAAAATGGAAGACCTGCTTGAAGGAACGAGAGAGCTTGGTGGACAGGATGAAAAGCGGGGCAGGCTGGATTTTGCTTTATGGATAAAAGCAAAGCCCGAGCATTTGATGCAATGGCCAAGTCCCTGGGGCATGGGTTTTCCGGGATGGCATATTGAGTGCTCAGCTATGAGTGAAAAATATTTAGGAAAGCAATTCGACATACACGGCGGTGGAATGGACCTTGCGGCAACGCATCATACTAATGAAATTGCACAAAGCCAGGCCTGCTACCATACCAGCCCTGCCAATATCTGGATGCATACCAATATGCTTACGGTTAACGGAACAAGGATGAGTAAATCTTTAGGCAATGGATTTTTGCCCGAAGAATTATTTACTGGTAACCATCCACTTTTAGAAAAAGCCTATGCACCGATGACGGTACGCTTTTTTATGATGCAGACGCATTACCGCAGCACGCTTGACTTCAGCAACGAAGCTTTGCAGGCCTCAGAAAAAGGATTAAAAAGATTATGGGATGCTTATGAGGTGTTGAAGAAGCTGGCAAATAGCAATGAGCAGTTAGCGACAGATGCAGAGCTTGATGAAAAAGTGAATAAGCTGATTAGTGAATTTGATGAGTATATGAATGATGATTTTAATACCGCAAAAGTTTTGGGCAGTATGTTTGAATTGGTGCCGGTTATAAACTCCATAAAAGATGGATTAATAAAAGAGGATGCAATTTCTGCTACAACCTTATCATTACTTCAGGAAAAATTTAAAGCTTATTTAGAGGATGTTTTTGGCCTTCAGAATACTGTTGCTGCTGATAACGAAGTATTGAAAGGAGCTATGGAACTATTGATAGAAATAAGAAAGGAAGCAAAGGCCAAAAGAGATTTTGCTACGAGCGATAAGATTAGAAACCAATTGGCAACAATAGGAATCAATTTAAAAGATGAAAAAGGTGGGGAAATGAGCTGGGGCATTGGCTAAGAGGAAAAAAGAGAAAAGGAGGGAAAAAAGAGAAGAATGAGAAGAATGAGGAAAGGTTTTAGGTTAGGCTGTTTCTTTTTAGGTCAAAAGTATTAAAATACAAATGTTGGACATAGATAAACTTACTGATATTGTAATAGGGCTGTGTATTAAAATACACTCTAGAATCGGGCCTGGTTCTTATGAAAGGGTATACGAAGAGATATTATATTATGAATTGAATAGGCTTGGGTTTAAAGTAGAAAGACAAATTCAGTTGCCGATTGTTTACGATGAGTTGAAAATCGACAATGCTTATAAACTGGATTTGTTGGTAGAAGATATGCTTGTACTAGAATTAAAAACTTTGCATCCGCTGCCTCCGGTTTATTTTAAACGAATAAGAACGCACCTTACTCTCTTGAACCTTAAATATGGAATGTTACTTAACTTCAAAGTTGAATTAATGAAAGAAGGCATTCACAGGGTTTTTAATAATCATGGCAGACTAAAGAGATAAGCAGGCAAAGAACAAAGCGATAAAATTAACAAAGAGCTGAAAGAGAAAAGTAGGTAAAAGAAGAAATGGTTTTCTTCGCTAACTTCTTTCCTTTTTATTTTCTTAGCTCAAAAATGAGAAAGGCAAAAAAAGAAAATAGTATTTTTTTACCAACTCTTTTTCCTCCTTTTCTCCTTTGGCCTCTTAGTCCAAAAATGAAATATAAGAGAAATAGCCAGTTAAAATGGAACACATCATTCATCTATCAAAAGATAAAAAGCTAAAAAAAATTCTTGAACTGCAGGAACCATTTGTATTGGCAAAAAGGGAAAGGGTTTACCTGCATTTATGCAACTCCATCATGAGTCAGCAGCTAAGTACCAAGGTTGCTGATGTTTTTCAGCAACGGTTTATAAATCTATACAAGAGCAAAAAACCTACAGCTGAAGAGATTGCTGCAACCCCATTTGAAACATTAAGAAGCATTGGCCTCAGCAACGCCAAGGCAAATTATGTTTTAAATGTCTGCAATTTTTTCATTGAGGAGAAGATCACGGATGCAAAACTGTATAAGATGAGTAACGAGGAGCTGATCAGTTACCTTACGCAGATAAAAGGTGTGGGCCAATGGACAGTGGAAATGGTGCTGATGTTTACGCTTGGGAGAGAAGATGTATTTGCTTTGGATGACCTGGGTATTCAACAGGCAATCTGTAAACTCTACAATATTGATGCTTCTGATAAAAAAGCGATGAAGGAAAAAATGCTCGTGATTTCAAAAAAATGGAGCCCGTACAGAACTTATGCCTGCAGGTATTTGTGGGGCTGGAAAGATGCTCCTTCTGAAGGGGCGTAAAACAAAAAAGCTAAGAGGACAAAAGAGGAAATAAGCTGAAGGAGATTCAAATGATTGAACGCTACTTCTTTGCCTCCTTTTCTCTTTTGTCCTCTTAGCCCAAATCTATTAGTCCAATAATCTCTTCCAGATACTTTTTATCCGTTTCATTAAACTGGTCCAGCTCCTCACTGTCCGCATCAAGCACCCCAATAACTTCTCCGTTCTTAATAAGTGGTATAACAATCTCCGATCTTGATAAACTGCTGCATGCAATATGTCCCGGGAATTTTTCAACATCGGCAACGATCAAAGTTTCAGCATTTTGCCAGGCTGCCCCACATACGCCACGGCCTTTTTTTATTCTTGTGCAGGCAACCGGTCCCTGAAACGGGCCCAGCACTAACTCGTCATCCATAGATTTAGCTGAGGAGGGTTTTACTAAATAAAATCCCACCCACAACCATCCAAACTGCTCTTTCAAAGCTGCACTAACATTGGCCAGGTTGGCAATTAAATCGGGCTCACCATCAAGCAGGGCCTTTATTTGGGGGATAAGCGATTGATAAATTTCGGCTTTGCTGCCGCTGATGATCGTTAAGTCTTCTGCCATGGGGCAAAGATACATACCGTTTGTCATCCCGAGGCACGAGGGATCTCCTTTGCAATGATTGAGATGCTTCGTACCTCAGCATGACAGATGCAGGAGAATACTGCTGATTAATCAGGCTTTTCTAAAATCATATCGCTGTAAGAAAGCGAACAAAAATCTTCTTTAGAAATATTAAACAATGCTGCATACTCATCACATTGCGCCTGCAGTTTTTCTTTACCAATACTTCCATCCTTATCAATGGCTTCCACTTCAATATAGGTCCCAAGGCCATTAACCGTATCAAAATGAAATTTTACATTGTTGATAAAATAGATCTTTCTTCTTTTATCAACCACAGCTTTTATGCCGAGGGTTTTGATGAGTATCTCTTTCAGTGTTTTATCGGGCTGGTGTTGATATAACAGAACATGGCTTGATTTGGCTCCTGCAAAATCTTCCCGTTCGTAATGTATCAATGCATTTTCAATATTACCTTCTCTTAATTTTAAACGACCGGATTGTACATTAAAGTAGGTATCAATTTGGTGATCTTCACCAATGAATAATGGATCATGTTGCTGCAGCAAGGCTTGCATTGCCACAAGGTTATTTGCAGTTGCTTTGAATTCTATATTATGTATTGACATGTAGTGAAGGTATAAAAAAACCGTCCTGCTTTTTACAGAACGGTTCAAAATATCTTTGAATAAATGCTTACCTCACCAGCTTCAACTCATCAATAATATTCTTAGCACCACCTAATTTATCAATGCACCAAAGTACATAACGCACATCCACATTAATGGTGCGGTTAAGGTCTTTGTCAAAAGCAATTTTATGGCTAAGGGCTTCGTAGTTGCCGTCAAATGCAAGTCCGATTAAATTTCCGCTGCCATCAATTACCGGGCTGCCACTGTTTCCACCAGTGATATCGTTAGTGGTAATAAAACCAACAACCAGGTCGTTGGTACGTTTATCAATATATTGACCAAAATCCCTTTTCCTAAGTAATTCTACCTGCTTGGCAGGCAGGTCAAATTCATAGTCTCCTGGCTTGTATTTTTCCAAAACACCTTTGCTTGTAGTTACATAATCATAGAACACCGCATCTCTTGGGCGGTAGCTTTTTACAGCACCATAACTTACCCGCATGCTGAAATTTGCATCGGGATACATTTTACTGGCTGCTGCAGGGTTCATTTCCATGATACCCTTTAAGTACGATCTTCCCAGCTCATCATTCTTGTTACGGAAATCTGCAAACAGGGTTGAATATTTACCGGTATAATTCTTTAAGAAGGCAGCTGCATAAGCAAAGGCTGGATCTTCCTGCAAAGCTGTTGCTGTTGGATTATCTGTAAATGCCTTCCATTTTGTATCATCAAGCAACATTGTTTTTGCAAATACATCACGGGCCCAGTTCTTAAAGGTCATATCACTGGCAAGGCTGCCATAGTTGGCTTTAACGCCTTCGTAAAATCCGATCGGGTGCTGGCTCTTGTCTACATCATTGTAAAACATCCAAACTGTTTGTGCCATTATCTTTTCATCACTTGGAAGGTCTTCGCCTGCTAAAAATGCTGAACGTGCTGCTGTAGCCGCTTCAAGGGCCTTGGTTAATTCAGCCTTTGTCGTATTGGTTTTTATCAATTTATCTTCCAGCGAAATTAAACGGGACGCTGCTCCCGCTAATGGAGAACCCAGTATACCTTCATTCAGGTACTGGCGCTGTTTACTATAAGGTGTCCATGCTGCATAGTTCTTTGCATAATCAGCCAGCACATTTTCATATTCAGGTTTTCCTTTTGCCCATGCATTAAATTTACTTTCCTCTTTCTGCTTTTGATCAAACACTTTATACTTGATAAGCTGTTTTGTTTCGCCGTCAAAGAATTTCCAGTAATTGGCAACACCTGCATAATTATCGGCCAGCTTTAATTTAACTGCAGGATCTTTTATCATCTGCTCATACATATACTTCAGGCGTATATCTCTTAACCCAACCAGTGAAGGATTCTCAATCTCGTTTTTCAATTTAATACCATAGCTGGTTTCGTAACGGGTGGTACCGCCGGGGTAACCATAGATCATGGCAAAATCGCCATCTTTAAAACCTTTGATGCTTACGGGTAAAAAATGTTTTGGTTTCATCGGTACGTTGTCTGGACTGTATGCAACAGGCTTTCCATCTTTACTGCTGTAAACACGGAACACAGAAAAATCACCGGTATGACGGGGCCACTCCCAGTTATCCGTATCACCGCCAAATTTACCAACACTTTCAGGAGGTGCACCTACGAGGCGGATGTCCCTGTAAGTTTTGTATACATACATGATGTGCTGATTACCTTTGAACATGGGATAAACTCTTCCGGCCAGTTCATTTTCTTTATCGGCAACTTTATCTGTAATAGATTTATAAATGTCAGTTATTTTTTTCACCCGCTCAGCATAGGTTAATCCTTTTAATTGATCTTCCACTTCTTTGGTAACATCTACAATGCGGTCTAAAAACTGAACGGTAAGATTCGTTTTTATTTCCTGGTCTTTATTGTATGCATAAAACCCGTCGCGTAAATAATTGTGCTCAACCGTACTGGCTCCAGAGATTGCCCCGTAGCCGCAATGGTGATTGGTAAAGATCAAACCCTGGCTGCTGACGATCTCGCCGGTACAGCCTCCAGCAAAAATGATGATGGCATCTTTTATTGAAGCCTTGTTGATGGAGTACAACTGTTCTTTGGTAAGTTTTAATCCTTTTTTTACCATGTCATTGTAAACCTGCTGGCCTAATAACATAGGCAACCACATACCTTCATCGGCCTGGGCCTTGAAGAGGCTGAGCGTTAGCGCAACCATAATAAAGATCTTCTTCATATAACTTCGTTTTTTAGAAAACAAATTTACTGATTATAAATGGTTAGCCAAAACAACTGCCTCATCTCAGCCCCAGCCTCACCCCAACCCCCGTCCGACTGAGTCATCCGGGCGGGCCTCTCCAAAGCCCGCCCGGCCAAGCCGTTCGGACGGGGAGAGGAAACTGGAGAATGAAAGCGTAGATCATGTTTTGATGAGAAAAACAAATAGCGATTGCATAATTGATGAATAAAGAACTAATGATGATGTGGAAGATAAAATGTTTGGACATGTTTGATGTACCGCCTCCTCTCTTTTGGAGAGGAGGTAGGGTGGTGAGGCCGGAGGGGGGCTGTTTTTTCTTTATCTTTGTTCTTTAACCTTTATAACTGCAGATGGCGATATTTGATATCAAACTTCCTAAATCTATTGCCCGGGCACTGAACATACCTATAAGTAACCCCCGCAGCCAGCAAATAAAAGTGCTTAAAAAACTTCTAAAAAAAGCAAGATTTACAGAGTTTGGCCAACGCTATCGCTTTGATAATATCCTGATGAGCAATCACCCGGGAAAAGAATTTCAGCAGCAGGTACCCACCTTTGATTATAATAAGATATATGATGCCTGGTGGTATAAGGCGAAAGATGGCAGCCCGGATGTTTGCTGGCCAGGGGTTATAAAATATTTTGCGCTCAGCAGCGGCACCAGCGATGCAACCAGCAAATACATCCCCATTACCAAAGACCTTATAAGAAGCAATACCATTACGAGTTTTAAACAACTGATCAGCTTTACCCGTTTTGCCAATGTGCCTAAAAGTGCTGCCGGAAAAGGCTGGCTCATTTTGGGCGGCAGTACACAATTACAAAAAGGCCCAACGTATTTTGCAGGTGACCTGAGCGGTATTCAGCAAAAAAATATTCCATTCTGGTTCCTGGGGTTGGGACTGTATAAGCCTGGTAAAAAGATTGCTAAAGAAAAAGACTGGGCTAAAAAGCTTGAAGAGGTAGTAAATAATGCGCCTAACTGGGATATTGGTTTTATTGTGGGCGTACCGGCCTGGCTGCAATTGTGCATGGAGAAGATCATTGAGAAATATGAATTGAAGCATATTCATGAAATGTGGCCCAACCTTGCCTTTTATGTACATGGTGGTGTAGCGATGGAACCTTATAAAAGAGGATTTGAAAAATTACTGGGCAAACCGATCACCTATATTGAGACCTACCTGGCCAGCGAAGGTTTTTTAGCTTATCAAAACCGGCAGGATCCAGCTGGCATGCACCTGTCCCTTAACAATAATGTGTTTTTTGAATTTGTGCCTTTTGACCAGCATAATTTTGATACAGAAGGCAATATGGTAGATGAGCCCGAAGCTTATATGATTGATGAGATAGAAGAAAATAAAGACTATGCCATACTCATCAGTACCAATGCGGGCGCCTGGCGATATGCTATTGGCGATACGGTGAGGCTTGTTGACAGGGAAAGAAGTGAGATCGTAATTACCGGCCGTACCAAACATTTTTTGAGCCTGGTTGGCGAGCACCTGAGTGTAGATAATATGAATAAAGCCATTGAAGTGGTAGCATCAGACCTGAATATATACATCCCCGAGTTTACTGTTGCCGGAGTGCCGCACGGAACTTTTTTTGCACACCAGTGGTACGTGGCCACCGACGATAAAGTAGATGAAGCAGAATTAAAATGCCGTATAGATGCTAAGCTGAAAGAGCTTAATGACGACTATGATGTTGAGCGTAAACACGCCCTGAAAGATGTAATGGTAAAAGTATTGCCCGAAAGTACTTTTATGAAATTTATGGAACTCAAAGGCAAAATTGGTGGTCAGCATAAATTTCCCAGGGTGCTAAAAGGAAAAATGCTGGAAGAATGGCAAGCCTTTTTAGATACCGGAAAAATCTCTTAAAACATAGCAACAGGACAACCAACATTACCGTTCTCCTTCTTTCCAAATTTATAAATGATACCGGCTGAGGTACTGTGATAATGATCATGGTATTTGGGGCTTGCCGATTGACTGAATCCATCCAGGTAATCAGTAAAAATAAACCGGTAAGAAGTTTCCACATTAACAGAAAACCTGTTGGATATGGAATACTCTGCCCCAAGACCTGCAGGAACCGATAAAAGTGTACGTGGAGTTCCATGGGCATTATCGGCCACCAGCCCTGAGTATACCGTTGAGCCATCTCCAAAAACGGCGGGGTCCAGCCTGCTGTAATCTTTTTTTACATTAATGAACGAAACACCTGCACCTGAAAACACATAAGGACTGAACCCGTTGCTTTCGTAATTCTTACCTAAAATATTCCATACTAACTGGGCCGAAAACTCCTTTAACGGGGTGTTAAAAGCAAAATTCCGTTGCTGCCTGTACTCAGGATTATTATACAGGCTTTCGTTGCCTTTTAGTTTAGCTATTGAAACATGTACCCTTGCAGCAAGAAAACTATTGATGGGCTTTGTAACAAAAAGGGAAAAACCCGGTGTTATGGTCTTAAAGGAGCCGAACTGGGAAGGCGCAAGATCGCCTTGGTAAACATACATACCCCCATTAAGGCCCACGCTCATATCTTTATAAAACTGGGCATTACTTTTTATTGCAATAAATACAAGGGATAATACAATGGCTGTGGTTATAGTGCTTACTTTCAAACGGTTTACTTTTTAAGTTTATGTAATGAAAGCAGTGTATTGGCATTTGATTAAGGCTTCGCAAATGCTATGCCGTATTCAGTTTGTAGCCATATACTCATATAAAAAATTTTATTTTTTTTGAAACGCAGAATCGCAGGGTAGATTGTTTATATAACTGTTAAATGAATCATAATAAGAATCGTTTCTTAAATTAGCGGATGGTTGATGCTTTTTTAAAAGGACTTGCTATAAGTTTACTACTGATATTTTCTGTTGGTCCTGTAATATTTACCATTATTAAACAAAGTATAAATCACGGCCGCAAGGGTGGCTTTAGTTTTATAATTGGTGTATGGATAAGTGACCTGATCTGGGTTGGGCTCAGTAATGGGTTCAGCGAGGCTATAAAAGTTTTACTTGATTTTAAAATTCCCATCGGTATTGCAGGCTGCTGTTTTTTAATTGGTATGGGCATTTACTTTGCATTCTTTAAAAAGATAGAACCCCGCAAACAAAGAGAAGCTGTTGAACTTGCCGGAGATGTATATACACCTACGGGCAAGCGTACAAATTATTTCGCCATTTTGAGCTCGGGTTTTATCATTAATACTTTGAACCCGGCTGTAATTTCTTTTTGGGTGATAATGGCGGCCTCACTGGCCACCGTGTATTCTTTTCATGACCGCATTATTATTTTTGTTACCTGCCTGGGTGTAAACATGCTTGCCGATATTGGTAAGGTTTTAGGCGCCGGCTACATTGGTAAAAAATTAAGCAACCGCGTAGTGCTTATCATCAACCGGGTATCGGGGGCCTTGTATCTAATCTTTGGTTTTGTAATATTAGCAGGCATCATTTATACATTGGTAAAAGATTAACAGTAAAGTTTTTGTCTTACTTGATTTCACTTTTATTTTGCTGTATGAAACTGTTACTGCCGATCCTGCTGCTGATACCCGTACTTTCATTTTGCCAATCTGCAGATTTTATCCTGCTTAAGAAAAAGAATAAAACCATTGACAAGTTTTTCAGCGGCGGCGATATTTCATTTACATCAGAAAGCGGCGCTTATATCAATGCACATATCAACGGAATAAAGAATGATACGCTGTACTTACAGGAATTCATCATCAGGTACCTGCCAACAACCATCGGCACTTATATTATTGATACTGCCAGCAGCTACCGGTATAAATATCATTATAACCAGATAGCGGCAATAGGACGAAAAGAAAAAACCAATTTCAATACGAGGGGAAGCGGCGCTGCTTTATTTGGTGGAGGCGCTTTACTTACACTGGCAAGTGGCGTTGTGTATGTTGCCGATAAAGAAAAATTCAGCGCACCTTTATTATTTACCTCGGTTGGGCTGGGCACACTTGGTTATTTTATGTCGAAAGGTAAAAAAAGCGGCAACGCTATCCCCATCGGTAAAAAATATCAACTGGTATATATGGATATGAGTAATGTGCAGCGTTAATCTTTATATTGCAGTAAACCTAAACCGGAACGAATGAGAAAAGCATGGCTGCTGATGAAAAAGATTTTTTTCTGGATTTTTATTGTACATATCAGCTGGTTTCTGTTTTTTATCATTCAAAAATTTTCTGTTTCCGATTTCCCCGTTACCAATCTTAAAACAAAAATGCTGGTTGTATTGGGTGCAACAGTGGTTATTGGCCTCCTCTATTTTTTCTGGCTGCGCCGTATTGATTTTGTAAAGAAGGCTGCTGTTATTTTAAAGGAAGCATTTTTTATAGCTTACATTTCTTCTACTTTATATTTATTATTGGGGTTCATTTTTAACCCACCCATTACCTTAACACAGGTTGGAAGTATTTTACAAGGCAATGGCTTGAGCAGGGATTATGTGAGTTATAATAATATGGGCGATAATATAAAGCTTGCAGTAATTGCCAGCGAGGACCAGCTTTTTCCTGATCATGATGGCTTTGATTTGAAAGCGATTAAGAAAGCTATAAAATATAATAAGCGCCATCCCAATAAGGTAAGGGGCGCAAGCACCATCAGCCAGCAGGTTGCCAAAAATATTTTCCTGTTCCAGGGCGGCGGCTTTTTAAGAAAAGGGATAGAAATATTTTTTACTTTCTCTATTGAAGGCGTATGGACAAAGAGAACGATACTTGAACGCTACCTGAATATTGCAGAAATGGGCCCGGGTATATTTGGTGTGCAGGCTGCTGCAAAAAAATATTTTAATAAAAATGCAAAGGACCTTACCATGGCAGAAGCCGCACAGATAGCAGCCTGCCTGCCCAATCCGAAACGCTATACCGTAAAACCACCAAGCCGGTATGTAGCAGGACGTTCAGGGAATATTGTAAGGCAAATGTATAACCTGGCTGGCGACCCGGATGTGCAGGAGTTGATAAAGTAAAAACCCGAAGCCCCACTCCTGTCCACTCCCAGGGGGGAGAGGAAATGGAGAAGAAAAAAGCGACGATTATGTTTTATTAAAAAGAATACAGTTCGCTTCATTGACGAATAAGGAACTAATGTAGATGTGGAAAATAAAATGTTAGAATATGTTTAATGTACCGCTCCCTCTCTACCGGAGAGGGAGATGGAGGGAGAGGCCGCTTATTGCTTTCTCTAATCTTTCCTCATAACTCCCGCTAATGTCAATCCAGGGAACATTTTGATTTACCATGATGTCTTTATAATAGCAATACAATTTTTGCCTGTTTATCAGGTCAGGATATTCTCTCAGCTCATCTTTTACCCAAGGCAGGTCAATATTACATAGCAGGTACAGGTCATATTTTCTTTCTGCAATGCGGTTCAGTATCCAATGATGGCATTTATCAAAAACAAATTCGCACCATACTTTCATTACGTACATATCGGTGTCGATGAAAACCGGTTTGTGGTTTGTAGTTTGTGGTTTGAGGTTTGTGGTTTCCCAATCCCTAATTCCCAATTCCTCTTCTTCTATTTGCCCTTTTGCGATCTCAAGCAGGTTTTCAAAACTATAATTGGTTCCGTTTTTTAAAAGATATTCCCTGGCATACTCTTTTACCCAGCTGGTATGATAATGCGCTGCCAATTGTTTGCACAACGTGCTTTTACCTGTTGATTCGGGCCCGATGATGACGATCTTTTTCAAGTCCTGTTTTTTCTGTATGCTGTTAGATCAATGATAAAGCTAATTACAAAAACGGTGAGCATAATAAAACGCATCCATTTCCTGAAACTATCTTCCGTGGGCATAGCAAATATCACAACGGTAAACAAAAGAATAATGCATGCTTTAATAATGAGCCAGGTTTTTTTATTTCGCATTCCACATAGGTTTTGACTTTAATACTTTTTTGTAAACAGCACAATCATTATCATGTGCGCCGCTGATGTAACCCGTGCTCATGATAAATTCATTCACGATCTCCCCTCCTGTAAACTTAAATGTTTTTTTAAAGAGTTTTGTCCATTCTTCCTTTGTTAAGGGATGATGATGCGCCAGCCATTTTTTAAACGAACCATATTCTTGCTGTACAGCAAGAATGGTTTTTGCATTTTCTATGGCTGCATTTATTTTAAGCCTGTTACGGATGATGCCTGCGTCGTTCATCAGCCTTTCAAAATCCATTTCTTTATAGGCAGCCACTTTTTTTATATCTAAATTGTGATAGGCTTTGCGAAAATTCTCCTGCTTATTTAAAATGGTGGTCCAGCTAAGGCCTGCCTGGTTAATTTCTAAAACGAGCCGGCAGAACAATTCATTGTCATCATCAATAAGAAAACCATATTGGGTATCGTGATAGAGCTTATGGGCAGTTTGTTCGCCAGGCTTAAGCGAACTGATATATTTACAGTAACTCATGTTTTGTTTGTTTTGCCTGCCCGTTCGGCAGACGGGCTTTTTTCATCCACTCCCATAAACCAAATACTGCCATTACTAGGAGGATAAGATAATAAAGACTGGTGAAAACATAGTGTTTTACAAAATACAAAGGAATGGACGAAATATTAGTTGCGATCCACCAGTACCAGCTTTCTACTTTCTTTTTGGTCATTAGCCACATGCCGGTAAAAGCAGTAGCAGAAGCTAAGGCATCGGCCCAGGGGATCACACCTTCAAAAAATGCTGTTTTAAAATAAGTGAGTGCTGCAAATATGCTGCAATAAAAAAACAGGAAGAACAAGACCTGCTGCAGCCATTGTTTCTTATTGGAGTAAGTTATATGAAGTACCCGTTTTTTTTGCTGGTCTTTCTTTGTCCACATGTACCAGCCCGAAATGCTCATAATGGTATAGTATAAATTCACTGAGGCTTCTCCCAGGAGATGTCCTTCAAAACTTATATAGATATAGATAATAGTATTGATCAGTCCAACAGGATACACCAGTATATTCTCTGCACGGCTATACCATACGCTGGCAATACCTGCAAACACAGCAACATATTCGTACCAGGTGGTATGTTGAATATCTATGATGAACTGTTGATAAATTTCGGCTAAGCTCAAATTGAGGTTTACTTTATTTTCGGTAATATCTTAAAGGCCGAAGATAACGGATTCCTTTGGAGGTATTAAAACGGGTGCCAACCTGAGTCCATTTCCCGTTCCTGTCGTATCGCCAAACAATAAAATGCAAATGCGGAAAATAAGTATAGCCCGTTTTTCCGCTTAAACCAATTGGCTGCCCTGCTTTTACAGTGTCGCCCACTTTTACAAACACAGCATTGTGCTGCAAATGCCAATAGCCCGACCTGCTGCTGTCCTCATGCTGTATCACAATATAGTTTCCATGCGACCTGTATTTTACATGAGTGCCTCCTCTTTTCCCATCATCTTTAATTCTTATTACCACGCCATCTCTTACAGCACAGATCTTTGTACCGGTTTTTAATTTAAAATCCAGCGCTGCCCGGTGCTTATGGGTGAACATGCTGAAGTATCCCTGAACCAGTAAATGACTTTTGTTTTCTTCATAAGGAAGCTGGTATACAAAACTGGTATCATCTTTAATGATGCCTTTTTGAAGCATTTTAATTTCATGGCGCTGAGGATGATTGCTAATGGCGCAGCCAGTTAAAGTAAACAAAGAAATACAGCACGACTGTAAATAAAAACGATGAGCCAAAACTGCTGTTATTAATTTATTCATGTACACTTTTATAGTATTTAGATGGCTGCAGATAGATTACTCCTTTTTTAGTTAAAAACCTTGTTGCAATATCATTGCCATTTTTATCCTGCACCTGGAAATGTAAATGAGGAAAAGCTGTATAACCTGTGTTACCGCTGTAACCGATCAGTTGCCCTTTTTTAACCGAATCTCCGGCATTAACCAAAACACCATCTTTTTGTAAATGCCAGTACATGGCCGCACTGCCATCCCCGTGCCTGATGATGATATGATTTCCTTCATTTAAATAACTGCTGTTTAATCCACCCGCTTCACTATCATCTTTTACAGCAATAACGATGCCTTCCCTTGCCGCACATATTTTACTCCCCTGGTTCATTTTAAAATCGAGGCTCAGTTCTTTTGTGTGGCTCATTTTGCTGTTGTAAGCCTGTATCAATAAAAACTTACTGCCTTTTGCAAAAGGCAAATAATAAATGTAGCTGTTATCGGTTTTAACTCTTCCGGCTTTTAAATCATAAATTTCCCGGTCGGTTAATTGTGCAACAGAAGAAAATGCAAACAGGCACAGGGCAGAGAAAAATAAAAATATTTTCATCATACTAAAATAAAAAAAGCATCCCAATAAACGAGATGCTTTGCCAATAAATTATCCGCAGGATGCTATGCATAAACTATTCAGCCTCTGCCACAACTTCTTTTACTTCAGGTATCATACGCTTCATCATGCCTTCAATGCCGGCTTTTAAGGTGATCATGCTGGATGGGCAACCACTGCAACTTCCCTGCATCATTAAATTTACCTTACCATCTTCGTAACTTTTAAACTGAATGGCACCGCCGTCCATTTCAACAGCAGGCTTTACATAATTTTCCAATAACTCTTTAATGCGTTTTACCACATCGTCATCATCTGCATGAACAGTATTGCTGCTTTCAGATTTCATCACAGCTACTTCATCATCGTTCACAACAACCTTTCCTTCTTCGAGGTATTCTTTTAAAAATTGTTTGATAGAAGGGATTACATCCTGCCAGTCTTCTGTTTCTGCTGTTTTTGTGAGCGTAATAAAATTACTGGCAATAAATACTGCTTTAATAAAGGGAAAAGTGAACAGCTCCTGGGCCAGTGGCGATGGCTTGGCACTTGCTTCGTCTGCAAAGTCAATGCTTTTACCCGGGTATAATAATTTGTTTGCCACAAATTTCATTGTTTCCGGGTTTGGTGTCATTTCGGTATAAATACTGATTACCGGGTTTCCTGTTTTGATCATATACTGCGTTTAAAAATTCAACTACAAAACTAACAAGAATTGCGTTGTTTTGGTTTGAAAAGGCTGTTAAAAGGGATATTTTTCGGATTTCGAAAGAGGTTTCAACGCAGAGAAAATGAGTTAAAGAGAATACACAAAGGAAAAAAATCTGCGTAACCTCATTTTCTCCGATTCTCTGCTATAAAAAAGATTATTCCACAATTCTCAGCTTTGCATAATTCAACATGATCTTCTTCTCTCCATTCAAATCAAAATTTACTGTAGCAATGGGGTTATGTGCAGCGCCTTCCATTTTCATTACTTCGCCAAAACCAAATTTCATATGCTCTACTTTATTACCCACCTGTAAATTACCTGTATCACTGGGTTCAAAATTTTCGGATGGGGTATGTTCAACAGCTTTTGATGTTGCAGGCTTTGAGTAAAATGTTTCCGCAGGTTTTTTTGCAGGCGGAGCGCCGTATTGCTTTTCGGCACGTTGTGCAGCGTTCCATCCGCCAGCACCAAAGTTGCGTTGCATTCTTTCCCTTGCGCCACCCTGGTTCCACCCACCGCCATTATTGGCAGCTCCGCCGGCATAGCTTTTATCTACATAATTTTCTGATATCTCTTCTAAAAAACGACTGGGGTCATTTTGCTGCAATTGTCCAAAGCGATAACGGGCATTGGCATAACTCATCCATAACCTATGCTTGGCACGGGTGATGGCTACATAGAATAAGCGACGTTCTTCTTCCAGCTCTTCCCTGGTATTGATCGACATAGCATTAGGGAAAAGTGTTTCCTCCAGTCCACCCACAAATACCACAGGAAACTCAAGACCCTTTGCTGCATGAATGGTCATCAGTTTTACAACATCATCATTTCCTTTTTCATCATCTGCATCAGTTAACAGTACAATCTGCTGCAGGTAAGCACCTAAACCGGCCCCCTCCGCCCCCGAAGGGGGAACTTCAGATACTGCAAGTTCGGATGGGCCTGTTGATTTTGCAGGGTCTTCTAAAGCCCCTCCTTCGGAGGGGTTTGGGGAGGTTGTGTCGGTAAATTCTTTGATGGAGTTCAATAATTCCTGTACGTTTTCATACCGGGCCAAACCTTCGGTGGTTTTATCATTAAATAACTCTTTAACTATGTTTGTGCTTTTACCAACGATGACCGCCAGGTCATAAGCATTCTTTTTGGGCAATTCACTTTGAAACATTTTTATCATTATTACAAAGTTGTCGATGCTTTCAAGGGTTCCGCTTTTGTAACCATACTTTGCAGCATTGCTGATGATATCCCACATGCTCAGGTTATTTTCATTGGCATACAATACTGCTTTATCAACTGTTGTTTTACCAATACCCCTGGCGGGGAAGTTGATGATGCGCTTTAGTGCTTCCTCATCTCTTGGATTTACAACCAAACGTAAGTAGGCAATAAAATCTTTTACTTCCTTGCGTTGGTAAAAACTCATACCTCCATAAATGCGGTAGGCAATACCCATGCGACGCAGCGCTTCCTCAAAACTGCGGCTCTGTGCATTGGTCCGGTACAGTATGGCAAAATCTTTATTGTAATAATGGTTGCGGAGTTTTTGTTCCTGGATGGTATCGGCCACCATTTTTCCTTCGTCATTATCCGTCATGGTACGCACCAATGAAATTTTTTCTCCTTCTTCATTAATGGTAAATAATTTTTTTTCTATCTGTCCTTTATTGTTACCGATCACTTCATTGGCCACATGCAGGATATTCTTGGTGCTGCGGTAATTCTGTTCCAGCTTTACTACTTTCACTTCATCATAATCTTTTTGAAACTGTAAAATGTTTTCTATAGTGGCTCCACGAAAACTGTAAATACTTTGAGCATCATCACCAACCACGCAAACATTTTCATGCATGGCGCCCAGCAGCTTAATAATTTCATATTGGGCAGTATTGGTATCCTGGTACTCATCAATCATGATGTATTTGAACTTGCGCTGGTACTTGCTTAGTGCATCAGGGAAATTTTTAAGCAGGATGTACATTTTAAATAACAGGTCATCAAAATCCATTGCTCCGTTCTTGAAGCAGCGCTTTACATAGGCATCATATATCAGGCCTATGGCGGGACGGTTGGCCCGGTTATCTTCCTGTTGTAATGCCCAGTCGTTCATATATTCTGCAGGTCCTATCAAAGCATTTTTTGCAGAAGAGATGCGATTGTAAACTACATTTGGTTTGTAATGTTTATCATCAAGTGCCAGTTCGTTTACAACAGTTTTTACAACAGATTTCGCATCATCGGTATCATAAATGGTAAAGTTAGATGGGTATCCAAGCTTGGAAGCTTCTGCTCTCAATATCCTGGCAAACACGCTGTGAAAAGTTCCGATATATAAATTCCGGGCTTCTGTATTACCTAAGATTCTTTCCACTCTTTCCTTCATTTCGGCGGCAGCCTTGTTAGTAAAAGTAAGTGCCAGTATATTAAAACTATCAATTTTATGTGCCGCCATTAAATGGGTTATACGTGTGGTAAGCACTTTGGTTTTGCCACTCCCGGCCCCGGCAATGATCATGATGGGCCCGTTCACATGCATTACCGCCTCCCGCTGCGGTTCGTTCAGTTCATCTAAATAATTCATTTGGCGAAGGTACGAAGGCTGACCAGAGATTTTAATAGCTTCTTTTTTGAAACGCTTTTGATTTATAGAAAACTTACTATACCAAATCAATTTCTCATGCTACAATTCGTTATTTTTTTTTTTGCCACCTTTATCTCAGGTTTTACCAATATCCAAATATCCAAACAAACAGAACAATCCTATGAACTACCAAACCAGCATGACTGATGAGAAGCTCATTCAATTCTATCTTCAGGGCGATGCCAATGCCATGGCCACACTTATTGAATTATACAAAGACAGAATTTACCGATCGGTTTATAATATGGTGCAGGACAAACATGTTGCAGAAGAAATCTTTCAGGAAGTGTTTATATGTATCATCAATAACATGATAGGAGGAAAAACTTCAGAAGAAGGTAATTTTTTGCAATGGGCCAACCGGATAGCCCAAAATCTTTGTATGGAACATATCCGTAATACAAAACATCATATTCCTATTAATACAGCTCAATCAGCATCAATTGATTTTGCTGTGCCCGTTGTACTTACAAACACAAACTACCACGAAAGCCACGGCAAGATTAAAAGCATGATTGACCTTTTACCTGATGATCAGCGAGAAGTAATGTTACTTAACCATTATGGCAATTTAAGTTTTAATGAAATTGCAAGTGTTATGAAATGCAGCTTAAATACAGCATTAGACAGTATGAAATTTGCACTTGCCAACCTGCGGAAAATGATGCTGGAAAAAGAAGTGGTGCTGAACTGAAACTATTAATAATTAGAAATGTGTCGACACTGTTTATATATAACGGCCTACACCTTCTTTATACGTTCTTTTTGATATTTGTTTTCCAATTTTTTATCCTATACAAAAACCAAACAACCATTTATGAAAAAACTTATTGCCCTAACCGATGAACAGCTTATTACATTATTTAAAGAAGGCGAATCTTATGCCATGGAGATTTTAGTAAACAGGCACAAAGAGCGCATTTTCACTTCAATTTATTTATTGGTAAAAGACAAGTACCTGGCGGAGGATATCTTCCAGGATCTTTTTATTAAGATTATTGAAACCCTGAAAGCAGGAAAATACAAAGAAGAGAACAAGTTTGCCCAATGGGCACTACGTATTGCACACAACATGTGTGTAGATCATTTCAGGAAAACTAAAAGTAAACCAGTTATCAGAACAGCCGAAGGCGCCGATATTTTTGATGTTTTGAATTTTTCTGAATCAAATGTAGAAGACAAGATCATGAACCTACAGAATAGCGAAAGGATCATGAAGCTGGTTTGTAAACTTCCCGAAGATCAAAGAGAGATTATTATTCTTCGGCATTTTGCTGATCTGAAATTCAGGGAGATTTCAAAGATCCTTGATTGCAGTGTAAATACAGCCCTTGGACGGATGCGTTATGCATTATTAAATCTTCGAAAAATGATCGAAGAAAAGCAAATCGCTTTTTAATCGGTTTTCAAATTGTAGTTTATTTCTGAGTATTAAGTTAATAATTCAATAGCCCTTTTCGTAAGGGCTCTTTTTTTTATATATTGCCCGAAAGTCTATCAATATATTCACAGCGGTATGGATATATTTGGAAAACTTTACCTTGAAATTAAATTTTATAATTATATATATCCCCAAAATCGCCGATATTTGCTTTTTTATTACCACTTTGAGGTATTGTTTAGTTCATAAAACTGTTTTCTCTTTGTCATATAATTTAAACGTTCGCCTATGCGCAAGCCTTACAAATTTTTTGGTGCCCGTTTTTAAAGCCGAACCTTTTTGAGACCAAAGGGAGATTTCATTTTCCTTTGTGGATTTTTCTCATGCTTGAACACATCCCCGTCCCGATTCCTCGGGATGGGTCTTTTTTTTGACCTCAAAAACATCAGCTAAAAAAATTATCAAAAAAATACTAAAATAATTAGTGTTGATAAAATTAAACTATTATCTTTGGTTCCGAATTTACATTTACAACGCAAAACCAGATACATCAACTAAAAAATTCAGACAATGAGCAAAGCAGACAATTTAGAAAAAACAGAAAGATCAGAAAAATTTAAGGCACTTAAATTAACGATGGACAAAATCGATAAAGATTTTGGAAAAGGATCGGTAATGATGATGAGCGATAAGGGAATTGTAGAACAGGAGGTTATTTCAACCGGCTCGATAGGATTGGATATGGCATTAGGAATTGGTGGTTTACCAAAAGGCAGGGTTGTTGAGATTTATGGTCCTGAAAGTTCTGGCAAAACAACGCTAGCCATTCATGTTATAGCTGAGGCTCAAAAAAAGGGGGGTATGTGCGCCTTTATTGATGCTGAGCATGCATTCGACAGTGAATATGCAAAAAAACTAGGAGTAGATATTGATAACCTGCTTATCTCTCAACCTGATTATGGAGAGCAGGCTTTGGAAATTGCAGACAGGCTTATATTATCAGGCGCTTTAGATGTGGTGGTTATTGATTCTGTTGCAGCCTTAGTGCCAAAAAGTGAGTTAGAAGGAGAAATGGGAGACAGTAAGATGGGACTACAGGCAAGGTTAATGAGCCAGGCATTAAGAAAATTAACTGCCACCATACACAAAACCAATAGCTGCTGTATTTTCATTAACCAGCTGCGTGAAAAAATTGGTGTTATGTTTGGCAACCCCGAAACTACAACAGGTGGTAATGCATTAAAATTCTATTCATCAGTGAGATTGGATATCCGCCGCATGGCGCAGATCAAAGACGGAGATACATCTATTGGCAACCATGTAAAAGTAAAAGTGGTTAAGAATAAGGTGGCGCCTCCTTTCCGGCAGGCAGAGTTTGATATCATTTATGGCGAAGGCATCTCCAAAGTGGGTGAAATAATTGATATGGGTGTAGAATTAGGCATTATTCAAAAAAGCGGAAGCTGGTTTAGCTACAATAATGATAAACTTGGCCAGGGCAGGGAGTCGGTAAAACAACTCATGCTTGATAATCCCGAAATGGCAAACGAGATAGAAACACAAATAAGAGAAAAAATTAAAGCGGCGCAACTGGCCTGACGACGACTATAAAAAATTACTTATTGGGTTAGTAAGTATAAAGCTATTGTGTGTAAAAATGCAATAGCTTTTTTTAATCTCTTATTTTTGCGGTTAAAAAATTACTTGAACAAAAGATTCTTAGCCCATATAGCGTTAGTTTTCACCAATATTTTCTTTGCCATTAACTTAAGTGCTGTAAAACACCTTACTAACCATGATCTTGTAAAGCCTTTTGGTTTAAACGTGGTTAGGGTTGGAGTAGCTGTTCTCTTATTTTGGATACTGTTTTTATTGAAACCTGTCAACATAAAAATTGATAAGGCAGATAGGGGAAGACTTTTTCTTTGTGCATTAAGTGGAATTGCAATTAACCAGTTATTTTTTTTAAAAGGTTTATCTCTTACCTATCCTATCCATGCAGCTTTGTTATTGCTGATAACACCCATTTTAATTGTATTTATTGCAGCCTGGCTTTTAAAAGAGCGGTTAGGAATTTTGAAAATAACCGGGCTTGCATTGGGAGTATCGGGAGCCCTTGTTTTAATATTGGCAAAGGATAGTTCTGGCAATGCCAGCAATCCGCTAATTGGTGATCTTTTTGTTATCATTAATGCAATATCTTATACCATTTATTTCATCCTTGTTAAACCATTAATGGTTAAGTACAATGCTATTGTTATTTTAAGATGGATCTTTACAATTGGATTAATTTTAGTTCTTCCGTTCGGATGGATAGAATTTATTGAAATACCCTGGCAGCAATATACAAATATTGATTTCATCAGCATGGGACTGGTTGTAATAACCGGAACTTTTTTTGCTTACCTGTTTAATCTGTATGGCATAAAGATCCTGGGTTCATCTATAGCAGGATTTTATATTTATACCCAGCCCTTATTTGCTGCCTTAATTGCCATGCTTTTTTTGCATGAGCACCTGGCAGCATATAAAATCCTTGCAGCTTTACTTATTTTCGCAGGCGTTTATTTAGCCAATAAACAAATAAAGAATGTTTGATTACCATAATCCTAATACTACTGCTGTTTACTTTGAAATAAAATGCTGATCAATTACACTTGTTGTACTTTTTTATTAACTGCTTCAGGCTGTAATCACGATAAGTTAAAAGCTCCCACATGGTTGGTGAAATTTTTCCGCATTCGCCCATTATAGCATGCAATTGGTTAACGTAACCTTTGTCCTCAACAATATTCACCCGGGATCTATCGCCCCGGTATCTGGCACGGTCATCATTATAATTGGCAAGCCCACCTTGTAAAAAATACCTTATTACGAGCTGAACCGGTTTTTGATCAGAAGGAGTTTTATAAAAATAAAAAGGCGTTTTATAAGTATTTGTAGCATAATATAAATTGATTTTTGGAGTAGTGTAAATTTCATCTAAAATCAAAATCGTGTCTGTAACGCCCTTTGTAATGTAATCAATTTCCAGGTCGGAAAGATTATCAGCATACGTTTGTAAGTTGCATCTTACTACAACATTACCCCTATATTTTCCACTCTTTATTTTAATGATATTTTCAGGCGCAACTTCCACCAGTGTGGCACCAGCTACGTAAAACATTTTATTTTTTAGTGTTATCTCTCCCCAGATCGTATCGCCCGTATTTTTTATTATATAATCAGTCTTTTGGCAAAAGCCACTAAGTGCGTAAAAACAGGCAATAAAAACAAATAAAATTTTCATAAAGACTAATTTTTTAATTAAAGCCAACAAAAATAAGATTAATTAAAAATCATTATCAGGTAAAATAATTATACAAACGAAAAAATCAATTATTTGGTTGTTTAACACAGATAATAATTTATAATGTGCAGGCTTATTTACCTGCTTTGGGGTAATCAAACATGAGAAATTCCTTTTTAGCTCCGGAAAAATCACTCCATTTTAATATATCCGTTTCTACAGCATAAATAGCACATGTTGGCATATTATCAGTGTTAACCCCTGTATTCAGGCTGTTTACAAAAGAAGTAATACCCGGATTATGAGCAAACAAAACTACCACATGTAAGTTATCCGGTATGTCCGATATAACCTTGTAAAAAGTTTCTGCCGGGGCATGGTATAATTCAGAAACAAAGATGATCTCTTCTGCAGGAATTTTAAAATTTTCTGCAAAGATCTCTGCCGTTTTCCTGGCTCTTTTTGCAGGACTGGAAATAAGTGCATCTATTTTAATTTTTCTATGCAGCAACCGTTTTGCCATTACAGGAGCATCTGTTTTACCCCTTTCATTAAGCGGCCGTTCAAAATCATTTCCAAAAAAGCTTTGATCACTTTTTGCGTGGCGGATAATAAAGATTTTTTTCATGACCTGTTTTTATAAAAGTATAAATTTTTTGGTCAACCGTGATATGTTAAGGTTAACTTCCCCAACTTTACATCCAAAATCAAACCATGTTTTTTTCTTTTTCCCGTATACTGATCTTTTATATGCCTGTACTCTTTTTATTTTCCTGCTCAGGCTTAAAAAAAATTCCGGCCGCATCAAATATTACCCAGATCAAATACTTGGATACTTATGAAATACCCTATAATTATAAATATGAAAATACTGTTGTGGGCGGGTTATCGGGTATAGACTATGATGCAAAAAATGATGTGTATTATATCATCAGCGATGACCGGAGCGATAAGAACCCGGCCAGGTTTTACAAAGCCAAATTATTTTTAAGCACCAGAGGTATTGATAGTTTGATCTTTATTGATACAAAGCCTTTATTACAATTTAATAATAAAACATACCCCGGTATTAAAGAAGACAGGACTAAAACCCCTGACCCGGAATCTATACGGCACAATGTAAGATCGGGCAATTTGGTATGGAGCAGCGAGGGCGAAAGGATAGTGAGTTTACAGGATACGGTTTTAATTAACCCCGCCTTATACTTAATGAACAGGAATGGAAAATATATTGACAGTTTTATTTTACCTGCTAATTTAAAAACACAGGCAACAGCAAAAGGCCCCAGGCGAAATGCGGGGTTTGAAGGAATAAGCTTTGCCGATAATTATCAAACCTTGTATGCACAGTTAGAAGAACCTTTGTATGAAGATGGACCCAAAGCTGATATTAATGATAACAATGCTTTTACCAGGCTGGTAAAGTTTGATGTTAAGACAAAAACATGCATAGCGCAGTATGCTTATAAACTGGAGCCTGTTGCTAATAAAGCCATCCCTGATTCAGGATTTAAAATAAACGGAGTTTCCGAAATACTCAGCCTGGGTAATAATAAATTGTTGATGATGGAGCGGTCCTTTTCTACAGGCAGAATTCCATGTAGCATAAAACTTTTTATTGTTGACCTCGACGGTGCTACAGACATCAGCAGCACAGCATTAATAAATAACCGGGCCTTTGTACCCGTTAAAAAAACATTATTATTAAATATGGATGCACTGGGCATTTATACCGATAATATTGAAGGCGTGACTTTTGGCCCAGTTTTACCTAATGGTAACAGGAGCCTGGTATTTATTGCTGATAATAATTTCAGTATTATACAAAAATCGCAGATCTTGGTTTTTGAGATACCCGGGAATTGATTTTGAGGTGACGGGGGAGATGGGACTGGAAGATAATAGCTAAGCCGCTGAAAAAAACATTTAGTTTACTTTTATGCAAGTCATACAATTTAACCCCAACAAATAATCCTTGAAGAAAAAATTTTTACATTATGCCGGTTTGTTTTTTTTCTTAGTATTAGTTGCCATTGCAGTACTGGCAACCGTGCTGCCCTTGTTTCATTTTAAACAATGGTACTTCCGGATTTTTGATTATCCCAGGCTGCAGACTTTGGTTATTGCCATAGCCGCATTAGCCTGGTTTTTATGGGTATATTTTAAAAAAACAACACAAGTTTTTTTTATCATTGTAATCCTTGTCGTCATTATTGTAATACAGGCCTATAAGGCCATTCCCTATACCCCGCTTGGCATCCAACAGGTAAAGTGGACAGAGAAAGAAGCAACAGATACTACATTTATCAGTCTCTTTATCAGCAATGTTTTACAAACCAATACAGCCTACGGTAAACTGGTTGAAAAAATAAATGCCTATAAACCTGATCTGATCATTACTACAGAAAGCAACAAGTATTGGCAAAAAGCTCTCTCGGTACTTGAAAAAGATTATCCCTTTAATATTTCTGTTCCGCAGGAAAATACGTATGGCATGCACCTGTTCTCTAAATTACCATTAGCAGAAACCAGCGTACGGTATTTATTAAGTAATGATATACCCTCTATTCGCACGAGGGTTCAGCTCAGGTCTGGGGAGTGGATCCATCTTTTTATTGTTCACCCCCGGCCACCCGTACCGGGCGAAGATAAAGACAGCAAGCAAAGAGATGCTGAATTGATCATGGTGGCCAAAGAAGGCCGCAAAGAAAAAGGAGCTGTTATAGTTGCAGGCGATTTTAACGATGTGGCCTGGTCAAAAACTACCGAACTTTTTCAGGAAGTAAGCGGCTTTTTAGACCCCCGCCGCGGCCGTGGATTTTATAATACCTATCATGCCAAATTCCCGGTTTTCCGCTGGCCGCTCGATCATGTTTTTCATAGTACCCATTTTAAACTGGAAACTTTAGAAAGAGTGTCAGCCGTAAACAGTGATCATTTCCCCATGTTTATCAGGCTGAGTTATGAGCCGGAGGAAAAAATAGAGCAACCTGCTGTTGAAAAAGAGAAAAACACAGATGAAAAAGCAAAGGAAACCATTGAGGAAGGGAAGAAAAATAATTAAGGACCACGGTTAAAAGTAATTGATCAGGATACCAACAACGGCGGAAGGGAACTTATCTACTTTCGCTTATACTCCCACTCCATCTCCGGGTCAATGGAATGTATCATTTCCAGAAAAGCTTTTTTAAACCGCTGGCTTTTATTGATCCTGTAATGAAATTTTTTTTCGGGGAATGGCAGCTTTAAAAATAATTGTACATCCTGTACAATCTCCTCTAAAAAAGAATCCTGTACAATTTTAAAAGGCGGCAGATTCATTTCCTGTGCATATTCATCCACCAGTATCTTTAAAGCCAGCAATTTTTGTTGGCTGTAGCGGCTGTAAGTTTTCCGCTGCCTGCCATTAAGTTTAGGAAAATAATCTTTACTCGAGGCCGATTCCAGTTTTATGTTTTGCTCCTGCAAAATACCGCCAAGCTTTTTTTCCCCGATCTCGGGTAAAAGCAGGTCTTTTAAACGCGGCAGGTATATCACATCGTTACCGGCGTAAGCCAGTTGCCTGCTGCTGAGCGGCCGGTTGCCCCATCCGGCAGCTTGTATTGATTTGTCGGGCGTTACCCCAAATTCCTGTTGTAACACAGCCCAAAGGGAAGTTACAGGCCACTTGCATAACCCGGCGGCTATCTGAATATCAAATAAGTTTGCAGGATTGCAGCCATATCTTTTCAAAACATCAACGTCGTTTGCGCCGGAATAAACAAGTTTACATATTGCTGGGTTTTTAAATACCGACCATAACGGATCCAGGTTTTTGATCTCTATCGGATCAATTAAAAAACACGTAGTACCATCAAATACCTGCACAAGCTGCAATTGAATACCGTACTGTTTATTGAAGCTGTCAAATTCCGTATCCATCGCAAATTCGGTCAACGTATGCAGCCGTTCAACTACTGTTTGTAAATGTTCCGTGTCATTAACCAATTCGATTGGTATGCCGTTATCTGTTGTCTTCAATAATAAATTTTCGTTGTGCAAAGTTAGCCCTTGCTGCTTGTTAATGCTACAGTGGTTTTTTGTTTAAAAATGGAAGACCTTCGACGGTACAGACTTTCGGAAGTCTATGAACCTTTGCTAATCCTACAGTGGTCTTTTGTTGAAAATGGAACACCTGCGAGGGCAAAAAGAAAGGGAATTGAATTATAATTGAGAACCAAAGGTATCGTTAACAATAAATTATTTAATTATTCACAATTATGTGAATAATTAAATTATATTTGCATTGCATTTCACCAATGGAAATATCTTTTAATAACCAATTGCTTGAGGATTTATATATGGGTAATAAAATTACCGATAAGCAATTTCGCAGCAACCCTACCCTGATAAAGCAATATATAAAAACAGTAAAAAAACTGGAATCCGTTGTTAAGGTGGAGCAACTCTTTCAATTTCATGGGCTTAATTACGAAAAACTAAAAGGGAATTTATCAGGATACAGCTCGGTAAGAATTAACCTGCAATACAGGTTGATTTTTAAAGAAATTGCCAATACCAAAGAACCATTTGAAATAGTGCTTTTAAAATTGGAAGATATAAGCAAGCACTACGAATAAATTTATTTACCAGCGGCACTGGTTAAACAACAGAAGAGGGGCGCAACCTCTATAAACACTTGCAGTAACAAATGAGTACAGCAATCAGCAAATTAACTCCGGCAATGGCTATTCATCCCGGAGAAATGTTAAAAGATGAATTAGATGCAAGAGCCATTTCGCAAAAAGATTTTGCACAACTTACAGGTATTCCTCAAACCCAGTTAAATGAAATTATAAAAGGGAAGAGGGGTATGTATGCCGATACTGCCATATTAATTGGCAAGGCTTTAAAAATGGATGCCGTATTGTGGACTAATATGCAAATGAATTACGAACTGGATGCTGCAAAAATTAATGAAAAAAACAGAACCCGTTTGGAAGCTATTAATATTTGGCAAATGATAGAAGATTACATTCCGGTAACCTATTTTAAAAAACAGGGAATTATAACCGGAAACCCCGTTAATGATATACCTGCAGTAAAGGAGATTTATAATATTACCAATGCTGAGCAATTGGCCATTATTTACAGCCAAACCAATTATGCCTGTTTTAGAAAATCCGACAAACTTTCAATTGACAGGGTTAATTTAATTGGCTGGGTTAAACTGGTAATGTATAATGCTGCCCAAATTAAAGTGCCCAAATTCGATATTCGTAACAGGAAGGCTTTGCTTGAAGATTTGAACAGCATTTTCAGAAAAAATAAAAATGTTATTCAGAAAACGAAAGAATCATTAGCCGGTTATGGTATCAAGCTGCTTATACAAGCCCATCCCGAAAAATGTGCCGTTGACGGTATTTCATTCTGGAGCAATGGCAACCCTGCCATTGGGTTGACTGTAAGACATAAGCGGATTGATAATTTTGCTTTTACAATAATGCACGAACTGGGACATATATTTCTTCACCTGGTTAATAATAATAAGGCTGAATTTATTGACCTGGATACCGATTACGGAACCGGAGATTACAAAAACAGCAGTGAAGAAAAAGAAGCAAATGAGTTTAGCAGAAATGCGCTGATTGATAAGCCGGCATGGGATTTATTTATGGACGAAAACCCGTTTTTTGAAGAAGCTGCAATTTTATCTTTTGCCAACAAACAAAAAATACACCCGGCTATTGCACAGGGAAGATTTTTCTTTGAAACGGATCGGTTCAATATAAGGTCATCAATAAATAAAGGGTTGGAGTAAATAGAGTAAACAGCATTGCAGAACCTGTGTTTTAAAACAGACTTCCGAAGTTTTCAAAACTTCGGAAGTCTATGAACTAGTAAAAGCTTGTAAAGTGTAAGGCTTGGCTGGTTTATATTGTAACAGTATTATTTGGCACAGATACCCCACCGCACTTTAACCGCCCTGCATATCTGCGCCAGTAATCGTATGTCTGCGCCGGTTGGGTAAGGCAGACAGCGGCGGAGTGATAGAATGGAGATAATGATTAAGGATTCTCTGTTAAACCACAATCGTTAGATGCTATCTAATTTTTGGGGTAGTTCTATTTTCAACCTTTTATTTGAAAAACTATTGACAGTTTGAAAAAAATGCTGGCCATTATTATCATCATATAAGATTCTGAATGAGAAAGGTAGATTATTGTCAATTAAAGTATATAATCCTCCAACGACACTATCCTGCACGACTACCTTATTCCCAAGGTTGTTAACTTCGAGGCGGTCAATATTATTACCTTTTTCAAGTCCAAAGTCTCTTGCTCTTTGACCTGTGTTTTTCACGCTAAATGAAAAGCTGTCATTTTCCCACTTATTAGTGTGTGTTATAAAATTTGGCTGAACATCGTTTATCCTACTTCTCATTTCAAAACTTAGTAGTTGCTGCGAAATTCTTGCTTGTTCATTCAAACTAGTAACTACATCAGTTAGGGTTTTTATCTTGTTACCCTGATACATTACTATCAAGGCTACTATAAGAGTTGCAACTGCACACATCGCTTGAATCCAATCGGTAATATTAATACTACACAACATACATTTTGTTTTATAATTATTGACAACTTCGATTTTAATAAAGTTACAGTTTCATTTCAGCTAACAAGTAAAAAGGCGCAAATCAATTAGCAAGCGCCCATACAACTTTCATTTATAAATTTATAGATAATTTTAATTACTTCAATACCAACCCGGTTTTTGCACATAATCATCTTTTGTGATGAAGTACCTCTCATTTCTTTCTGCAAGACTTCCGAAGTTTTCAAAACTTCGGAAGACTATGAACCCTCCACAATCTTTATTTCCTCTTCCGTTAATTCATACAACGCATAAACCATCTTATCAATCTCTTTATCGGTTGCTGTAATTACCTGATGTATATTATTGGCAATGGCTTTTTGCTGTTCAAAATATTTTAGCCATTCGGCTTCTTCGGGCAGGCCGAGTTTTATTTTTTGTTTGGTTAGTTCTTTTAAAAAATCATTAAAGGGTAAAGC
>JBBSJI010000008.1:0-65426 GCA_038257425.1 Chitinophagales bacterium
ATCACTGATAACGGATACTGAAACATTATACAGCTGTGCATTGGTAGCGGCATTAAAAATGGTAAAGGGCACAATGTCATCAGTCTGTCCAGGGTTTAAATTACATTCAGTGTATAATTTTAAAGTTATTCTATATTTAGAAGTATTGGAAGCAGACCCTGGTCCCAAGTATTCGTAATACATCCAACCACCTTTTGTATGGTTGGCAAATGAAATTAAAGTAAGAAAGGAAAACAGAGTAACAAATAAGAATCTCTTCATGTTATTATTTAAAGCATTAATAAGACCTAAAAATAGTGAAAAACGCTGCCTTTTTATAAATGGTATTGTTAAATGAGATTAACAAATTGAAGTATTGCGCTATTCACTTTACCGGGCTCTTCCAGCATACCCATGTGGGCGCTATTGCGTAAAATATTTATATGGGATTGAGCAGGTAAATAACATTGCTGCATACTTTGTTCAAAAGGAACAGCCTTATCATGTTCTCCAATTATAAAAAGAATGGGTTTTTGGAAACTTTTTAAAACAGCGGTCCTGTCAGGCCGGCTGATCATGGCCTGGTAATATTGTATGATGGCTTCATCCATAAATGACTTGCTTTTTTCTACCAGTTCATCAACAATTGATTGGTTTTGCTCCGCCCAGGTTTCTGTGAACAGGGGAGGAATACTGGACTTAAAGAATTCATAAGCCCCATGTTTTTTAATAAAATCAATTGATTTTAACCGGTTAGCTTTTTTTTCTTCATTATCTGCAAATGCGGAGGAATGAATCAATCCAAAAGATGATAATTGGTCAGGATATTTTTCTGCAAAGGCTAAAGTTATGTAGCCGCCCATGCTGTGACCGAGAGCCCCCACCCGCCCTCCCCCCGAGGGGGAGGAGTTGGAGAGCTCAATGTTAATAATTTCTTTAATAACTTCAGTCATGCCTTCTATGCTCATGTCATTGATCATTTCAGACTTTCCGCTGCCGGGGAGATCGGGGATGATGAGGTAGAAATATGCTTTTAAAAATTCAACCTGGTTTTGCCAGATATCGCCATCCTCTCCAAAGCCATGTATTAATACTACCGGCTTGCCTTTACCGATTGTACGGTAGAAAATGTTTGAGGATTGATATGAAATAGTTTTTTCAGCCACGAATGACACGAATTTACACTAATTTATTCGTGTTAATTAGTGTCATTAGTGGCAAAAATAATCATGGTCAGACCATGGCAAAAGATCTTTTGGCACTGCGGTAGATCAATAGTAGAACAATTGGTATTAATCCATTGTTCATCTGCTGCGGTAAAAAGAACCAACTTACTAAAACGGCTATCAGGCCAAACATGGTAAACCTGAAATAATTTTTAACCCAGGATTTTTTACTGCTTACAAAAAATGCCATGATGGTATGCGTGGGCCATGCCCATAATAAGTTGAAATTATTTTTTGTCATGCTGTGTTCAGTGCCAAACCACATCAACATTATAATAATTCCTAAAACTCCTGTGCAAAAGAAAAAGAAACCATCAAAGCCCTGGAGGAATGCCTGTACAGACCTGTTCTTCATAAAGTCTGACAGCACAATAATGATCAGCAGCAATAAAAAAACAACAAAGGGTGTAAAGAAAGATCTTTTTGAATTTTCATCCGTAATGGGATATAAATTTTTGGAGGATAGAACAACAGGAGAACTGCTGCTGTCTAAACTTTTCATCAGGTTGTCTGGCAGGAACTGCATATCGGCAGCGCTCATAACCCCATCTGTTGGCTGCCCCATTAAAATATCAATGCCAAGCTTGCTCCAGTATTTATTGTTCTTATCAAGATATTCATGAATGGCATTGCGGAATGTGCTGCCCCGGGGCATTACAGGCTTTTTGGTAAAAGCTGAGTCGTGCTGTTTTTTTAAGATATCCCTGAGCCGGGTAGTGCAGTTATCAAAAAAGAAATCGTACTTATAATATTTGTTTTCTTCTTTAATATTTTCATTTAAGAAACGCTGCATGCTTATTTTTTCTGCTGCTGATAAATTTAATACCTGTTCGGTAATTCCCCTGTTGGTAGATTGATAATCAAATTTAAAATCCTCGAAGCTTACAGCCGAAACGTAATACAATAGTTTACCCTGAACAAACTTTACATAAAATCCCTCATCATCAAAATTAAAAGTACCATAGTTATAAACAACATCGGGCCAATCATTAAAAGCTCTGCTGCTGTCAATAACCCGGTAAGCACTGTGCCCAAAAGTTGAATAAAGTTCTTCGCCGGGTGTACAGGTCAGGAGTGAGATGCGGAGGCGGGAACTGTCCTGTGCAGAAGAGGAAAGTAAAAAGTAAAAAGTAAAAAGTAAAAATACTATGGTCCTTTTTAAACTTATCATAATAGATTTGAAATTCAAGATATAGAAAAGCAAGAAAACCAGTGAAGCCTTGCTTTTTTAACTTTTAACTTTTGATTTTTGAATTATTGTTTACCTGCTGTAATTTGGTGCTTCCCTGGTTATTTCAATATCATGTGCATGGCTTTCTCTCATACCGGCATTGGTGATTTTTACAAAGGTTGCTTTTTGCAGTTCGCTGATATCTTTTGCACCGCAGTAGCCCATGCCTGCCCGTAACCCCCCGGTAAACTGCTGTACAACTTCCCGTAAACTACCTTTAAAAGCAACCCGTCCTTCAATACCTTCGGGTACAAATTTCTTGATATCATCTTCCACATCCTGGAAATAGCGGTCGCTGCTGCCCTGGGCCATAGCGCCTAAAGAACCCATGCCGCGGTATTGTTTGAATTTTCTGCCTTCATAAATAATTGTTTCACCCGGGCTTTCTTCTGTGCCTGCAAAAACATTACCCATCATCACACAACTGGCGCCTGCTGCTAATGCTTTTACCATATCGCCTGTATATCTTATGCCGCCATCGCTGATGATACCTACGTTCTTATTTTTTAATGCAGCGGCGGCTTCCATCACTGCAGTGATCTGGGGAACGCCTGTACCTGCAACGATCCTGGTGGTGCATATAGACCCCGGTCCTATGCCTACTTTCACTGCATCGGCACCTGCATTAGCCAATGCCAACGCACCTGCACCTGTACCTACATTGCCTGCTATAACCTGTATATTTTTAAAACTCTTTTTTATATTTTTTAATGCACCTATAACACCTTTGGTATGTCCGTGGGCGCTATCGAGGCATATCACATCAACACCTACTTTATACAGTGCCTCCACCCGATCCATAATATCAGCAGTGATGCCAACCCCTGCACCAACCAGCAGCCTTCCAAAAGAATCCTTAACCGCATGTGGGTGCGATTTTAATTTTAAGATATCACTGAAGGTGATGAGACCGATCAATTTTCCTGATCTATTAACTACAGGTAATTTTTCAATTTTATTTTTTTTGAAAATGAGCTCGGCTTTTTTCAGGTCGGTTCCTTCAGGTGCTGTGATCAGATTGTCTTTTGTCATCACCGTACTCACTTTCGCTTTGTAATGCGTTTCAAAACGAAGATCACGGTTGGTAAGTATACCTACTAATTTATGAGCGGCATCAACAATAGGAATACCGCCAATTTTATTTTCTTTCATCAGGCGTAGTGCTTCGCCAATGGTAGCATCGGGGCTGAGGGTAACCGGATCCAGTATCAAACCATTCTCACTCCGCTTTACTTTACGCACCTGGTCGGCCTGCTGGTCAATACTCATGTTCTTATGTAAAATCCCCAGGCCGCCCTCCCTTGCCAATGCAATAGCAAGCGATGCTTCGGTAACCGTATCCATGGCTGCGCTTAATAAAGGAACATGCAGTATAATACTTTTGGTAAGCTGTGTGCTGATATTTACCTCACGTGGTAATATCTGTGAATAGGCAGGCATGAGTAAAACGTCATCGAACGTTAAGCCTTCGCCATAAAATTTTTTGGAATTGCTTTTAGCTGCGGGGTTATTTATTGTTGCCATAGGCAAAGGTAGGGCAGGGAATTAAAAATTAAAAATTAAAAATTTGTCAGGCTAGTTTATAAACCTTGCCCGGCAGGCTTAGTACTACACCTTGCATTTCCATCATTAACAGGGCTGTTGCTACTGCACTGCTGCTTAATCCGCTTTTAAAATAGAGTTCATCTATCTGAATATTATCCTGCTGCTGCAAAATATCCACAACAATTTTTTCATCAGGCGAAAGCTCAATAAATAATTCCCGTTGTTTTTTTGCCGCTGGTTTTGGTGTAGAAGTCCAGTTCATCATTTCTAAAAAATCATCTGCAGAATTGATCAATGCCGCTTTATTGTTTTTTATAAGATAATTACAGCCTTCACTTTTGGCATCATTGGTACGGCCGGGAATGGCAAATACATCCTTATTGTACCCATTACCCAGTTCGGCAGTAATTAAAGAGCCTCCTTTTTTACCGCTCTCAATAACAACCACTGCATCACAGATGCCGGCAACAATACGGTTGCGTTTTGGAAAATTCTGTTTGTCGGGATTTGTATTGCTGATAAAATCTGTAAGCAAACCACCCTGCTCAGTCATTTGTTTTGCAAGCGATTTATTCTGCGAAGGATAGATCCGGTCTAGCCCATGTGCCAGTACAGCTACTGTATTTAAATTATTTTTTAACGCTGATTTGTGTACAATGGTATCAATACCAAAAGCCAGTCCGCTTACAACTAAAATATTTTCTGAACGTAGGTCTTCAATAAATTTTTCGCAAACTGTTTTGCCATAGTCCGAATTATTGCGGGTGCCCACAATGGAGATTATTTTTGAAGTATTAAGATCTGCATTACCCCTGTAATATAATAGCAAAGGGCTGTCGTAACAATTCAGTAATCTTTTGGGATAATTTTCACCGGTTATAAAAAGCGGGGTGATCTTATATTTTTCTATAAATTTTATTTCCTCTTCCGAGCTGCTGAAATCTGTAAACTCTTTTATGGATTTGGCCCTTACCGTTCCTATACCTTCAATATTATCCAGTTCTTTTTTCTTTGCTTTAAAAACAGATTGGGCATCGCCATACAAATTTATTAATGCCTTGGCATGTACATCACCAATGTTGGGAACAAGTGTTAATGCTATTTGATAAAGCAGGTCGTTGTGCATAGGGCTGGGCCGGTTTAGCACAACAATAATAAAAAAAATATTTAATTACTGGTAATGGAAAGTTCAGTTCTTCGGTTTAAAGCTTTCCCGTTTTCTGTTGAGTTAGCTGCAACCGGCCTGTTTGACCCAAAACCTTTGTAAGAAAGACGTTGCATATTGATAGATTTACTTAACAGGTATCCAATAACAGCTTTTGCACGGTTGGTAGAAAGCACCTGGTTATCTTTCTCCTGTCCCACATTATCGGTATGCCCGTCTATCTGTATTTTTAAATTGGGGTTTTCATTCAGCAGCATCACCAATTTATCCAGTTCCACCCTGGATTCGTTCTGTAATTCATATTTGCCGGTTTCAAAAAATATATTTTTTAAAACAATGGTTGCTCCTTTTTCAATGGGCTGCAAAGGAATATTCACTATAAAGAGAGAATCAACATTATTTTTAGAAAGGGAAAAATTATCAGAATAAAATAAATAGCCCCGGCGGTTTACATTAAAAGCATAATCTTTTCCAACGGGCAGTGTAACCAGATAATTTCCATCTTCATCTGTTTGTATCCTGCTGATGAGTTTACCGCTTTTCAGATCGGTTAATTCTACGGCAGACGGAAGGCCTGCGCTTGTTTTTTTATCAAATACTTTTCCTTTTACCCATAGGGTTTTTAATGGCCTGATATCTTCCCTTAATTGAAATGAATAAATATCCAGTCCGCCCTTGGTATCTGTACCATCGCTTGCATAATAAGCTGTTGTAGCATCTGCTGCTACAATTAAAGATCCCTGGTCATCAATAGTATTGATAGGATAACCTAAATTTTCTGCAACGGTCCAGCTGCTGTCATTTACTTTTTTACTTAAAAAAAGATCTGTCATTCCGTAACCGGGATGGCCATTGCTGTTGAAGTACAATGTTTCATTATCTGCATGCATAAAAGGGCAGCTTTCATCAGCACTTGTATTTACAGCTTCTCCTAAATTTTCAGGGCGGCTCCACTTACCCGTTGGCAGGCGATGTGTTACCCAGATGTCACGTCCGCCAAATCCTCCGGCACGGCTGCTGGCAAAGTATAGGTCTCTTTTATCGGGAGATAAAGATGGGGAAGATTCCCAAAAATCGGTATTTATAATGGGGCCGAGATTCTGTGCTTCACTCCAGCCATTATTTGTTCTTACAGAAAAATACAGGTCGCAACTGCCTTCGCCTTCCGGGTAATTACAACCGGTAAATATCAGCAGTTGTCCATCCTGAGAAATATTCTGTGCGCCTTCATTATGATCAGTGTTTACTTTATCTCCCAATGGCATGGCCTTACTCCATTTACCGTTTATGAAATTGCTTTCATAAAAATCCTCATCACTTGCTATGCGGCGGGTAAAGATCATCTTACTGCCGTCTATGGTAAAAGATGGAAAATATTCCAACTGATCCGTATTGATACTGTCGCCTAAATTTTGCGGCGCAAATACATAACCTTTTGCAGGATGTGTCTTTTCATATTCAACTGCAAAAGTATAAGCAGCTTTGCGGTAATTACCCGCTTTGATGCTTTGTGCATTTAGCGTTGGAGTTGCTAAAAATTCATTAACCACATTTAATGCCTGTTTAAATTTTCCAACACCTGCAAGAGAAATAGAATAAGGTAGCAGGTAAGTTTTTGAATACACAGCATCCATCTTTAATCCGGTTTCAAAATCAGCAACAGAGGCTGCATAATTTTTTAATTCGGCATAAATACCGGCACGGGATAAATAAACATCTACAAATTTCGGTTCAAGTACGAGTGCATTCTCCAGGTATTTTAATGCAAGCGTGTAATTACCTGCAATTGCTTGTTCATAAGCCTGTCCATAGATCTCACCGGCTTTTTTGTTTACTTTTTCGGGATCGTATACTTGCGAGGTAGAAATTAAAAAAGAAAAAGAAAAAAAGAAGAAAGTGAGAATAGCTTTGAGGATATGAGATTTTTTATTTTGCATTTGGATTGTTCGTTGTATAAAGATAGAACGAATGAAAGTTTTATTTATTCTTTAATAGAATTATAACATTTCTTTTATGGCACATTGATGTATTTATGTACCTGTAGCGATAACTCCCATTGTGGATTCTGTTTGATGTATTCTATTATTAGTGGCGTAACTACAGAAGCTTTATCCCATTCAGGTTGCAGGTATAATTTGCATTGTGGCGAAACCAATGCTGCATATTGTTCGGCCCATTCAAAATCTGATTTATTAAATACCACTACTTTTAATTCGTTGGCATGAGGTAATATACCAGGTAATGGAGCTTTGAATTTTTTAGGAGATAAACAGATCCAGTTCCAGCTTCCGCTTAAAGGATGGGCGCCTGAGGTTTCAATATTGGTTTCAAAACCTTTTGATTGCAGCAAAGCCGTAAGTTCATTTAAATCATGCATCAGCGGTTCCCCACCTGTAATAACTATAAGTTTTGCAGGAGTCTTTTCAATATTCAATATTAAATCATCAATATTCAATAGTGGGTGTTTTTCTGCATCCCAGCTGTCTTTCACATCGCACCAAACACAACCTACATCACATCCTGCCAGGCGGATGAAATAAGCGGCTCTGCCCTGGTGATAGCCTTCACCCTGTATGGTATAAAAATGTTCCATTACAGGAAGGGAGTTAATAGTTAAAAGTTGATGGTTGAAAATTGCCAATTTTTAATTTTTAATTTTTAATCCGGCAGCTGTAAAAGTATTCATGAGTAAAGCAGCAATGGTCATTAATCCTACTCCACCAGGTACAGGTGTAATGTAGCTGCATTTGGGTGCCACGTTCGCAAAATCAACATCGCCTTTTAAAGCAAATCCCGATTTCTTTGTTGCATCTGTAACCCTTGTAATTCCCACATCAATGATCACAGCATTTTCCTTAACCATATCAGCTTTCAAAAATTCAGGAATACCTAAAGCTGCTACAATAATATCTGCCTGTAAACAAATTTCTTTCAGATATTTGGTGCGGCTATGACAAACAGTTACTGTGCAATTTCCGGGATAGGTATTCCTGCTAAGTAAGATGCTTATTGGCCTGCCAACAATGTTGCTGCGGCCGATAACTACGGCATGTTTTCCGCTTGTTTCAATTTTGTAATGCTCAAGCATTAATAAAATGCCATAAGGTGTAGCAGGTATAAATGTTGGTAATCCCTGTACCATTTTGCCAATACTCATTGGATGAAATCCATCTACATCTTTATCGGGATCAATGATATTTATTATTTTTTCTTCATCAATTTGTTTAGGCAAGGGCAGCTGAACCAGTATTCCATCAACATCATTATCGTGGTTTAGTTTTTCAATGGCTGCAATTAACGCTTCTTCCGGGATGCTTTCAGCAAAACGGATCAGACTGCTTTTAAAACCAACTTCTTCGCAGTTTTTTACTTTGCTGGCTACATAGGTTTCACTTGCGCCATCACTGCCAACCAGTATTGCAGCCAGATGAGGGCTTCGGTTGTGCTCATTTTTAAAAAGCCTTGCTTTTTCTTTTATTTTCTCTTTAACAGCCTGAGAAACTATTTTTCCATCTAAAATTTGCATGGCGCAAAAGTAATTAACTATTTGCTGAAATAAGGGATGGTATTAGTTGGTTTTTTGATATTCTATTTATTATCTTGTTTACTGTTAATTACCAACTGCTGTAAAGATGAAAACTACCTTATCAATATTATTGATTTGCCTGATCAATGCTCAGCTTTTACCTGCACAATCTCTTCGTTATGCCATTGCACAGCCTTATATCAGTTTATCGGCATACAGTAAGCAGCAAAATGATGCATTATCTTTTATTGGTAACCAGGCTGCACTTGCCCAGGTAAAAAATGCCGGCATCGGGGTGTTTGGTGAGCGCAGGTTTATGTTGAATGAAGCAAGCATGTATACGCTTGGGGCATCTTTACCAACCCGGTTAGGCAATTTTGGAATTCAGTTGAATTATGCAGGGTTTAAAAATTTTAATGAAAATAAAATTGGCGTGGCATATGCCAGGAAATTGGGGAAGCTTGTAGATGTAGGCGTGCAATTCAATTATTACAGTTACCGGATTCCGGCATATGGTAATGCTTCGGCTATAAATTTTGAAATAGGGGCCTTATTACATTTAACGGATAAGTTAAATGCAGGTGTTCATGTTTATAATCCGGTTGGCGGAAAATTAGGAAACACTTCGACTTCGCTCAGTGCAGATGAAGAAAAATTAGCGTCATCTTATAAAGCCGGTTTAGGGTATGATGTTTCGGAAAGATTTTTCATCAGTGCCGAAATTATAAAAGAAGAGGACAAGCCTGTAAATGTAATAGCTGGATTGCAATACCAGTTTGCCAGGCAGTTTTTTATAAGAACCGGCTTTATAAGTGAATCTACAACTGCTTATGTGGGTGCCGGTGTTGCATGGAAGAATCTGAGATTAGATATTACATCAAGCTATCATCCGCAGCTTGGTTTTTCTCCCGGCATTTTACTCATTATGAATTTTAAAGCACAGGACAAATGAGGATACTGTTTGCTTTTGTATTTATCTTTTTTGCTGTCATGCATTCCATAGCACAGGTTACTGAACCAACAACAAATACCGAACAGCAGTTAGAGAACATAACTGAAAATAATGAGGACCTGGAAACAGAAGATGACTCTTACCTGCAACAAATGATTGAGTATATAAATAACCCGATAAACCTTAATGCAGCCGATGCTGCTACTCTAAAGCAACTGCGCATGCTCAGCCCGGTTCAAATTCAAAATTTTATTTTGTACCGTACCCTGGTTGGTAAATTAATTGATATTTATGAGTTACAGGCAGTGCCTGGATGGGATGTAGCAACTATCCAAAAAATAAGGCCATACATAAACGTGAGTTCGCGGGTTTCACTTTCAGCAAATATAAAAGAACGCTTACGAAATGGCGATCACAGCATTTTAGTCAGGGCTTCCCGGGTACTGGAAAGATCTAAAGGTTATTTACTTGATTCGTCTACGGCAACAAATTTTTATCCGGGATCGCCTCAAAAATATTTATTCAGGTATAAGTATTCGTATAAAAATTTATTGCAGTACGGTATTGTTGGAGAAAAGGATGCAGGTGAACATTTTTTTAAAGGCAAACAAAAGCAGGGATTTGATTTTTATTCAGCGCATATTTTTGTACGCAAAGTTGGTATTGTAAGATCCCTGGCCATTGGCGATTTTACTGTAAACCTTGGCCAGGGCCTTACTCAATGGCAAAGCCTTGCTTTTAAAAAGAGTGCCGATGTAGTTAACATAAAAAGGGAAGCAGATGTTTTGCGGCCATATAATTCTGCCGGTGAAATCAATTTTCACCGGGGAGTTGGGATAACACTTGAAAAAAATAATTGGCAACTAACGGTCTTTGGCTCTTACAAAAAAATTGATGCAAATTTAGTTACCGATACATCTCAATTGCAGGATGATTTCATTTCTTCATTACAAACATCGGGCTATCATCGTACCAAAAGTGAAACAGCTGATAAAGGCATTCAGCGTCAATTGGCTTTTGGAGGAAACCTTTCTTTTAAGCTTAAGCGATTGCACCTTGGCATTAATGCCATTCAATATAAATTTAAATTGCCTTTGATTAAATCCAGCGAAGCTTACAATAAATATGCATTGTCGGGTGATCATTTTGGCAACTTTAGTTTTGATTATAGTTACACATTCAAAAATGCACATGTTTTTGGCGAAGCAGCTTTTACATCAAAATTTGATAAGGCATTTATCAATGGCTTAATTGTAAGTGCATCGTCTAAAGTTGACCTCAGCCTTTTATACAGGAATATTTCAAGATCTTACCAATCGCTTTATACAGCTGCATTTACAGAAAGTACTTACCCAACTAACGAAAGTGGTATATACCTCGGTGTTTCAGTAAGACCCAATAATTATTGGCGTATAGATGCCTATGCCGACTTTTATAAGTTTCCCTGGTTGCGTTACCGGGTAGATGCACCATCAACAGGTGCAGATTACTTAGTGCAATTAAATTATAAACCCAATAAACAGCTGGAGATATATACACGTTATCATGCCGAATCAAAAGCAATTAATGTAAATGCTGATCAGGTTACCTTATCGCCTGTAATACAGCAACCCAGGAAAAATTGGCGAACCCAGGTAAGTTATAAGATAACTGAAGCCGTAACAATCCGTAACAGAACCGAATTAGTTTGGTTTGATAAAAAAGGAACCTCGGCGGAAGAAGGCTTTTTAGCCTTTTTTGATGTCATTTATAAACCCCTGCTTAAGCCCTTATCTGGAAGCATAAGGGTACAGTATTTTGAAACAAATGGCTATAATAGCCGTATTTATGCCTATGAAAACGACGTTTTATACAGCTTTTCTATACCTGTTTTTTACGATAAAGGCTATAGGTATTATTTAAATATTAACTATGATATTAATAAAAAACTTGGAATCTGGCTAAAATGGTCTCAAACCATTTATAAGGACAAAATCCTTATTGGTAGTGGATTAGATCAGATTAAGGGGGATTCAAAAAGCGAGGTAAAGCTGCAGGCTATGTATAAATTTTAACAAATTTTAAAAATAAAGCAGCTATTTAAAATCTCTGCTTGTCCTAAGTAGGATACAAAGACTTTGGAAAATTAATTTAACATTATTTTGACGTTAAGAAATTATCCTTATTTTTACAAATCATTAAACTTAATTAAATGCTCATGAGAAGATTTTTATCACTGTTTACAATGTTGATGCTCTGTGGAGTATTGGCATTTGCGCAAAGCCGGGTGGTGACCGGTAAGGTTACTGATATAGACGGTAACCCTGTTTCTTTTGCGTCTGTAAAAGTTAAAAACACAAATACCGGTGTTTCGGCTGATGCCAACGGAGCTTATTCAATCAGGGTAACTCCAACCGATGTCTTAATTATTTCCGCAGCAAGTTTTAAAACAATTGAAGTACCGGTAGGTACTCAAAGTGTTTTAAATACCGTTATAGAAACTGGCGGAATTGACATTAAAGAGGTTGTTGTAACCAGTGCTTTCGGTATTAAACGTACTGCAAGAAGTACAGCTTCAAACGTTCAAAACCTAACCGGCGATCAGGTGAATACCATTCGCCAGACAAACGTAAACAACGCTTTAGCAGGTAAAGTAGCAGGTGCTCAGGTTCGTAGCCAGTCAGTTGCTAAATTAGGAGCTGAAACAGTTGTTCGTTTACGTGGTGAGAACGGTTTTGGTGTTGGTGGCGGTGCTTTATATGTTGTTGACGGTACGATCATGCCAAGTGGCGCTGATATTAATCCTGATGATGTTGAAGATTATTCAATATTACAAGGACCGGCTGCTGCTGCTTTGTTTGGCCCTGATGGAGCAAATGGTGCTATTGTTATTACATTAAAGAGAGCCAAAAAAGGCGCTAAAGGTATTGGTCTTGAGATCAACTCAGGTGTTCAGTTTGACAATGTTTATATTGTACCTGACTATCAAAATTCTTATGCTGGAGGTGCTTCCGGTGATCTTATTAAATATAATTATGTAGCTGGCCAACCGGAAGGCTGGAAGGCTTTAGATGGTAAATACTACCATGATTATTCAGATGATGCAAGCTGGGGGCCACGTATGGTAGGCCAGGAATATATTCCATGGTATGCATGGTATCCAGGCAGTGAGTATGCATTTAAAACAGCAAAACTTACTCCTCAGCCAACGAACGTTCGTGATTTCTGGGAAACCGGAGTTACCAAAACAAATAACGTTGCCTTCTCAAAAGCAACTGATGCATTAAATATGAGGGTTTCTTATACAAACCTTGACATTGAAGGTATTACACCAACTGAATATTTAAAGCGTCATACCTTAAATGCAAATATGACTGCAGATCTAAGCTCACGTTTCATCTTGGGCGTTAATTTCAATTACATAGCAGAAAATAAAAACACTGAAAGTGATGATGGCTATTCTAACCAGACAACCGGTACATTCGGTCAATGGTTTCACAGAGACCTTGATATCAATAAACTAAGGGAATTAAGAACTTTAACAAGCCCTGAAGGTGTTTTTGCAAGCTGGAACAAAAATAACCCAACTGCTTATACAGCAAGTAACCCTGCTAAATCCTGGGGTGGTAACTATTGGTTTAACCCTTATCAATATTTCGACAATATAAATAACCAGATCAGAAGAGACAGGTTATATGGTGATGTATCATTAACTTATAAGATCAATAACGACCTAAAAGTAAAGGCTACATATCGTAAGCAACAGTTAACTACCAATCAGGAGATTACTTACAAATCTGAATTGGAAAAAAGTGCTAACCAGATGTCGTTTAACCCATTTCAAGGAAATGCTTTTGCTGCTTATGGTACAAATAATACCTTTAGTGATCGTCAGAACTATGAGGGTTTGATCTCTTACAGTAAAAAGTATAAGAGTTTCCAGTTTAATGCAAATACTGGTTTTGATATCTTAAAAACAACGTTCAGGGGCATTAACGCTAACACCATGGGGGGTTTAAGTGCACCGGGTTTATATGCATTAGCTAACTCTAAGAATCCAATTAATTACGGTAACACCAGGCAGGATTTTAAACGTCGTGGTGTATTTGTGCGTGCTGATATTGGTTTCCGTAACTTCCTTTTTGTTGAAGGAACTTATCGCAGGGATTATACTTCTTCTGAACCAGCCGAAAACTACATTGATTCTAAATCAGGTGGTCTGTCGTTTGTTTTCAGCGATCTAATCAAAAATGCCGTACCGTTTATCAGTTATGGTAAAATCAGGGGATCAATTGGACAGTTGTTAAATACTTTAAGACCTGGCCAGTTAAATTCTCTATACGGTATTGGTACACAACAGTGGAACGGAAACATCTTAACTACAGTACCTAATAACTTAGTTGATCCAGCATTACAGGGTGCTACTAACGTAGAAAAAGAAATTGGATTGGAAATGCGTTTCTTTAAAAACAGGTTTGGTTTCAATGTTACTTATTGGGACAGAACAAACAAGGATTTCCCGGTTGATGTTACTGTAACCGGTACAACGGGTTATTCACTCATTTCAAGAAATGCAGGAGAACTGGCCAAGAAGGGTTGGGATGTAACCGCTTTTATTAAGCCGGTACAGTCTAAGAATTTTGATTGGGACATATCAGCTACCTGGGGTTATTTAACTGAGAACACTGTGGTTTCTATTTTCCCTGGAATTGACAGGTTGGTATTAGCATCCGGTGCTTTCTCAGGTTCATTTGCTGCCTATTCTGTTAACCAGGTTGGTAAGCAATGGGGCGAAATGTTTGGTGGTGCAATTAAAAGGGATGCAAACGGCGCACCTGTACTAGCTGCCAACGGTTTATATGAGCGTCAAGCTGATGTTAATTTTGGTAGTGTGTTACCAAAATACACCGGTGGGGTTCAAAACACGTTCAACATTTTCAAAAACTTTACAGTTAATGTAAATATTGACTATTCTTATGGTGGTAAATTCTTCTCTTTATCTGATTTCTGGGGTACATTCTCAGGCTTAACAGCACGTACTGCTGAACTTAACGACCTGGGTAATCCATCAAGAGATCCGGTAGTTTTGGATGGTACTGGAGCACCTTTACCAAATAGCGGTGGTGTTCGTGTTGACGGTGTTGATGCTACAGGCAAAGCTGTTACCAGGTATATTGATGCCCAGACTTACTGGCACCAGTTTCAGGGACGTAATATTGCTGAAAACAGCATTTACGATTTAACCTTTGTTAAATTAAGAGAGTTAAGTTTTGGCTATAAAGTTCCTGTGGAGAAATTGGGAATTGGACGTTATGTAAAAACGGCTATTTTCTCTGTAGTTTCACGTAATCCATGGTTGCTCTATTCAAAAAACAAGGGATTTGATCCTTCTGAGATCAGTAATGTTTATGGTGAAGATGGCCAGTTACCGGGAACAAGATCAGTTGGTGTTAACCTAAAGTTAGGATTTTAAGATGTTCTTTAACAATAGTAAAGACGCTTTACAATTAGCTTTGCGTTTATTAACTAATAAAAATTTATAAAATGAAAAATATATCAATAAAAAAGTTTGCAACTGCTGCCCTTATCACTTCGGTGATATTGGGTACGGGTTGTGCCAAAATTGACGAGTTTGGAAACACCAATCAAAACCCGAATGGTATTACTACTCCCGTTCCATCTGCCTTGTTAACAAACGTAGAATCACAAATTGGGGGCTTTGCCGCTGTACTTAGAACCGCCGTATATGCACAGTATATTGCCGAAAACCAGTACACGGAGGTTTCTTTATACTCGTTGCCATTGCTTGAAATGAGTGGTTTTTATTCAGGCTCTTTAAATGATCTGCAGATTATTATTAATTACAATTCTGATCCAAAAACTGCAGTAGCAGCTTCTGCTAGTGGCTCAAATGCCAACCAGATAGCAATTGCCCGGATATTAAAAGCTTTTATTTTTTGGTCAATAACCGACAGGTGGGGTGATATTCCTTATAGCGAAGCTTTAAAAGGCGCCGCCAACTTAACTCCTAAATTTGATAAGCAGGAAGATATCTATTTTGATATGCTGAAGGAATTAAAAGAAGCTGTAGCCCAATTTGATGGCGGTGCAACGGTTAGGGGAGATATCATTTATGGTGGAAACACTGTAAAATGGCAAAAAGCTGCCAACAGCATACGTATGATGATGGCAATGCGTTTAACAGAAAGATATCCTGCTGCCGGCGGAAAAGCTGCTGTAGAGTTTGCTGATGCTGCAAATAATGTGGCCGGGCATATCACAGACAATGCCGATAACTTAACCATAAATTATCCCGGAGGTGCTTTTCAAAATCCATGGTATTTAACATACCAAACCAGGGATGACTATGCTTCAAGCAAAACAATGGGCGATGTATTAAGTGGTTTGGGCGATACCCGTTCTACTGTGTTTGGTACAAATAGTATCATGTTCCCTTATGGTTTAACAAGAGATCTGGCTATTGCTTACGGCAATAGTGTTGGTAATGGTCAATCAAGAGTATTGGCGGTTAGCAAAAGACTGGAAAATTCACCTGTTGTGGTTACACCAGCTTCGCTTGTATTATTAGTAAGGGCTGAAGCTAAGGAAAGAGGATGGATTGCAGGTGGTACTGCTGGAGCTGAAACTGATTACAATGCCGCGATTGCCGCTTCATTTGCACAATGGGGTGTTACCATGCCTGCTGCTTATTTAGCCGGGGCTGCAAATTATCAAACAGGCGCAGGTGTTCCAACCAGTATTGGTGCAGGAACAGCTCCTTATGATAACTTCAGGGCTGCAAGCGGTAACCTTCAGGATGCTGCAACGCCAACTAAATTATCCCGTATAGCTTTACAATACTGGGTGGGAGCATTCCCTAACGGTAACGAAGGTTGGGCAAATTTCAGAAGAACAGGCGTTCCAAATTTAAAAACTACCAGGTTCTTTACAGGCAAGTTTGTAACCCGTTATGTTTACGGTAATACCGATTATGGTTTAAATAATGCTAATACATTAGAAGCGGCAGGAAGAATTTCCGGTGGCGACAAACAGGATTCCAAAGTTTGGTGGGACCTTTAATATAACTTTAACCAGTTCCTTTTAAAAGGGACTGGTTATTAAATTACTTTTGTACAAACAAACACAAAAATCACTTATTATGAAATATTTAAACCTTACAAAAAGTTTTGCAATTATTGCAATAACTTCTTTGGTATTTATTGCCTGTAAAAAGGCAAAGGTAACCACTCCTCTTGGAGATGCTGGCCAAACCCTGGTAAAAATCCTTAGTGGTAGTACGCCAGCAGCCGTTGCTAAAATGCCGGTGGATTTTGTTAATACTCCAACCAGATTACTTGTTGTAGAGTTACGCAGAGATGTACCCAACGAAGCAGAACTGAACAAAACTATGATTGTAACTGTAAAGGATGATACTGCAGCTGTAAGAGCTGCAAATCCTAATTACATTCTATTACCTACTGCATGGTTTACTGTACAGACTGACGGTGTTAAAACCGGTGGACAAGGCGGTACATGGACATTTACCTTTTTACCGGGACAATTTGCTAAAGAAATTTACATCACTATTCCAGATGCTACTTTGTTCAATCCAAGTTCATTATACGGTTTAGGTTTTACTATAATGACTGCTGATCAAAACGGTGTAATTTCCTCACAAAAATCCGTTGTTGTAGAGATTGGTGCTAAAAATAACTATGATGGTATTTATGCGGTTACAGGGCCAATGGTGGAATTAACCGGCCAACCATGGGTGCAATGGAATAACCCTGCTTACCCTGATCCATTTCCTCAGGCCAATGGTGGTGCGTGGGAAGGACATTTAGTAACAGCAGGCGCTAGTAGGGTCATACTGGTTGATAATACAATTTGGGGAAGTTGTGGCCATCCCATGCTAAATGCAGGGGCTAATTCCGGTTTTGGAGGTTATGGATTGGTAATTGATTTTAATCCGGCTACGGGTACAATAGCTAGTATTCACAATTATTATGGTGATCCTGCTAATGCCGCTACCAATCTTGGGTCTCCTGCATCAGGATCAGGCGCACCATTATATGCTGCATCAAATACCAGGAGAGCCGTATTAGATCCAAGTGGTGTTAATGCTGTACAGGGTAATAAAGATGTTTTAATTAAATACTTTATGTTACAATCCAGTGTAGTTCCAGCACCGCCAAGTATTCGTATTACTTTTGATGAGAAATGGAAATATATCGGACCAAGGTAATATTCTTCTTCTAAATACTTTTTTGCAAAGAGCCCCTTTTTGGGGCTCTTTGTTTTTATCTTTGTAATACAAAAAATATAAACAATGAGTAATCTACCCGAACAACCAAATCAAATAAATATAGAAATTTCAGAAGAAGTATCAGAAGGGGAATATGCAAATCTTGCTATCATAACGCATAGTCATGCAGAGTTTGTAATTGACTTTGTAAATGTAATGCCGGGCACTCCCAAGAGTAAGGTAAAAAGCAGGATCATATTAACACCTTTTCATGCAAAACGATTTATGAAAGCAATGGTTGATAATGTGAAAAAATTTGAAACTGCAAATGGAACTATTCAGGATATGGAGGCAGTGGAAATACCTTTTAATTTTGGCGGACCGACAGCGCAGGCGTAAAAGTGGAGATCGGAGTTGGGAGATCGGGAGGCGGGAGACCGGAGTGGGGAGATCGGAGGCGGGAGTCGGGAGTCGGGAGTCGAGAGACCTGAGTGGGAGATAGGAGTGGGGAGATCGGAGTGGGAGATGGGAGTGGGAGATGGGAGTAGGGAGACCGGAGTCGGGAGTCGAGAGATCGGAGTTGTGGGAACGGAGTTGGGCGATCGGAGTCGGGAGATTATCGGAATTTATCGGGGTTATTAATCATATACCAAATCAATTTTCCAACTTCATCATTTTTTGTAGCCAGGTTATTGTATTCTTCAAGAGATACGTATTTACAATCAAGTGAAAAATCCAACCAAACCTGTGTTTCTGCATTCTCTGTTTCACAGTCATTTAATTTGCTGATGAAGTAGTCTAAGTAACGCTTCCTTCTATATGCTTCCGCCAAATTTGTACAGACAGATCTTGACGACCTTCTTATTTGATCAGTTAAAGAATATTTTTCTTCAGTGGGAAATTTTTTAGAAAGGATAAAAATTTCCATTGCTAATTCATATCCTTTTTTATAGGCCAGTAAATCCTTATAGTATCCCATCGCAAGTTTTTTTAGTTTATCCCAACTCCAGCCTTACGACTCCAGCCTTACGACTCCAGCCTCCCGCCTCTTAAAGCATTCCCTCATCTGCAAAGCTGTAAAAACCATCTTCACTAACTATGATGTGGTCTATTACTTTAATATCGAAGTAGCCGGCGGCCTCTTTAATTTTTTTTGTGAGTTCTTCATCTGCCCTGCTGGGGATCAGGTTACCGGAAGGATGATTATGGCAAAGTACAATTGAAGTGGCATCTTCTTCTAAAGCTTTTTTTAAGATAATCCTGGGATCAGCCACAGTACCGGTTATGCCACCTTTGCTGATAATTTCGAAGTGGTTTATTTTGTTTGCCCGGTTTAAAAAAACTACAGCAAATACTTCATAATTATAATCTTTCAAAGAAGCCTGCAGATATTGTGCTAAATCCCTGCTTGATTTTATAACTGTTTTTTCCAATGAGGATGCAGCCTGCCTTCTTCTTCCAAACTCAAGTGCAGCTGCAATAATAATTGACTTAGCTTCTCCAATTCCTTTAACCTGTTTGAAATCATGAAGGGATAATTTCCCCAGCTCATTTAGATTATCATGTCCCAGTTTTAAAATTTCTTTAGCCAGTTCCACTGCGCTTTTATTTTTACTTCCATTGTTTAACAGGATAGCCAATAATTCCGAATTGCTGAGTGCTGTAGCTCCTTTTGTATATAATTTCTCTCTTGGCCGGTCATCGGTTGCCCAATTTTTTATAGATGTGGAAGTCTTGTTGACATTTTCCATGGTAACTATATTAAATCATCTGAATAAATGATACTTTCGCAGGATATTATCTCTCACTAATCTCAATTTAAATATATATGGAATCAAACGCAAAAATATTTTCGGGTACGGGGTCACAATACCTGGCTGAAAAAATTGCCAAAAAATTTGGAGAGCCTTTGGGGAAAGTAAACATCCAGCGTTTTAGTGATGGTGAGATTTATGTGGAATTTAAAGAAAGCATCCGTGGCAGGTTTGTGTTTTTAATTCAAAGTACATATGCTCCATCAGATAATTTGATGGAATTGCTTTTAATGATTGATGCTGCTAAACGGGCATCAGCTTATAAAGTAATTGCGGTTATTCCTTACTATGGTTTAGCCAGGCAAGACCGAAAAGACAGGCCAAGGGTTGCAATAGGATCAAAATTGGTTGCCAATATGCTTACGGCTGCCGGTGCAGACAGGGTTATAACAATGGATTTGCATGCACCACAAATACAGGGTTATTTTGATATTCCTGTTGACCATTTGGATTCGTCGGCTATTTTTATTCCTTATATAGAGAATCTGAGATTGGCTAATTTAACCTTTGCAGCACCTGATGTAGGCAGTGCAAACAGGATCAGGGAAATTGCCACCTATTTTGAGTGTGAAATGGTTATTTGTGATAAACACCGTAAAAGAGCCAATGAAATAGCCAGTATGGTTGTAATAGGCGATGTAACAGACAGGGATGTTGTTTTAATTGATGATATCTGTGATACGGGAGGTACCTTGGTTAAAAGTGCGGCTTTAATGAAAGAAAAAGGTGCCAGGAGTGTAAGGGCTTTATGTACACACCCGGTATTAAGTGGAAATGCATATAGCAATATTGAGAGTAGCGTATTAGAAGAATTAGTAGTGTGTGATACTATACCTTTAAGGGGCGAATGCAGCAAAATTAAAGTAGTTTCTACCGATGAATTGTTTGCAATTACCATACGTAATGCCTTTGAAAATAAGAGTATTAACAGCTTATTTATGAGGAGTAGGATGGCGAATAAGAAATAGGCAATTAGCAAAGGGCAATGGGTAATGGGAACTTCCGGTTGGCTTGATTTTTCATTAGCCTGTAACTATATTGATAATGAGCAGTTTAATCAGTTAATCTCTTAAAACGAAGAGATAGGAAAACAATTAAACCACATGATCAATAATCCTGGTAAATATTGATAACAATATTTATATTTTATAATTGGTAATTCCCTATTCTTTATTGCCAATTTCTTCCTTGCCAATTGCCGATTTTCCTCTACCTTTGCGCCTCATAAAAAATTTATTAAAATGAAATCAATTACAATCGAAGGACAACTGAGGACCGAAAGCGGAAAAAAAGCCACCCGCCAACTTCGCTCTCAGAAAATGGTGCCAGGTGTAATTTATGGTGGTTCTAAAGAGATTAATTTCTCAGCTCCGGCAACTGCTTTTAAAGACATCGTTTATACACCAGACTTTATGCTGACAAATGTTATTATCGACGGCAATACATACCGGTGTATTTTAAAAGATCTGCAATTTCATAAAGTAACTGATCTGTTACTGCATGTTGATTTTTTGGAGTTGGTTGAAGATAAAAAAGTGATTGCAACTTTGCCTCTAAATTACATTGGTGTTCCTGCAGGTGTTAAAGCAGGTGGAAAGCTGGTTACCAAAATGAAATCATTAAAGGTAAAAGCGCTACCAAAATATTTGAAAGAGCATATCGATGTTAATATAGAAAAATTAGAACTAAACGAAAATATAAGGGTAGAAGACGTGATTATGGATAATATGGAAGTGTTAAACTCTCCACGTATCCCGATTGCTTCTGTTACTTTGACAAGGCAATTAAAGCAGGAAGAATCTACTGCTCCAAAAGCGGCAGCAGTCGCACCTGCAGCAGCACCCGCTGCGGAAGCAAAAAAATAATATCAAAGAGCTTAGTTTTTACGAGCCTTTCCATACGGGAAGGCTCTTTTTAATTGTTAATTACAGCCATAAAACTTTAATTACCTTTGGCAACTTAAAACACGCAAAAAAATGGGAATGGATAAGAATACGGTTATTGGCTTTGCATTGATTGGAGCTTTATTAATCGGGATGTTTATTATTAATAGCCGCAGCAACCAGGCGTATTTAACTGAGAAAAAGCGGGTCGAAGATTCGATAGCAGCAGCAAAACCAAAAGTAAATCCTTTAATAGCACAGAAGGACTCTGTTATGCTGGATTCCTTACTACGGGCTAAACAAAAATTACCTGCAGTATTTATAACAGATTCAAGCAAGCAGGAGCAATTTGATATTTTAGAAAACGAGCTGTTTAAAATTACTTTTACCAATAAGGGAGGTCAACCTAAAAAAGTTGAATTAAAGAAATTCAATAAATTTGATGGAACACCCATTATACTTGAGAATGGCAACTTTAATAAATTATCCTATGCAATAAATAAGGGAAATGGAGACATTGCTCAAACGTCTGATATTCCTTTCGTAAGTAGTAAAAAAATAATTAATGCTGACCAATCACAAAGCATTTCATTTGTATTAAAGGATACTACCGGCAGGGAAATTGTACACCAGTATACAGTTAAACCAGGAAGTTACGTGGTTGATTTTAGCATAACCCTGGAAGGGGCCGATAAATTAGTGGATCAAAATACTATTAAACTGTTATGGCAGGTTGAAACAGCACAAGTTGAAAGCGATATTGAATATGAGAGGCAGCAAACACATATTAGTTACCTTGAAAATGGTGACTATGATTTTGAATATGTTGGCTCAGGCGACGATATGAAGTTTAAAGATTTAGATTGGCTCGCTGTAAAGCAGCAGTTTTTTGTAGCTGCATTATCTGCCAAAACTAAATTTCAGACTGCTACTGTAAAATGGACTGTACCTGATGATTCACTGCATATCATTGCCCAATCAACAGCAAACTTTAATATTGCTATACCCGGGGGAAAAGTTGCTTCTGTACCACTGCAATTATATTACGGCCCCAGTGATTATACTATTTTAAAGAAATCAGGTAATAAAATGGAAAACATTGTGCCTTATGGTAGTGGTGTTTTTGCTTTTGTAAAATATATAAACCGTCATTTCTTATTACCGGTTTTTGATTTTTTAAGAAATCATATTGCAAGTATGGGCATGGTAATTTTATTACTTACGCTTTTAATACGCCTTATAACTTCACCTATTTTATATAAGAGTTATTTAAGCGGAGCCAAGATGAAAGCCCTTAAGCCCGAAATTGACAGGTTAAAAGAAAAGCATGGCGACGATAAGCAGGCTTTTAGTATGGATCAGATGAAACTCTGGAAGTCAGCAGGAGTAAGTCCGTTGGGAGGTTGTTTGCCAGCATTACTACAAATCCCGATTTTCATGTCATTGTATTACTTCTTTCAATCTAACATATCATTGAGAGGGGAAAATTTTTTATGGGCAAAAGATCTTGCAGCATACGACTCAATTGCTACCTTACCATTCTCTATTCCATTTTATGGTGATCACGTTAGCTTATTCACGATTACAGCAACCCTTACAAGTTTAGTTATTTCAATTTATAGTATGAGTACTATGCAGGATAACAGCAACCCTGTAATGAAATATATGCCTTATATTTTTCCGGTGTTACTGTTAGGTGTTTTTAATAACCTGCCTGCTGCTTTAACCTGGTATTATACAGTTTCAAATACCATAACACTTATTTTGCAAATTATTATTCAGAAGTACATTATTAACCATGAGAAAATTCTGATACAGATTGAAGAAAATAGAAAGAAACCGGTTAAGCAAAGTAAGTTTCAGGAGCGAATGATGGCTATGCAGGAAAGTAATAAGAAGTTGCAGGAATTAAAGAAGAAAGGGAATAGAAATTAATGAAATTGTTAAAGAAATCATAACCTGCAGGCTCTTTTAAGGCTTGCAGGTTTTTTACTTTTAACTTAAAATGAACTTGGCACGGGATTTATTATCTTTAAAGTAATTAAAATACAAATGAAAAAAATAAGCGCATTTTTACTTGTTATTACTATTCTGGGATTTACTATATCGTCGAACGGCCAACGCAATATAGCTGAAGCAACAATAACGTATGATATGGAAATTTACTCTGGCAGCAAAGACGCCATTAATGGCGCTACTACTACAGTTTATTTAAAAGGGAATAACAGCAGGGTGGATATGTTAAGTCCATTAGGAAAAGAGATTACTATTTATAATTCAAAAACAGATAATGCTGTAATCTTAAAGGAATTCAGTGGCCAACGATTAATGATTACACTTAACAAAGGAAACTGGATATCTAAAAATAAAATGTACAGTAATATTAATTTTGAACTTACAAGCGAATATAAAAATATAGCAGGATATAATACCCGGAAGGCAATAGCTACTTTGGCTGATGGAAAAACTTTTGTGGTTTATTATTCAACTGATTTTGTTATGGAGAATAAAAGCTACGATGCCACTTTTACAAATTTGCCTGGTTTACCGGTTCAGTATGAAATAGAATCAGGGAAGATGAAATTTAAATATACAATAGCTAAAATAAATTATGATCCTGTAAAGGTATCCTTATTTGATTTTCCAACATCGGGTTACAGGGTAATGACCTATGAAGAGAATCAAAATTTGAAGAAAGGGGATTAAATACGAGAATAAAAAAAAGCTTAAATTTTTTTAAGCTTTATATTAATGAGATTTTATAATTAGTTTCATTCCGGTGTAACCCTGTTTCATTTCAGGCACCACTATTACTTGTTTGTGCGGAATAATATAAACAGTATTACCCTTTTGATATGTGAGTAATGTAGTACTTAAGTAAGACTTACCATTAGTTTGTTGATTAACCAATAAACTTCCGGTGTATTTTAAGCCCGTTTTAAGATTAGGAGAAATAGAGTTGCGTAATGAATTTGAAGTAGTGATGTTTAAATTTGCTTTGGCTTTATTCTTCTTTCCAACGCCTTTATCAGCCATAGCACTGAAACCTATACCGCTCAGTATAAGAACAACCACTATCATCTTGGCTTTTTTCATCATTAGTTAAAATTTATTTAAGACAAATATATTGAAAAATATCTGGTATTCTTATACCATTCATCAAATCTTTTTACATTCCTTTAACGTTTAAATATAAATATTGTTACTAAAAGTTGATTATTTCTTCAAAAGTTCTTAATTTACAATATCCTACAGCCAATGAGTAAACATCCTTACCGACAGGACAGAGAAGAGCTAAAAGAATTACTCCAGCAATTTGATAACCTCAAAGCAGGCAAATCCAACTCATTTATTGAAGAAGATTCCTTTGAACGCATTATTGATTATTTTGATGAGAAAGAGCAGTTAAATCAGGCTTTGGAAGCTGCAGAATACGGTAGTGAGCAATATCCTTACTCGGCAATGCTGCTATTGAAGAAAGCAGATATTCTAATAGCCCTAAGACATTATAAAGAAGCTTTATTTGTTTTGGAACAGGCCGAATTACTTGACAGCAAGGATACAAATTTATATATTTTAAAAACAGATGCTTACCTGGCTTTAGATATGCAGCAAAAAGCAGCTACCGTTCTGGAAGCCGCTATCCATGATTTTGAAGGGGAAGAAAAACTTGACCTGTTATTTGAACTGGCAGATGTTTATGATGATTATGAAAATTTTGAGAAGGTTTTTGATTGTTTAAAAATGATACTTGAGCAGGAACCTAATAACGAAGAGGCCCTATATAAAATTTGTTTCTGGACTGATTTTACCGGCAGGAACGAAGAAGGTATCAGGTTACATCAACAGATCATTGATCAATTTCCTTTTAACGAATTGGCGTGGTTTAACCTGGCTGCCGCCTACCAGGGTTTGAAATTATACGAAAAGGCCATTGATGCCTATCAATACGCAATAGCTATTGATGAAAAATTTGACTTTGCTCTCCGCAATATGGGTGATGCCTATATAAGATTGCGCAGGTACAAGGATGCTGTAGAGGTTTTAGAAAAAGTGCTGGAATTAGCCAGGCCCGAAGATGTAATTTATGAAGCAATTGGGCATTGCTACGATAAAATGGGAAATTATGCCCAGGCCCGTTTTAATTACCGGAAGGCAAGCCATTTAAACAACGAGGATTCTCACTTAAATTATAAAATAGCCTGTACCTACATGAATGAAGGTGTTTGGGATAGTGCCATAAAGAACCTGGAAATTGCGATGCGTATTCACCGCATGCAACCTGAATACAATCTTGCCATAGGCCAGTGTTATATGGAGTTGGATAAGTTGGATGATGCCATTACCTATTTCGGCAATGTTGTAAGAGTAAGGCCCAAGAACATAAACGGCTGGATAGAATTATTAAAATGCCTTTACAAAGCCGAAATGATGGAGGAGGCTTTGGAATATGCCGGATTTGCATTTGAGCAAACAGACGGTAAACCCATTTTTCTTTTTTATAAAAGTGCAGTTTTATACGCCTTGGGCAAATCAAAAGAAGCATTGCTTAATTTAGAAGCGGGCATGAGCCGTAACCCAAAGCTGGTCAAAAAATTCATCGAAATCAACCCTTCAATATTGCAGGTTCAACAGGTGGTTGATCTGATTGCACGCTATAAAAAAAGGAACTCCCTGTAAATTATCTCATTTTACAAATCTTTTTAAAGTGCAAGGGTTATATTTGCATCCATTAAATAAAACAGGATGAATTTTAATCTTTCTCAAATACCAGAACGTAATATTAAGCCACGTGAGCATGGCATTACGATGGTAATGGATAAGGGCCTTAGTGTTGAAGAAGCAAGAAATTTCATGAATGCCACTCACCCTCATGTAGATGTAGTTAAGCTGGGTTTTGGAACTGCTTTTGTTACACCCAACCTGAAGGATAAATTGGAAGTTTACCGCTCATTTGATATGCCGATCTATTTGGGAGGCACTCTTTTTGAAGCATTTTTAATAAGGAATCAATTTGACGATTATATAAATGTGTGTAAAGATTTTGGCGTTAGTTATATGGAAGTTAGTGATGGTTCAATTGATATACCACATGCTGAGAAATGCGGCTATATTGAAAAACTGGCTAAACATGGGGTAGTATTAAGTGAAGTTGGCAGTAAAGATGCTGCCCATATCATTCCACCTTACAAATGGATAGAATTAATGAGAGCCGAACTTGAAGCAGGATCTACCTACGTAATTGCAGAAGCACGGGAAGCCGGTAATGTAGGTATTTACAGAGGATCCGGAGAAGTAAGGGAAGGATTGGTACAGGAAATTTTAACACAGATACCGGAAGAAAAGATTATTTGGGAAGCGCCGCAAAAAGCCCAGCAACTGTACTTTTTAGAGCTGATAGGATGTAATGTAAACCTGGGAAATATTGCGCCAAATGAAGTTATACCACTGGAAGCAATGCGTATTGGCCTTCGTGGAGATACTTTCCATTTATACCTAAATAAAGAAACCGTATAATGCCTGCTTATGGCACTATAGGATATCCTTTAACGCACTCATTCTCTAAGCAATATTTTAATGAAAAAATTGCAAGAGAAGAAATACCCGATTCATTTTATGAATCTTATCCTTTACAATCTATTACAGAATTCCCCGAACTTTTAAAACAACACCCTTCACTTAGGGGTTTAAGTGTAACCATACCTTATAAAGAGCAGGTGCTTAAGTACGTTACTGCTTTATCCAACGAAGTAAAGGAGATTGGTGCTGCAAACTGTATCCGCATTTGCGGAAATGAGTTGACTGCTTTTAATACAGATATCATCGGGTTTGAAAGGTCTTTTGTAAAAAAATTAATACCTACTCAAAAAAAAGCATTGCTGTTGGGAACAGGAGGAGCTTCTAAAGCTGTACAATATGTTTTAAAGAAACTGGGCATTGATTTTATGATCGTATCCAGAAAGGAAAATAATTTACCTGATTGCATTACTTACGATCAGATTTCAAAAAGTATTTTGGCTGAATACAAGATCATAATCAACGCAACCCCTTCAGGCATGTCGCCTGCTGAAAACACCTGGCCTCAAATTCCTTATTCTTTTTTAACAGCAGATCATTATTTGTATGACCTGGTTTATAAACCGGCAAAGACTTTATTCCTCCAAAAAGGAGAAGAGCAGGGTGCAACAATAGAAAATGGTTTTGAAATGCTGATCATCCAGGCAGAGGAGAACTGGAGAATATGGAATGAAGTGTAAGCATTTTATTTTGTTAAGATATCCTTTAGCCGGGCCGGAGTCATGGCCACTTTTCTTGCAGCATAATCATAACAGATCATACCGGTTTTTGCATTGGCCAATAAAACAGGCTCATCATTTCTTAATGCAAAGAGCTGATAAAAAAGATCAAATCCCACTCTTGATAATTCTCCAACACTTAATTTCACTTCAACCACATCACCATAAAAGGATTCATTTTTAAATTCCACTAAAAGATCACTCATAATTAAGCCAATGCCCTCGATCTTTAATTCGGTATAATCATATTGCATAAGCCATTGCACCCGGGCTTCATGTATAATAGCCACAAAAGCATCATTGCCTACGTGATTACCATAGTTAATGTCGCTAATGCGGACAGGAACCTGGAATGAACCAATTGTGTGTTCAGGTATTTCAATTTTAATTCTGGCCATTTTTGCTGGTTAGAAATTGTATCAATTTCTCCATTGCTTTTTTACGGTGACTGAATTTATTTTTTTCTTCCATTGTCATTTCTGCAAAGGTTTTATCACTTCCATCCGGCACAAAAACAGGATCATACCCAAAACCATTATCACCTTTGCGTTCATTGATGATCTTACCAGGGCAAATACCCTCAAAAAAATATTCATTCCCTTCAAGGATTAATGAGATCACTGTTCTGAAACGGGCAGCTTTGTTATTTTGGTTACTAAGATTGAGTAATAGTTTTTCAATATTATCATCAAAACTTCTTGCTTCGCCTGCATACCTGGCACTCTTTACACCGGGTGCACCACTTAATGCTTCAACTTCAAGCCCGGTGTCTTCACTAAAACAGTTCTTGTGGGTAAGATTAAAGATCGTTCTTGATTTTTCTGTAGCATTGGCTTCCAGTGTATCATGCGGCTCAGGAATATCTATTAAGATTTCAGCCTCCTTCAAGGTAAGGATCTTAAAACTGCTACCCAGCACAGCTCTTACCTCTTCTACTTTATTTTGATTATTCGTGGCAAATATGATGTTATTCATTCCCGTTTTATTTATTACAGCTCGAAAACCTTTTTCAGGCAATTCCATAATTTCAGCTTCTCTTCTTTATCTTTTTGTAAATCCGTTAATGAAGCTGCCGAAAGATAAACCTGGTTACTGTATTTCTGAATCTGGTATTGCGGAAACTTTAATGGTAATTCGAGCATTTCATTTTTTAACCCAAACAAGAATATCTTTTCGGCTTTCAATTGTTCAGTTATATCATTGTATATTAATTTCTTATTTTTTAAAGTATTAATTAAAGCAATATCAGCCATTGTTAACTTGCATGCTGTTAAAATGCCCAGTAAAAAATTAAGTTCTTCTTCGGGTAAATAAATCGCTTCCTCTGAACTTACCAGCATCACTATTTTCTTTTCATTACTACCCAAAAAGGTTATTTCGTTTTTTTGGATACCCTCAGGTACTGAGTTATTAGTTTTTAAGTCATATAATGATTTACCATATAAATCCTGTATTAAATCCGGACTAAGTTGAATATGATCTAAACTCATTAAAAGTAAATTTAAAACTCTTGTTTTTTTCGTTTCTTTGCCGTAAAATTAACGAATATGATTGCAGCCGGAAATATTAATATTACTAAGGTAGATAGGAGTAAATTAAATGATATAAACCTGGAGAACATTCCTTTTGGTAAATACTTTACCGATCATATGCTGGAAGTGGATTATGAAGACGGCGAATGGAAAAATGCAGAAATAAAACCTTATCAACCTTTATTATTGGATCCCTCGCTGGCAGCTATTCACTATGGCCAGTCTATTTTTGAAGGTATAAAAGCCTACAAGAATGCATATGGCGAAGCGTTTATTTTCCGCCCGCTTGATAATTTTAAAAGATTTAACCAGTCTGCCGAAAGAATGCAGATGCCGCATGTACCGGAAGATATTTTTATGGAAGGTATGCGCATGTTGATAGAAATGGATAAGAACTGGATACCACAGCAGGAAGACCATTCTTTGTATATCCGCCCATTCATGTTCAGCAGCGATCACATGATAGGCGTAAGGCCCAGTGAGAAATATAAGTTTATGATCATCCTCAGCCCTACTGGCCCATATTATAACATGCCCATGCGTATCTATGTAGAAGAGCATTATGTAAGAGCCGTACCCGGTGGTGTTGGTTATGCAAAAGCTGCCGGTAACTACGGTGCGGCTATGTATGCCACTGCCCAGGCCAAAAAGAAGGGGTACGACCAGGTTTTATGGACTGATGCCTTTGAACATAAATATGTACAGGAATGCGGAACTATGAACGTTTTCTTTATAATTGGCAATAAAGCAATAACCCCGGCACTGGATACAGGTACTATATTGGCAGGCGTAACCCGTGACAGTGTTATTACTGTTTTAAAAGACCTGGGACTTGAGGTAGAAGAAAGGCCGCTAAACATAGATGAGATCATCGAATCACATAAAACAGGCCATTTAAAGGAAGTATTTGGCACTGGTACTGCAGCAACCATTTCACTCATCAAGGAATTGAGGTATAAGGATTATGTGATGGAATTTAATGTAGATAGCTGGAAAACTGCCCCGGCAGTTAAGGCTCAATTAAATAGTATACGCTATGGCCTTGTGCCAGATACACATGGCTGGATGCAGAAAATATAAGGATACAAGCTATTTTAATACTTAAACCGCCCTGATAAGCGGTTTTTTTAATGAATGTTAATAAAATTTGATTTTTTTTACTTTTAAGTTTCCAAAATCAAATCATAAATCCTACCTTTGCCGTCCGAAAAATAAAAGGATAAAATGCCTACAATACAACAATTAGTTAGAAAAGGAAGAGAAGTAATTAAAGCGAAAAGCAAATCAAGGGCTTTGGACAGTTGTCCGCAGCGCCGGGGTGTATGTACAAGGGTATATACCACTACGCCTAAAAAGCCAAACTCTGCCTTACGTAAAGTTGCTAAAGTACGTTTAACCAATAAAATTGAGGTTATCGCCTATATTCCGGGTGAAGGACACAATTTGCAGGAGCACTCTATTGTATTGATACGTGGCGGAAGGGTAAAGGATTTACCGGGTGTACGTTACCATATTGTACGTGGTAGCTTAGATACTGCCGGTGTAAAAGACCGTAAACAAAGCCGTAGTAAGTACGGTACTAAAAGAGCTAAAAAATAACACTTCGACAAACTCAGTGTGACAAAACCTGAAAATGTCAAAATAAATAATCAACGATGAGGAAGACACAACCTAAAAAAATACCATTAGCACCCGATCCTAAGTTTAATGACAAACTGGTTACCCGTTTTGTAAATAACCTGATGTGGGCTGGTAAGAAAAGTGGTGCATACATAATTTTTTATGATGCTTTGGATAAAGTAGCCAAGCAAACAGGTGAAGATGGATACGAGGTTTGGAAAAAAGCCCTGTCTAATATCACTCCGGGTGTTGAGGTACGTAGCCGTCGTATTGGTGGTGCTACTTTCCAGATTCCTGCAGAAGTTCGTAGCGACAGGAAGGTTTCTTTAAGCATTAAATGGATGATAAAATACAGCCGTGACCGAAATGGCCGCAGCATGGCTGATAAATTAGCCAACGAGATTGTTGCCGCAAGCAAAGGTGAAGGAGCTTCATTCAAAAAGAAAGAGGATACACACCGCATGGCTGAGGCTAACAAAGCTTTTGCTCACTTCAGGATCTAATTATTATTTAACAAGATATTTTAAGCCATTCGTTATAACGGGTGGCTTTTTTGTTACTTAATAGCTTTGCAAATTAAAAAATTGAACGTACCTTCGCGGCGCTAAAAGGTATGGCAGCGTTTGGATGGAGCTGTACTTATTTAGCATACCATGAGAGTTTTATAAATCATATTAACCCCGGTTCGCTTGCAGCGTTCTTAATTACAGGGGTATGCTTTTACTAAGGCATAAAAAGATCAGCAAAAACATAAGTACAAGAGTGTCCCGATAGCTATCGGGACCAATAAAAATTCAAAGGCAGGGAAAATATTAAATCAAAAATCTTAAATATTAAATAAAATGTCAGATTTACGTTATCAACGAAACTTTGGAATTGCCGCTCATATTGATGCCGGTAAAACCACTACCACCGAACGTATATTATATTATACCGGTGTTAATCATAAAATTGGTGAAGTGCATGATGGTGCCGCTACCATGGACTGGATGGCACAGGAGCAGGAAAGAGGTATTACTATTACTTCGGCTGCTACTACCTGTTTCTGGAATTTTCCAATGGAGCAGGGTAAAAAAATTGCCGATACCAAGCAATATAAATTCAACATCATTGATACCCCGGGCCACGTGGATTTTACCGTAGAGGTAGAGCGTTCTTTACGTGTATTGGATGGTTTACTGGCATTGTTTTGTGCAGTGAGTGGTGTAGAGCCTCAAAGTGAAACTGTTTGGCGCCAGGCTAACAAATACAAAGTGCCCCGTGTAGGTTTTGTAAACAAAATGGACCGTGCAGGCGCAGATTTCTTAAATGTTGTAAAACAAATCAAAGAAATGCTGGGCGCTAAAGCCGTGCCTTTACAATTGCCGATTGGTGCTGAAGATGATTTTAAAGGTGTTGTTGATCTGATTACTTTGAAAGCGATGGTTTGGGATGATGCTACACAGGGTATGACTTTTAATGAAGTGCCCATTCCGGAAGACATGAAAGCAGATGTGGCAGAGTGGAGACAACATTTGATTGAAGCTGTTGCCGATTACGATGATAAACTGTTAGAGAAATTCTTTGATGATCCTAATACCATATCAGAAGCTGAAATTCATGAAGCTATCCGCAAGGCAACAATTGATATTTCTATCATCCCGATGATGTGTGGTTCATCTTTTAAAAATAAAGGTGTACAGACTGCATTGGATGCTATCGTTCGTTACTTACCAGGTCCAATGGATATTGAAGCGGTTAAAGGAATCAATCCTGATACAGGAGAAGAATTATTGCGTCACTGCGATCCAAAAGAACCATTCAGTGCTTTGGCATTTAAGATCATGACAGATCCGTTTGTGGGTCGTCTCGCATTCTTCCGGGCTTATAGCGGCCGTTTAGATTCAGGTTCTTATGTATTGAACACCAGAACTGGAAAGAACGAGCGGATCAGCCGAATCATGCAGATGCATGCCAATAAACAAAACCCGGTTGATTTTATTGAAGCCGGTGATATTGGTGCAGCCGTAGGATTTAAGGACATTAAAACAGGTGATACACTTTGTAACGAAGACAATCCAATCGTATTGGAAGCCATGACCTTCCCTGAGCCGGTTATCAGCATTGCTATTGAGCCAAAAACACAGGCCGACGTTGATAAAATGGGTATGGCAATTGCCAAACTGGTTGAAGAAGATCCTACATTACGTGTTAAGACCGATGAGGAAACAGGCCAGACCATTTTAAGTGGTATGGGTGAATTACACCTGGAGATCATCATTGACCGTATGCGTCGTGAGTTTAAAGTAGAAATTAACCAGGGAGCTCCGCAGGTTGCTTATAAAGAGGCATTCCATAATACAATTCAGCACAGGGAAACTTTGAAGAAGCAAACAGGTGGTCGTGGTAAATTTGCCGACATTATTTTTGAGATCGGGCCCGCAGACGAAGAGTTTTTGAAGGATAAAGAAAATAAGAGCAATTTCCAGTTTGTAAATAAATTGTTTGGTGGTAGTATTCCAAAGGAATTTGTACCTGCTATTCAAAAAGGTTTTGAAACAGCTATGACAACCGGTGTACTTGCAGGTTATCCAATGGAAAGCATGAAAGTGAGTGTATCGGATGGTAGTTTCCACCAGGTGGATTCTGATGCGATGTCATTTGAACTTTGTGCCAAGCAGGGATATCGTGAAGCCGGCCGTAAAGCAAAGCCTGTTTTACTGGAACCCATCATGAAGGTAGAAGTGTTAACTCCAGACCAATATATGGGTGATGTAACAGGCGATTTGAACCGCCGTCGTGGTATGCTGGAAGGTATGGATAGCAAGCATGGTGTACAGGTTATTAAAGCCAAAGTGCCATTAAGCGAAATGTTTGGTTATGTAACGCAACTGCGTTCATTGTCAAGCGGTCGTGCTACTTCTACCATGGAGTTCAGCCATTACTCTCCTGCACCAACTAATATTGCAGAAGAAGTGATAGCTAAGCAAAAAGGTAAAGTGAAGATAGGAGAAGAGTAAACAAAGCAAGCTGTTAGTCATAAGATATTAGCTGTTAGTATATGAATGAGCCCCATCCTGCAAAGGATGGGGTTTTTGTTTGAGATGCATTTTGCATTACTTTAACCAGTTTAAACTTAATCATGTCCTTTAATTGGTATAATTTTGAAACAAATAATATCCTCATTAAAAACATATATATGCAAAAGCTCATTCCCCTCATTCTGCTTTTTATTTCTACTGCTACATTTGCCCAGCGTAATAAAACTGATGGAGAACATGAAAATTTCTTTCGGTTTGGTGCAAAGGGTGGTGTAAACATTAATAAGATAAGCGGGCAATCTTATAAAGATGGTTTTAATTATAACTTCCAGGCCGGTGTTTTTTTACAGTTTAATTTCAGTAACCGTTTTGGCCTGCAGCCCGAGGTTAATTTTGTACAAAGCTCATCAGAGTTCAGTAATGATGCCAATGATATTTACAGTGATCTTTTTTTAGGAGGCAGCCAGAAAAAATCGAAACTAAATTACCTGGAAGTGCCCGTATTACTTAATATTAATGTTGGAGAAAGTAAAAGGGTAAAATTGCAGGTAGGTCCCAGTTATGGCGGTTTGCTGAAACAAACTACAGACAGCCTGAAGAACAATGGTAATCTTTATAAGAATGCCGAATGGGCTGCCATCGGAGGATTATTTATTCAATTGCCATTTGTGAATTTAGGCGCCCGGTATAAACTGGGATTAACTGACCTTAACGCAATTGATAACCGACAGTCATGGAAGAGCCAGAGTATCCAGGTTTTTGTGGGGATAACCTTTTAAAATGGTGAGGCGTGAGTTGTGAGTGGAAACTCATTAAATTTTGTTACCTACAGGTAAATACTTACCTTTAACGTCAGTAATTAAGACGGCAGTATGATTATATCGTTTGGCAATGCTGAAACAGAACAAATATGGATAGGCAACAGAGTTAAAAAGCTACCGGGTGAGATTCAAAATAGTGGAAGAAGAAAACTAAGAATGCTTAATAACGCTGTTAATCTTTCAGATTTAAGAATCCCTCCATCAAACAGGTTAGAAAAACTGTCTGGGAAACTTAAAAATTTTTACAGTATTCGCATTAACGATCAATGGAGGATTGTCTTTCTTTGGAATGCCGGAAATGCGTTGGAAGTTAAAATAATTGATTACCATTAAATCAAAAATAAAAATGGCAAAACTAAAAAATATTCATCCTGGCGAAATTCTTTTCGAAGAGTTCCTTATTCCTTTTAATATTTCAGCATATAAACTTGCTAAGGATATCGAAATCCCTCAGACAAGAGTTTCTCAAATTATCAAAGGGAACCGCCGAATTACAGCCGACACCGCTTTAAGATTAAGTAAATACTTTGGAAATTCTGCAAAGTTTTGGTTGGGCCTGCAGGACGATTATGACATTGAAGAAGAAAGCTTAGTAAAGGGGGTTATACTTAAATCCATAAAACCTTTAGATGTAGAAGTTGCATAACAGCACTCATTAATTTGCATCAGCACCTGGCGCACACTTCATCAATTCCCGAACTGCGCCAATGTTTGTAGATAGTAGATAGTTGACAAGCGTTCTGCTGTATTTAACTAACATCGGTCAACTTTCATCTAACATCTTCCACAACACTTGCTTTTTTAAAATCCCGGTTGTATTTTGTTTTGTATAATCAACCACTATGCAAAACATACGATTAGAAAACCTGTTACTGATAGATATTGAAACGGTCTCTGAACATCCACAATTTAACAGCCTGGATGAAAGCTGGCAGCAACTGTGGGCTGAAAAAGTACAGCGATCTTTACCTGATGATATTACAGCTTCTGAATTTTATCCGCAGCGTGCAGGTGTGATGGCAGAGTTTGCAAAAGTGATCTGCATCAGTGTAGGCTATTTCAAAAAAGAAAACACAACACAAAAGCTTCGTGTAAAATCTTTTTATGGAGATGATGAGAAAAAAATATTGCAGGATTTTATTGCTGCGCTTGAAATAAAGGAATCCAATAATAATAAATGGAGTTTTACCGGGCATAATATTAAGGAGTTCGACATTCCCTTCCTCTGCCGCAGGTTATTGATCAATGACTTTGCAATCCCTTCTTTTTTAGACTTCCAGAATATGAAGCCCTGGGAGACCAATATGATTGACACTTTTCAATATTGGCGCTTTGGCGATTATAAGCATTATACCTCCCTAAAATTACTGGCTGCTGCATTAAACGTTCCATCACCTAAAGATGATATTGATGGCAGTATGGTTGGTGAAGTTTATTGGGCAGAGGGTACGTTGGATGAAAAAGAAAAAAATCTTCAACGCATTGTTACCTATTGCCAGAAGGATGTGATCACTACGGGTAATATTATTTTAAGGTTTAAAAACGTACCGTTACTTTCTGCTGAACAGATAGAGATAGTAAAATAGTAATTCTTTAATTTACTTTTTTAAGCATGGTAACATACACTGGAAAGTGATCACTGTAACCATAGTTATAGGTCATTCCGTCCCAGGTTCTTTTTGGATACCCTTTGTATTTGCCGGTTTGCTGCACTAAAAACTCTTTATTAAAAATTGATGCTTTGTAAAAGTGATAACCAACCTGTTCTTTATCAAGCCAGGCTTTTGAAATAATTACCTGGTCAAACAGGCCCCAGGCATCCTGGTATGCTATTGTACCAATACCTCTTTTATAAAAATCGTACCACGGGTTATAAAGACCGCCATCCTTTAAACCTGCTGTAGACCCTTTTGCATTTAAAATCTTTGTAAGGCTTGGGCTCACGGGGTCGTCATTCAGGTCGCCCATAATAACTATCTTAGCATTAAGGTTTATAGCCATTAACGAGTCTACAATACCCTTTACAACGCCTGCAGCCGCAGCCCTTGCGGGTATTGATCTTTCTTCTCCGCCAGAGCGTGATGGCCAGTGGCCAACCATTACATGAATGGTATCTCCATCCATTATTCCCTTTGCATACAATATATCACGGGTGAAATATGAATCTTTTGAGCCGCCCGGAAGTTGTACAAAATGAGCCTTACTGTACAATGGGCTAAAATATTTAGGGTTATAAAGTAATCCTACATCAATACCTCTTCTATCAGGGCTATCGTAATGTATTACCTTTAAATTTCTGCTTTTTAAACCTTTGTGATTAACCAATATATTAAGTACGGTATCATTTTCAATTTCTGAAACGCCTAACAAAGCCAGACCATCAGGATTGATATCTGTACCCAGTTGTGCAATAACCGAACTCAGACGTTCTACTTTATCTAAAAAGATACGTGTATTGTAATGGCGCTCACTGTTTGGTAAAAATTCTTCATCATCTATAAGAGGATTATTTACGGTATCATAATAGTTTTCCAGGTTATAAAAACCAATAAGGGATGCCTTGTAATTTACCTTTTGAGCGCAAGCTGTTGAAATTGATAGAATTATAATAGTAAAAAATAATATAGTTTTCTTCATGCTTTATTTTGAATGAGGAGCAAAGGTATTTAACTGTTTCAGATAACAAGTATTTCTCTATGAATAATATGTTAATCCTGATTTTTTCCGTTGAAAGCTCTATGAATAGCCTACATTTGCTCTCTTTTTTTAACTAATTATTTATGATGACCAAAATTAAACATTGCCTGCTTGTGGCCCTGTTCACGGGTGTTTTTTTACCCAGCGCATTTTCACAGGCGCAAAACGTTACAGATACATTACCTGCCAGGGACAGTTTACTTATTGAAGCACTGCGTGAAAATTCACAGGATAACATTCCGGTGATTTCTTTAGATGAGAGTGATGGCCAGGATGGAAGTGCACAAAATATTTCATCACAGCTTGGTGCAGGTAGAGACCCCTTTTTAAATGCTGCCACTTTTAAATTCAGCGCTGTGCGTTTTAGAATAAGGGGTTATGATGCCGATCAGTTTAATACCTATATAAATGGAGCACCCATGGAAAACCTGGATAACGGTTTTACACCTTATGGCCAATGGGGCGGCCTGAACGATGTATTGCGTAACAGGGAATCAACATCAGGATTAAAATCAACAACTTTTGGTTATGGTGATCTGGGTGGGTTGACCAATTTTGATGCCCGTGCTTCACATCAGCGTAAACAAACCAGCATTAATTATGCATCATCTAACCGTAATTATAATAACCGTATCATGCTCACCCATTCAACCGGCTTAAACAACAAAGGATGGGCATTTTCATTTTCAGGCTCACGCCGCTGGGCAGAGGAAAGCTATGGTGACGGAACTTTTTACGATGGCTGGTCTTTTTTTGCAGGCGTAGATAAACGCTTTAACGACAGGCACCTGTTATCGTTTGTAGCTTTTGGTACACCAACTGAAAGTGGCCGCCAGGGATCATCAGTAAGCGAAATGGTAACTCTTGCCAATGATAATTTTTACAATCCTTTCTGGGGATACCAAAACGGGAAAAAAAGAAATGCCAGTATTGCAAAATCTTTTCAACCAATCGGTATTTTAACACACGACTGGAAAGTATCTGACAAAACAACTTTGTTAACTGCAGCTTCCATTACTTATGGCAAGCGCAGCACAACCGGCCTTGACTGGTACAACGCAGCCGACCCAAGGCCGGATTATTACCGCTACCTACCAAGCTACCAGCTAGACCCCGTGTATGCTGAGCAAGTACGCCAGGAGCTGAGGAACGATATAAACAAACGCCAGATAAACTGGGATGCATTGTATCAAACCAATTACAGTTCTTTTGATGTGGTGCGTAATGCCAACGGTGTACCTGGTAATAATGTATCAGGCCGCAGATCACATTATATTTTGGAAGACCGTATTATTAATACCACCAAGTATAATTTCAACAGTACTTTAAATACAACGGTTACAGAAAATATCATTTTCACCGCAGGTATCACTTACCAATCGCAAAAAAATCATTACTATAAAGAAGTAGATGATTTACTGGGCGGCGAGTTTTATGTAGATGTTAACCAGTTTGGCGAAAGGGATTTTCCAGCCAATCCCAATGCAGGACAAAACGATTTAAATAATCCCAACCGCATTGTAGGTGTTGGAGATAAGTTTGGTTATAATTATGATCTTAATATTAAGAAAGGGTCGGTATGGTTACAAGGAGTTTTTAAATTCCGTAAGATTGATGTGTTTGTAGCAACAGAACATTCGTACACCAGCTTTTTTCGTTATGGAAATGTAAAGAGCGGTTTGTTTGCCAATAATTCTTATGGCAAATCTGCCGTACAGAATTTTTATAATTCAGGCATTAAAGGCGGTTTAACTTATAAGATAGACGGACGTAATTATATTTTTGCAAATGGTTCTTATGCATCAAGGGCTCCTTTCTTTGAGAATGCATTTATTGCCCCACGTACCAGGGATTTTGTACAGGATAACCTGAAATCGGAAGAGATATTATCAACCGAAGTTGGGTATGTAATGAATGCGCCTAAATTAAAAATAAGAGCTACCGGTTATTTTGCACAGTTTAAAAACGGGTTGGATGTACTTACATTTTACAATGATGAGTACCGCAATTTTGTGAACTATGCCATCAGCAATATTGGCAAGGTACACATGGGTATTGAATTTGGTGTGGAAGCGAAAGTATATAAAGGTTTAAGTGTAACAGGCGCTGCAGCCATTGGACAATACACATACAACACCCGCCAGAGTGCTACTGTAACTGCTGATAACAGTGCTGCTACATTAGACAAAGATGTTACTGTTTATTCAAAAGATTTTCATGTACCTACGCCGCAGCAGGCATATACCATCGGTTTAGATTACCGTTCACCGAAATTCTGGTTCCTGAATGTTAACTTTAATTACTTTGATGGAATGTATTTGAATTATAACCCCATTCGCCGTACGGCTTCGGCAGTAAGCGGTGTACCGGAAGGCTCAGATAAATGGCACCAGATTGTTGACCAGACAAAATTAGAAAGTCAGTACACGCTAGATGCATTTGCAGGATATTCCTGGATGATGAACAGGAGGTTTAAATCATTAAAGAAAAGAACTTTTCTGGTATTTAATTTGGGCGTAAATAATATACTCAACAACCGCAATATCGTATCGGGCGGTTTTGAGCAACTTCGTTTTGATTTTGCAGAAAAGAACCCAAATAAATTTCCTGACAGGAGATTCTACGCTTATGGCATCAATTATTTTGCAAGCGTAGGTATCCGTTTTTAATAAAATAAACAAACAAGTAAAAACTTTTTAAAAAATAAATTATGAACAAGATCTTTAAATTAAAGACAGCGGTAATAATGGTTGCTACAGCCTTTACTTTCAGCTCATGCAAGAAAAATTTTGATAATCCGCCCGGGCCTGTTGACCCGGCCATAGTAGCCAACACTTCTATTAAAGCTTTAAAAGCCATGCATCTTTCTGCAGGAGCTTATGATGTTATCACTTCTGATATTATTATCTCGGGTATTGTAGTGGCTGATGATAAAAGCGGCAACCTGTACAAACAATTATTTATACAGGATGCAACAGGTGGTTTACAGATCATGCTGGATGCAAACAGTTTATATGGAACCTACCCGGTAGGCCGCAGAATTTTTATTAAGTGTAAAGACCTTTGCATAAGTGATTACAATAAAACCATGATGCTGGGTGTAAAAGCAATTGTTGCCGGCAGCCCTTCTCTTGAAGCAATTCCTGCAAACCTGATCAGCAAATATGTAATAGGCGGTTCGTTAAACAACCCGGTTGTTCCTAAGCTTGTTACTTATGCAGATTTGGGGGGTACCAGTACAACCAATATGCAGGATCCTTTGATCGGTACATTGATACAGCTTGACAATTACAGGTTTTCTGTACCTACAGGAACCTATTCTGATACTTCTGCTTACAAAAGCACTGTAAACAGAGATATTAATTCATGTGGTTCGCAAACGCTGATAGTACGTACAAGTGCTTATGCCAATTTTGCGGCAAAATCTGTAGCTTCCGGCCGTGGCAGTATCTTAGCCATATACACAGTTTTTGGAAATACACGCCAGTTAATTATCAGGGATACTACTGATGTTAGGTTTACTGATCCTTATACCTGCGCATTACCTCCGGGCACATTGTTGTTTGAAGATTTTGAAGCCCATGCGGTAACTACAGCTTTTCCTTATGTACCGGTTGCCATACCAGGTTGGACAAATGCTGCACAGGCTGCCACTGAATTATGGACGGCAAGAACTTTCAGCAATAATAAGTACGCTTATATGAGTGGTTTTGGAACAGGCGCAAATACTATAACTACATGGCTGGTTACAAAAGCTGTTGCCTTAACAGGTACTACAAAAACCTTAAGTTTTAAAACCATACAGGGCTTTATTTTAACATCAACTCCCGGCGGTACTAATGTAGAAGCAGCTTTAAAAGTTCTTATTTCAACAAATTATACCGGTACAGGAAATCCCTGGGCAGCAGGTGTTGTGTGGACTGATCTTACTTCGCAGGCAACGCTTTCACCAGGTAGTACAACGTCAAGCTTCCCTTCGGGCTTTACCAATTCAGGCAATATCAACCTGAATGCGTATACCGGAACTATCTATATTGCTTTCAGGTATGAAGGAGCTGATCCTGCAGGAACTGCAACTGATAAAACATCGGCATGGGAAGTTGATGATATTAAGGTAACAGGGCTGTAAGATTTACAAATAAAAAATGTTATAAGAGCCATATCTTTTCAGGGTATGGTTCTTATCAATTTAAATAAACAGGGTTTTTAAACCAAGGTTAAATTTTCTATATGAAAAAAATATTTACGATACTTTTGGTGCTTGTATCTATACAATCATTTGCTCAATCTACAACCCTTGTAATTAGCCAGATATATGGCGCAGGAGGAAATACCGGTGCCTTATTTAATGCTGATTATGTTGAATTGCATAATGTATCAGGGGTTTCACAAAGTTTGTCGGGGTTGTCCATTCAATATGGATCTGCCACAGGTTCAACATTTTCAGGTGTATCGGTTTTGCCTGCAACCAGTATTCCTGCCGGTGGTTATTACCTGATACAAATGAGTACTGTCGGCACCAATGGCAGTCCATTACCCACACCTGATAATGTAGCCAGCCCTTCAATTGCTATGGCTGCGGCAGCAGGTAAAATAGTTTTGGTGAATGGAACAACGGCAATAACATCCTGTACTGCAGGTAATATAATAGATTTTGTAGGCTATGGTACTACTGCAAATTGTTTTGAAGGCAGTGCTCCCACCGGTAATACCAGTACTATTTTAGCTGCTTTCAGAAATAATAACGGCTGTACTGACACGAATGATAATGGAGCGGACTTTACCATTGCCACACCTGCTCCACGTAACAGTGCAACAACTCCTAATATCTGTGGCGCCGCTACTCCTACATTATCTGCAACTACATTAACCGGCTTTGGCAATGTTTGTATCAATACAACTGCAGGTCCAAATTCATTTACCATAACGGGTACAGCACTTACTACTGCTAATGTTACCGTTGGGGCATTGGCTGGTTTTACTTATTCAACAACTGCCGGCGGTACTTATACAAGCTCATTAAGTTTAACACAGCCGGGAGGTTCGTACTCACAACAGATTTTTGTACGGTTTACACCAACTGCGGTGCAGTCGTATAATGGTAATATAGCTGTTGGCGGGGGTGGAGCACCTTCAATTAATGTGGCAGCAACCGGTGCCGGTGTAAATAGTCTGGCAACGGTAACAACCGGTGCAGCAACTGCCATCACACAAACCACGGCAACCCTTGCGGGAAACATTTCATCCAACGGATGCTCTGCGGTAACAGCCTATGGTGTTGAGTACAGTTTGGTTAATGGCTTTCCTAACGGAAGCGGTACAGCAGTTGCATCTACCAATATCAGCGGCGGTAATTACACATCCAACGTTATTGGGCTTGCCCCCGGTACCACTTATTATTATCATGCTTATGCTACCAATGCAGCAGGTACAGCTTATGGTACACAACAGTCTTTTATCACCGTAGCTACCACACCTGTTTTAACGGTTACTGCTTTGGCTGCATTTGGCAATGTTTGTATCAATACAACGGCAGGGCCCAATTCATTTACCATTAACGGAACCAATCTTACAGCAGCTAATATAAATGTAGGGCCATTGGCAGGGTTTAGTTTTTCTACTACTTCCGGCGGAACATATACCGCTTCATTGAGTTTAACACAGCCTGGGGGAGCTTCATACTCACAAATAATTTATGTGAGGTTTACACCAACTGCTGTACAATCCTATAACGGCAATATTCCTGTTAGTGGTGGCGGAGCTCCTGCAACCAGTGTTGCTGCTTCGGGATCGGGTGTTAATACAGCAGCATCTGTTACCAGCGGTGCAGCCAGTGCCATTACCCAAAATACTGCAACAGTTGCCGGCAGCATTCCTTCTATTGGCTGCTCAGCTATTACAGCTTATGGAATTGAATACAGCACAACCAATGGTTTTCCTAACGGAAGCGGAACAGCAGTAGCTTCAAACAATTTAAGTGGTGCTAATTTCAGCTCGGCCTTAACAGGCCTGGCTCCAAACACTACTTATTATTACCATGCTTATGCTACAAATGCAGGGGGCACAGCTTATGGTACCCAGGGTAGTTTTACAACAGCAGCACCTGTGTTAACAGCAACTCCGCTTACCGCATTTGGTGCAACCTGTATCAACACAACAGTGGGTCCTAATTCATTTGTAATAAACAGCAATGGAGTTACTGCAGCTAATATTACTGTGGGCCCTTTAAATGGCTATACCTTTTCAACAACTGCAGCAGGCACTTATACTGCTTCATTAAGTTTAACACATGCGGCCGGTCCTTACACACAAACTATTTATGTAAAGTTCAGCCCAACTGCTGTACAATCTTATAACGGCAATATACCTGTTGGTGGTGGCGGTGCTGCTACTATCAATGTAGCAGCAAGCGGCAGTGGTGTTAACAGCACTGCAACAGTTGTTACCGGTAATGCCACCGTACTTACTCCAACTTCAGTTACACTGAATGGCAGCATCAGCAATAATGGCTGTAGTGCTGTTACCATTGCTTATGGTATTGAGTACAGCGGCATCAGTGGCCTTGCCGATGGCCTGGGCACCAAAGTGCTTGCTACCAATTTAACCGGCGGTAATTTTTCTGCTACGGTAAATGGACTGGTACAGGGTGGTACTTATTATTACAAAGCCTTTGCCGCCAACAACGGGGGCATTGCTTATGGTGCAGAGCGTTCCTTTACACTTAACTCAATACCTGCAGGGTTCATCATTTACAATAATCCTGTACAGCGTGGCGCCAGCATGCATTACAGCTACAGTGGCATTAAGCCTGGACATTACGAGGTACAGATCTTCAACAGCAATGGCCAGCTGGTTTACCAAAGGTCTTTGATCGTCCCGGTTGATTTCATTGATGATCGTTTTACCCTACCGGGTAATCTTGCCAATGGTGTTTACAGTTTGCATATTGTGAGCCCCGATTTCAGAGATAAGAAAATATTTATGATCAGGTAATAGAACTGATGAATTATTATATTAGGCCTCCGTTTTCGGGGGCCTTTGTTTTTTAAGGAATTTGGTATATTTAATTACAGGAGACAGCACATCCTTTCTGGTGCAAGTCTTCCGATAGGATGACTTGATGCCTGTTAAATCCACCGGACTGTGTCCGAATTTGAAAAACAAAAGTTGATTAAAATTGCTTTTACGCCGCTTGTCGGAGACACATAAGTGTTCGGAAGATTTACGGAGGTTTTTTATAAAGCAATCCTTTTGCTTTTTTGGCGTTTCCGCCACATAAAATAACTATGTTGTAGATAATATCTGTTTCTAAATCTTGCACAAATTTTCGTTTGGCAATTTTATATCCTTTTAAATTATTTATGTTTTTATACTCAGCTATTAAAACTGCCGTTATCACTGTAACGTACATCACCACTTTTATTCCATTTTCACTTCTGTTAAGTAAGTGGTTGAAATTCAGATATTGCTTAATAAACTTAAAAAATATTTCTATTTGCCATCTTGATTTGTAAATCTGTGTTATTTCTTCGGCTTTTATTTTACTAATATTAGTTATGAAAACTATTTTTTCTCCGTCCGATTTTTTAAATGCCTTTATTATTCTAACCGGATGCCTGCTTTTTTTTGTGTGCCGGGCATATAAAGAAACCCAGGTATCACTAACGATAGTTAAAGTTTCTGTTTCAATAATTTCTTTTAGTGTGTTATCTGTAAGTGCTGTACTTGTTGCATTTGGTTGAATTCTTGATATAAACTGGATGCCTTTATCTGTCATGGCATCGTAACTGGCTCTGGAGCTAATACCTCTGTCAAATACATTAATGGTTTGTTTTGTGATGTTTTCATTTGAAATGATAGTAGCTCTAAGGGCTGAATTTTCACTGCTATGAGTCTGATCAGTATAAAAACAAATACAATCCGGAATATCACTATACCCCACTGTAAATTTTAATAGTTTGTATTTTTCGGCTGCACTTCCTTTAATTTGATAACCTGTGTTTAATAGCTTCCCGCTTAATGCAACAATCGTGGAATCGAAACGCAATATTTGCTTTTGTAACACATCCGAAGAGGATTTATATTTCTTTACACAGAGTAGAAAAATATCTTCAAAGTATTTAGGTTTGATGGTATTTAGGCGTTCGCTGATAGAACTGTGTGCAATTGATGTACCTGAACCGGTAGAACTGATGGCGCGAAATAAAGAGGATTCTAAGGCAGATTGCATTCCTCTTAAACTATTATCTTTTTCTGTTACAATGCAATAAAACAACAGTTTAAATAACAATTCGCCCTGTAACTTCTTAGAATATTTATTTACAGAAGCCTTTAAAGCAAAAGCTTCTAATGCTTTATCGGGGATAAAGGATAGAAGACTACTAATGTAGTTCATATGGATTTTAAACACAAATAACTACATATCCATATTGATTTTGCAATCAATTTTATCAACAGGCCTTAATAAAGTAATTCTTCCGAACACTTATGGTTGAAACCCAGGTGGCGGCATACAGTCTACCTACGACGGCAAATTAAAAAGCCGTATATCTTTATACAATATTATTAACATGAAGCTTTACATAAAAAATATGGTTTGCAACCGCTGCGTGATGGTAGTAAAGCAGGAGTTTGAAAAACTAAAGTTGCAACCACTGCATGTAGCAATTGGCGAGGTGGAAATAAAAAAGCCAATCACAATAAAACAGGCACAGGGGCTAAATGAGAAACTGAAAACACTGGGCTTTGAATTGTTAGATGACCAGAAACAAAAACAGATTGAAAAGATAAAGAACCTGCTGATACAAAAAGTGCAGACCGGTGAAGTGGAGGAACATTTCAGTATTACCAGTTTTCTTACCGCGGCAATACATAAAGATTACAGCCAGCTTTCGCGTTTGTTTTCAGAAGTGGAAGGCACTACCATTGAGCAGTTTTTTATCTTGCAAAAGTTAGAAAAGGTAAAGGAATGGCTCAGTTATGCCGAAAACAACCTGAATGAAATAGCCTGGAAATTGGGTTATAGTAGTGTTGCTCATTTATCTACACAATTTAAAAGAATTACCGGCCTTACACCATCGGCGTTTAAAAAAATAGGTGGCAGCCGCAAATCGCTGGATGAAGTGTAACAAATAAATACAAATCTTTTCAATCATTCTGTAACAGACAGGCCATAAGGTCAATCTACCTTTGTGTTATTAAAAATAAACTAATGACACATACATACACAGTTACAGGAATGACCTGCGGAAGTTGCGAAGCAAAGGTGAAAAGCAATTTGCTGTCAATGCCAAATGTACTGGCAGCCGAAGTTTCAAAGATGAATAACACAGCAGTTATAGAAATGGATAAGCATATTCCTTTATCCGCTTTTCAGACAGCATTAGGCGGAGAAAGCAGCAAATATAAAATTTCGGCAACACATCCCAGCGAAACAGCCGAGGAAACAAAAAGCTGGTTTGCTGTTTATAAACCGATACTACTCATATTTGGTTATATCATTGTTATTACTGTACTGATGCAATTAATCCACGGCAGTTTCAACTTGATGCAATGGATGAGCCATTTTATGGCAGGTTTCTTCCTGGTATTCTCTTTTTTCAAATTATTAAACCTCAAAGGCTTTGCAGAAAGCTATTCCATGTATGATATTGTGGCAAAGCGATGGAGTGGCTGGGGATACCTGTATGCATTTATTGAACTGCTCCTGGGAATTGCTTTTCTCTCAGCTTTTAATCCGCTATTGACAAATGCTGTTACCTTTGTAGTTATGTCGGTAAGTATTGTTGGTGTGCTGCAAAGTGTACTGAATAAACGTAAAATAAAATGTGCCTGCCTCGGCGATGTGTTTAATTTACCAATGAGCACCATCACTATTATTGAAGATGCTTTAATGATTGGAATGAGTGCGGTAATGCTTTTAACCATTTTATAAAATGACAGTTGCAAAATTAATAAGTCAGTTTTTCTGGAAAATCTTTGAAGCTATATTCTTACGGAAGAAGGATTGCTGTAAATAACACAATCAGATGATACTATTCATTATAATTTGATCATGCACATTCAAATGATGCTTGAGATTGTGTGAATGATGTAACTTATTTTCATTTTTATGTAATAATTCTTACGATTTTAAAAGTCACCTTTAGCAATCAAAACATAAACATCAGATAAATGAAACATTTCAATATTTATTCAATACTTTTTATTGCAGTTATAAGTTTATTGTCGGCCTGTAATACCAAACAAACAACTGACCAACTGCTGAAAGATGATAACCAGCGCAAGGAAATTACTGCTGCTATTATACATAATCCGGCTTACCATATGGAAATGATGCAGGTAATGATGAACAGCGATAGTACAAAGCAAATGATGGGGCAAAACATGATGAAAGACCCGGCCATGATGAATATGATGATGGAACAAATGATGAATATGGCAGATAAAGATTCAGCCATGTGTAAAAAAATGATGCAAATGATGGAACAAAAACCAGCAATGATGAAAATGATGAAAGGAATGAATATGTCAGTGGGTACAACCTATACATGTCCGATGCATCCCGAAGTAAAATCTGCAAACCCCGGAAAATGCCCCAAATGCGGAATGGATTTGGTTAAGATGAAAGAAAGTAAAAATATGGATGATGGTAAAATGAATATGCATTAATACCTGATGGTTGTAAATACATTAAAATAATACAATGCACGATAATTCCTGGGGCTGGGGTATGGGTTGGGGCATGTGGATCATTCCGCTAGTCGTGTTACTCATTGTAGTATTTCTATTGAAAGGCAGGGGTAAAAAGTAAAAACTCTTACAGGCTTCATTTTCCTGCATTATTATTTTATCTCTCAGAGCGCCAACCCTGATTGGTGACGTACGAACCAAATTCAACTCCACGCCTTTTTTTGTGCCACACAAACAAAATATTTAGTGATAACTTCTGCGGGCAGTTAAAATTTGCTGAATTAGTTGCTGTCTCTGCCTAAAAAATTAAGTCTATGTACGGGGCACATAGCATACCAAATGCCATGCTGACAGCAATTACCAATTGGTACTATGTTTGCACTTCTCAATCAAACTAATCAAACTATGCAAAAAGGCAGTATACGTGTACAAACGGAGAATATTTTTCCGATAATCAAGAAATTTTTATATAGCGAACATGACATTTTTATCAGGGAACTGGTCAGTAATGCAGTGGATGCCAATCAAAAATTAAAAACCCTTTCTTCCATTGGCGAAGCCAAAGGGGAACTGGGCCAATTAAGGATAGATATTAAAATTGATAAAATCAATAAAACGCTCACCATTTCTGATACCGGAATTGGTATGACTGCCGAGGAAATTGATAAATACCTGAACCAGGTTGCCTTCAGCGGGGCAGAGGAATTCTTAGAAAAATACAAGGGTCAGAATGAGGCCAACATCATAGGCCACTTCGGCCTGGGTTTTTACAGTTCATTTATGGTGAGCGATAAGGTGGTGGTTATCTCCAAAAGTTATAAGGAAGACAGTAAGGCTGTACGATGGGAATGTGACGGCAGCCCGGAGTTTACTTTGGAAGAAGTGGAAAAAGAACAAAGAGGTACAGATATCATCTTATACCTGAATGAAGAAAGCCAGGAATTTTTAGAGCCTCACAGAATTAAGACTGTACTGGAAAAGTTCTGCCGCTTTTTGCCTATCCCCATTTATTTTAACGGTGGAGGCGAAAGCGATGCGGAAAAAGAAACAGCAGAAAAACAGATCAACAATCCAACACCCGCATGGACAAAGAAACCCAGTGAATTAACAGACGAAGACTATAAAAATTTTTACAGGGAATTATATCCTTATGGTGAAACTCCATTGTTCTGGATACACCTGAATGTGGATTATCCATTTAACCTTACCGGTATTTTATATTTTCCCAAAATAAAGCAGAGCTACGAGATACAGAAAGACAAAATTCAACTTTACAGCAACCAGGTTTTTGTAACAGATGAGGTTAAGGATATTGTGCCCGAGTTCCTGATGCTGATGCATGGGGTAATTGACAGCCCGGATATACCGCTGAACGTAAGCCGTAGTTACCTGCAGGGCGATCCTAATGTGCGTAAGATAAATGCACATATCACCAAGAAGGTTGCTGATAAATTAGAAGAGATATTTAAAACAGACCGTAAACAGTTTGAAGAAAAGTGGGAAAGCCTGGGCTTGTTTGTTAAGTATGGTATGATGACTGATGATAAATTTTTAGAGAAGGCGAATAAGTTTCATGTACTCGAGGCCTCCCTAAATCCCTCCGAAGGAGGGGCTTCTGAAGACCCTGACAAGGCACAGCAATTTTATACTTTAGAAGAGTATAGGCTTGCAACAGAAACTCTTCAAAAAAATAAGGATGGTAAACTGGTGATATTGTATACTACCAACCCGGTGCAACAGGATGCCTATATACAACAGGCCACAGCAAAGGGTTATATTGTTGTAAAACTGGAAACCATTATTGACAACGGTTTTTTAAATCAAATGGAAATGAAATGGGAGAATGTACAGTTTGTAAGGGTGGATAGTGATATTGTTGATAATTTAATTGATAAGCAGGAGGGTGGAGAAAGTGTTTTGAGTAAGGATGATGAAACAAAATTGAAGGACCTCTTTTCAGTGAAGAACCCCGAAGTAAATGTCTCGGTTGAAATAAAAGGTCTGAGTGCTGATGCACCACCTGTAGTTGCCACCAGGCCAGAGTTCATGCGACGCATGAAAGACATGGCAGCTATGCAGGGTGGTATGGGGGCGTTTTATGGCAGTATGCCTGATGAAGTTACGCTTACTGTAAATGGTAATCATGCCATTTATAAAACCGTTTTAGCTGAGGCTGAAAAAGAAAAGCAGGAAAAGGTGGTTCATAATTTAGCTGACCTGGCGCTGCTTTCGCAGGGTTTGCTAAAAGGAAACAGCCTGACGAGATTTATAAACAGGAGTGTGGAGTTGATGGGATAGAAGGGTTGAATGTTGTTGAAAGTGGTTGAATGTTGTTGAAAAGTTTAGGGAAGTTTAGAAGATTTAGGAGTTGAGAAGGAATATGCAGCTCTTTAATTTTCTAAAATAACAGCTTCTATGTATTTCATCTTTTTGCTGTACCAGGTTTCTTTATACCCTGCTTTTATGAATTGTTCTTTATGCAAGGGATTTACATAGATGATCTTTAATTTTCTTGGATTGGCATCGAGGCTTTCAAAAATATTATTTACAACTGCACTCATGATGATCTCGTCAAATGGGTTGAAGAAAAATATACAATCCACATCTTCGGGTATCTCATAATAAAATGCATCGTTATTAATTACTTTGTATTGTAGTTGTGAAAATTGCTGTTTTGTGATAGTAAGATTTCTTTCTGCAACCTGGCAAAGTTCTTTTGAAAGATCGATTCCGGTTACATTATTAAACCCATGATGTGCAGCCATGCACATTGCCCTGCCTTTGCCGCAGCCCATATCCAGGAAGTGTTTAAACGGTTTGTAGTTTGTAGTTTGTAGTTTTTGCCCGTCCGGATGATCCGGTTGGACGGAGTTGTTGGAATCAAATTGTTTAAATACTTCTTCAAGCAATGCATAGCTTACCGGCATATAGATGGTGGCGTGTGTAACATCAATGCCCATATCTTCCAGGGTATTTAATTCATCTGCACCGGTAGTATTTATTTTGTATTTCCGTTCACCTCTTATTTCCTGCTTTATCATATACCACGCAATTTTAAAATCCCAGTTATCTAACAGGAAATAAAAATATTTTATGTAGGTAAGAAGTTTCATTATTCGCTGCAGCGCAGGTCAATAACTTTTAACTGTAAACTTGTTTTGCCGTTAAATTCATTTTCATCTAAAGTAAAAACAAGATCAAACGGTTTTTGGACCAGTGGAAATTTATGCGCCAGGTTAAAGCCAATGCCTGTAAAAGAAAATTTATCGTGCATTACTACAAAACGTATATGTTCCTCTTTTACAATTTTGGAATAACCGGAATCCTGCACTTTTTTTGCAATAAAAACCGGGCGCATATTTTCTGGTCCAAAGGGTTCCATCTGGCAGATGATATTGTAAAAATTCTGTGTAAGATCAGCAAAGGATATTTCTGCATCAATAATTATTTCAGGTACCAGTAAGTGTTCGGGTATAGTGGCGCCCACAACTTCTTCAAACCTGGTTGAGAAAGCCTCTACATTTTTGGGCATAAGTGAAAGTCCTGCTGCTGCAAAATGACCTCCATAACCCAGCAAATACTCCCGGCAGGCATGAATAGCTTCGTACAAATTAAATCCCGGTACACTACGGGCACTACCTGTTGCAATTCCGCCGCTTTCTGTTAATACAACAGTTGGGCGGTACCAGGTTTCAATGAGTCTGCTGGCAACAATACCTACAACACCTTTATGCCAGTGATCTTTAAATACTACCGTTGTTTTTTTGTTTTGAAGTATAGGATCAGTGTTAATGATTTCCAGGGCTTCGGCCGTAATGCTGCTGTCGGCCTCTTTGCGGTCGGTATTATCGCTGTGCAGCATTTCTGCAAATTCAAATGCTTTTACAGGATCATCTTCAATAAATAATTGGACAGCTTTTTTTGCATCATCCATTCTTCCTGCTGCATTTACCCTTGGTGCAATAACAAATACCACATTGTTGATGGATAATTTCTTTTGAATGCCTCCTAAAATAATCAGGGCCTTTATACCCGGATTGGGATCTGTATTGATCTTATCCAGTCCATAAAAAGCCAGTACCCTGTTTTCGCCTGTCATTGGTACTATGTCGGCAGCAATGGCAACTGCCACCAGGTCGAGATAACAATGATAGTGTTCTTCATCAATATTAAGTGTTGTTGCGAGGGCAGTTATCAATTTAAAACCTACGCCACATCCGCAAAGTTCTTTGTAGGGATAGCTACAGTCCTTTTGTTTTGGATTAAGAATGGCAACTGCCGGAGGTATTTCCGTATCAGGCAGATGGTGGTCACAAACAATAAAATCTATACCCAGGCTTTTTGCGTAGGAAATAAGGTCAACAGATTTAATCCCGCAGTCCAATGAAATGATCAATGTAAACTGGTTTTCCTGGGCAAAATCAATTCCCATTTTGCTAATGCCATACCCTTCCCTGTACCGGTGGGGAATATAAAAGTCAAGAAGACCGGGCTCGTAGATCTTGGCTAGGAATTTATACATGCAGGCAACGGAAGTAGTTCCATCCACATCATAATCGCCAAAAACCAGTATTTTTTCTTTTTTTTCAAAAGCTGACAGGATCCGTTCTACAGCTTTATCCATATCCTTCATCAACCAGGGATCATGTAAATGGCTGAGTTGAGGCCGAAAGAATTCTTTTACTTTTTCATATTCATTATAACCACGATCTACCAGTATGCCGCAGAGCACCCTGTTTACCTGCAGCGATTGCTGTAAGGCATCGGTTCTTGCCTTATCGGGTTGTACTATTTTCCAGCGTTTTTCCATGTTAATATTTCCTGTCAGTAGTATACCTTACCAGTTCTTCCAGACCCTTTCTGGCCTCGTTGTCGGGAAAACTATTTAATATTTTCAATGCTTCATCTCTGTAATCATTCATTTTTTCAGCAGCATATTTTATACCTCCCGCAGCTATCACCGCATCAATAACAAATTTTACTTTTTGCGAATCCCTGTTTTCATTTTTGATGATATAGATAAGTTTCCTTTTGTCAGCCGAAGGCACCTTGCTTAAAGTATAAATTAACGGCAGGGTTAATTTCTTTTCTTTAATATCATTGCCGGTTGGTTTTCCAATATCGTCTTTTCCATAATCAAAAAGATCATCCTTTATCTGGAAAGCAATACCTGCTTTTTCACCAAAAAGTTTCATTCTCTCTGTAATCATATCGTCTTTACTGGAGCTGAAAGCACCAACAGCGCAGGCTGATGAGAGTAATGACGCTGTTTTATTCCTGATGATCTCAAAATAAATATCTTCATCCAAATTAAGTTTCCTTGTTTTTTGCAGTTGAAGTAATTCTCCTTCACTCATTTGTTTTACTGCATCAGAAAGTATATGTAAATGCCTGAAATCATTGTTGGAGGTTGCCAGTAACAATCCTTTTGAGAGCAGATAATCTCCTACTAAAACTGCAATTTTTTTATTCCACAAAGCATTAATAGAAAAAAAACCTCTGCGTTCAAATGAATCATCAACCACATCATCATGCACCAGTGTAGCGGTATGTAAAAGTTCAACCAATGCAGCAGCCCTGTAAGTACTTTCATTAATTTCACCATGTAATTTTGCGCTCAAAAAAACAAACATAGGTCTAAGTTGCTTTCCTTTACGCTTTATGATGTATTTCATGATCCTGTCCAAAGAGGATGTTTCACTTTTAACAGCATCTGCAAACTTTTCCTCAAATTGCTTTAGCTCTTCTCCTATTATTTTATTAACAAAGTCCATAATATTTGAGTTCAGAAAGGGTAACTTATAGGTTTAGCTTCTCAATTTATTTAATTAATTTAAATTGATTGAAAAACAGTTAAAATTAAGTTTTAACAAAACAATTTACTGATGCAACGAAAGTACTAATATCCGAGTCTTAACAGTTAAGGTGAGTGTAAAAAAAATGAATATGACCTAAATAAGTAATAAAAAACTTTGATTATTAGGGAGTAAGTAATATTTTTGCACCATATTAATAAATGTATATTTAATTTTTTTAATTTATAAATTATGGCAATCAAAAAGTACAAATTTTTATTAGGGGCGTTATTTCTCCTCTTTTCTTATGGAGTTAATGCACAGGTAGGTGGATCTGGAAGTGTTTATGATTCATCTGTAATCCCTGCTAAAAGAATGCCTCAGCAAAACGAATTCTGGAACAGCAGCTATAATTTTCCTGCTAAACCACGTAATATGTGGGAAGTTGGTGCATCTATAGGTATGTTTACCATTAGTAGTGATGTGTCGGTAAGGCCATTTACTTTCCCCAATTTTACGGCACATGTGCGTAAAGCGTTTGGATATGTGTTTTCATTACGCCTTCAATATTTGAATGCTAAAGGACAAGGTTTAAATTATACTGCAGCTCAGAATTTTTTAAAGAACCCAGCCTGGAATACCAATTTACCAGCAGGTAAGCGATACTTTGCACCAGATGCATTGATCAATGCGGGCTCAACTGGCATTACAGTACCTTCAGATCATGCGGGTAACATTGGTAATCGCTATGATGTAGTTTATTACAACTATCAAACACGTTTACAGGATCTTAGTTTACAAGGTATAGTTACATTGAATAATATCCGTTTTCATAAAGCCAAAACTGGTATTGTAATTTACGGTGGTGGTGGTATTGGCATATCTGTTTTTAAAACAATGGTTAATGCCCTTGATCCCAATGGTAATAATTATACACCTTTGTTTAACACTGTTAATAATAAATATGGCTCGGGGACTTATAAACAAAGAAAGGATATCCTAAAGGATCTGAAGGCTGGTATGGATAAGACGTATGAAACAGATGGAGAGCCAGAAGGCAGCCGCAGACCTATTTTTGGGAAAGACAAAACTTTAAAACCATCTGGTACCGTACTCGCCGGTGTGGCATTAAGGTTAAGTAAGAGAATAAATATAGCGCTGGAAGATAGGTTTACTATTGTAAAAACCGATTTATTAGATGGTCAGCGCTGGCAGGAACATGCTTGGGGCGATGCTTCTTTAACACGTGATTTTGATTCCTACAACTACCTTTCTCTGGGATTGAATTTTAACCTGGGTGCAAAATCAGTTGAGCCATTATGGTGGGTTAATCCTTTGGATTATGCTTATGATGAATTAAGAAATCACCGTAATGTTAAGATACCTAAGAATGATTGTAACGATGCAGATGGAGATGGTGTGTGTGATCATTTAGACAGAGAGCCAAATACACCTGCCGGTTGCCCTGTTGATACACATGGTGTAACAAGAGATACAGATGGTGACGGTGTACCTGATTGTAAGGATAAGCAATTGATCACTCCAACTGAGTGTCAGCCAGTAAATCCTGATGGTGTTGGTAAATGCCCTGACCCGGAATGTTGTAAAAATCCGGTAGTTGTAACTCCCGTTTGCCCTTGCGATTATCCAAGTTTGATGTATAAGGGCAACGCTACAGCATTGGCCAATGATAATAAAGCACTATTAGCCACTGTTGCTTCAAAATTAAAAGCAAATCCAACCTGTATGATCTCGATCTATGGATACCCTGAAGCTTCAAAAGCATCACAGGCTAATTGCCAAAAAAGATTGGAATCCATAAAGATATACCTGATTGAAAAAGAAGGTATCAGTGCAGACAGAATCACTACTAATTGCGAAGTAGGTGGAGGTGATAAGAATACAATCGATGTAAAGTGTAATTAAGAGAACAGAATTCAGCTATAATAAAACAGCCCCCCGACACCGGGGGGTTGTTTTATTAATCAGTGCAGAAAGCTTCTTTATCAAATGATTAACTGTACGTATTTGGAGAGTTGCAGAATTACAGCCATTTTTAGGATTATTTACATTAATTTTGCGTCCTTTATGAGACTGATCAGATTATTATTAGCATCTGCATTTTTACTGGTACTTGTATCCTCCTGCAATAAATACAATAAGGTTACAAAAAGCAAGGATTACGAGTATAAGCTTAAAATGGCCGATGAATACTATAGCAAAGGAAAATATAAGATTGCCCAGCAATTGTATGAAGAACTGTTCCCGGTATTTAAGGGTACTTTAAAGTTTGAAGAATTATATTATAAAGACGCTTATTGTTTTTATTATATGAAAGACTATGCCAGTGCCGAAAACCTGTTTAAAGGCTTCCTTGAAGTTTTCCCTAACAGCGCTAAGGCAGAAGAGGTTGATTATATGCGTTCTTATTGTTTTTATAAACAATCACCCAAGCTGGAACTGGAGCAAGTGAATACGATCAAAGCTATGGGAATGATGCAAACCTTTATAAATACACATCCGGGATCGGCACGTAATAAAGAAGCCTCAGATATTATTGATAAGAGCAGGGCAAAACTGGAACAAAAAGAATACAGGGCGGCTGTGCTTTATTATGATATGGGACAATACAGGGCAGCAGCTCTTGCATTTATAAATTTAACCAATAATTACCCGGAATCTTTATTAGGAGAAGATTATAAGTTAAAGACCGTAAAATCTTATTACAAATTTGCAAAATTGAGCTACGAGGAAAAGCAGATTGAGCGTTATGAAAAAGTAATTGAAGAATATCAGGATTTTGTGGACCGCTATCCCGAAAGCAAACTTTTAAAAGAAGCAGAAAGTTTTAGTAACCTAAGTAAAAATAACATTAAAGCCATAAAAAATGAGCAAACTCAGACGTCAGCTAAGCGCTAATACCAGCAGCGTGGTAGAACCTAAAAAATTATCGGATATCAAAGAAAAAACCGGTAATTTATATGAATCTATTGCTATCATTGCCAAAAGAGCAAACCAGATAAATATTACGCTTAAAGAAGAACTGCATAATAAACTGGAAGAATTTGCAAGCCATACAGACAGCCTGGAAGAAATTCATGAAAATAAAGAGCAGATTGAAATTTCTAAGGCTTATGAGCGTATGCCCAATCCTGCATTATTAGCTACCCAGGAATTTATGGAAGACAAAGTTTACTTCCGTAGAAACGATGAAGACTTGTTCAGCTAACAATACTGCTATTTTAGCATCTTATTTAATTAAGAAGTCATAATTTTATCCCCCGCACACCTAAAATGTTTGCGGGGTCTTTTATGTTAGAAGGAAAAAAGATTTTGTTGGGTATAAGCGGAAGCATAGCTGCGTATAAATCTGTAGTGCTCACAAGGCTTTTAATAAAGGCTGGTGCAGAGGTAAAGATAGTTATGACTTCGGCAGCTAAAGATTTTGTAACACCGCTTTCCTTATCTACCTTATCTAAAAACCCTGTGCTTAGCGATCTTAGCGAAAATGATTCCTGGGCCAACCATGTAATGCTTGGCCGCTGGGCCGATGTAATGTTAATAGCACCGTTAAGCTGTAATACATTGGCTAAAATGGCCAATGGACTTTGTGATAATTTACTCATGGCAGTTTATTTATCAGCGACCTGCCCGGTTATAGTTGCTCCCGCAATGGATGAAGATATGTGGCATCATAGAAGTACCAAAAAAAACCTGGATATTATAAAGTCTTTTGGCAACCATATTATACCTGTAGGCAATGGAGAACTTGCAAGCGGGTTAATTGGTGATGGAAGAATGGCCGAACCGGGGGCAATAATAGAACAGCTCAATGATTTTTTTTTGAGCAAAAATGATCTGCAGGGAAAGAATATCTTAATAACGGCAGGCCCCACTTATGAGCAGCTTGACCCGGTAAGATTTATTGGTAACCATTCCTCGGGTAAAATGGGTGTAGCCATTGCTGAAGAGATGAATAAAAGGGGGGCAGACGTAACGCTTGTGCTGGGACCATCAGATTTAAAGGTAAATGGTGGAATTAATGTAATACCGGTTACTTCTGCTGCAGAAATGTACAGTGCCTGTGAAAAAGCATTTGCTTCATGTGATATTGCGATCATGAGTGCGGCAGTGGCAGATTACACACCTGCACAGGTTAGTGGTGAAAAAATAAAGAAGAACGCAGATGACTTTACTGTTCATCTTACCAAAACAAAAGATATTTTAAAAACATTAGGCAGTATTAAAACAAAAAACCAGGTACTTGTGGGCTTTGCATTAGAAACCAATAATGAAACGGAGAATGCCATAGAAAAACTGAAGTCAAAAAATGCAGACATGATCGTTTTAAATTCCTTGCAGGATGCCGGTGCCGGATTTGGACATGATACTAACAAAATCACTATTTTTGACAGAACAGGTAAATCTTTTCCTTTTGATATCAAATCAAAAAAAGAAGTGGCTACTGATATTGTAAATACAATCATTCAACAATTTTATGCAAAAAATTAGTCTGTTATTTATTCTTGCCTTTGTATATACAGTTTCTGCAGCACAGGAATTAAAAGCCAATGTTACTGTGGTAAGCAATCAGATTGGCAATAACGTAAATCAAAACGTTTTTCGTACCCTGCAAACTGCATTAAATACATTTATCAATACCCGTAAATGGACATCGGATAATTACCAGCCCAATGAAAGGATAGAATGTAATTTCTTACTCAACCTGCAGTCAACCGGCGATCTCAATGTGTACAATGCATCTTTAACTATACAGGCGGCAAGGCCGGTTTTCAATACTTCCTACCTGTCGCCCATTATTAATTTTAAAGATGATAACATTATTTTTAAGTATGCAGAATTTCAGCAACTGGAGTTTAATGAAAACAGGGTTTCAGGTAATGATGCACTTGTTTCCAACTTAACAGCCATCATTGCTTATTATGCAAATGTGGTTTTAGCTTTTGACTATGCATCCTTCTCTCCACGTGGCGGCGATCCTTATTTTCAAAAAGCGCAAAATATAGTTAACAATGCGCCGGACGGAAGAGGTATTGCCGGATGGAAAGCATTTGACGGAATAAGGAATCGGTATTGGCTGGTAGAAAATATGATCAACAGCCGGTACACCATCATGCATGATGTTTATTACAATTATTACCGCCTGGGTATGGATAAATTGTATGAAGATGAAAATGCTGCAAGGATGGAGGTTTTAAATGTATTAAACCTCTTGAGTAATTTTAATACTGATAATCCCAATAAAATGATAAGCCAGTTTTTCTTTCAGGGTAAATCAACTGAGCTTATTAAAATATTTACAAAATCCCCTCTGCAGGATAAGATCAGGGCCTCCGAGATCTTGCAACGCTTAGATATTACCAATGCGGCAAAGTATAAAGACGAATTGAAATGATAAGGAACTGCTTTTTTGTTTTTGTATTATTCTTCTTAACATCCTGCGGAAATAATAATGAAACACCCCCTGGAATTTTAAAGCCGCTAAAGATGCAGCTCGTTTTATGGGATATTATCAAGGCCGAGGCGTACACTGCTGAAATGGTCAAGACGGATACTGCAAAAAAAGCAGCTGAGGAAAATTTGAAAATGCAACAACAGGTCTTTTCAATTCATAAGATAACCAGGAATGAATTTTATAACAGTTATGATTATTATAAAAATAATTCACCAGTTTTTAAAGTAATGCTGGATAGCATGATTGCGCAGGCTACCAGAAAAAAAAATTACAACAACAAAAATTTGCAGGCTCAATAATAGTATATGAACAAAGTGTTTAAAAATGCTGCAGAAGCAGTGGCGGATATTAATGATGGAGCAGTATTAATGCTTGGAGGTTTTGGTTTATGCGGCATTCCCGAAAACTGCATTGAAGCACTTGTAAAAAAGGGGCCAAAGCAACTTACCTGTATTTCAAATAATGCAGGTGTTGATGATTTTGGTATTGGCTTAATGTTACAGCAAAAGCAGGTTAAAAAAATGATTTCATCTTATGTAGGTGAGAATGCAGAATTTGAGCGCCAGCTTTTAAGCGGTGAACTTGAAGTTGAATTAATACCGCAGGGTACGCTGGCAACAAGATGTATGGCTGCAGGGTATGGCATGCCTGCCATATTTACACCAGCGGGTGTTGGAACTGAAGTGGCCGAAGGAAAAGAAACCCGCGTATTTAATGATAAGGAATATTTACTTGAATATGCCTTTGATGCAGATTATGCCATTGTAAAAGCATGGAAAGGAGATACAGAGGGTAACTTAATTTACAAAGACACAGCCCGGAATTTTAATCCACTAATGGCGATGGCAGGAAAAATAACCATTGCCGAAGTTGAAGAACTTGTACTGCCTGGAGAACTGGACCCTAACCAGGTTCATACGCCGGGTATTTATGTACAGCGCATTTTCCAGGGAAAGAATTATGAAAAACGCATAGAACAGAGAACAGTAAGGAAAACCCCCTCCGCCCCCTGAAGGGGGAACTGGGGTTAATAAACTTTTAAAAGCATTAATTTCAATCACTTTTAACTATTAAGTGATTGAAATAATTTATAAACTTAAAACAAGGTTCCCCTTTAGGGGACAGGGGTATGGCTTTATCAAAAGAACAAATAGCCCAGCGCATTGCAAGGGAACTTAAAGATGGTTACTATGTAAACCTCGGCATTGGCATACCAACGCTGGTTGCTAACTATATACCACAGGGCATTAAAGTAGTATTGCAAAGCGAAAATGGACTGCTTGGAATGGGCCCTTTTCCTGAAGCAGGAAAAGAAGATGCTGATCTGATCAATGCCGGAAAACAAACCATAACCACGTTGCCGGGCTCTTCCATTTTCGACAGCGCTATGAGCTTTGGAATGATACGTGCCGGTAAAGTTGATCTTACTGTTTTGGGGGCAATGGAAGTAAGTGAGAATGGAGATATTGCCAACTGGAAAATTCCCGGTAAAATGGTAAAAGGAATGGGTGGTGCGATGGATCTTGTTGCCAGTGCAAAAAATATTATTGTAGCTATGATGCACAGCAATCCAAAAGGAGAAAGTAAATTACTACCGGCCTGCACTCTACCTTTAACCGGTAAAAACTGTATTAAAAAAGTTGTTACCGAATTAGCGGTGCTGGATATTACCGATAACGGTTTTAAATTGCTGGAAAGAGCGCCAGGCGTAACAGTTGAAGAAATTGTTTCAAAAACTGCAGGCAGGTTAATAGTAGAAGGAACAATACCCGAAATGGTATTTTGATATCCTCTTATAAAACCCCTTCAGCTATTTTTTAAGCCATAACCTTACAATGGAAGCTGCAATCTCAACTAATTCTTTATAGGATTGAGGCTTATGTAAAAAACAACTTGCTCCAAGTTTATAAGATGAACTTTCATCCTGAGCAAAAGTAGATGTGGTTAATATTATCGTTGGAATATGCGAATAATTTTTATTGCTTCTTATTTCTTTTAAAGCATGCAGCCCAAGCATACCCGGCATATTCAAATCCAGTAAGATCAGGGAAGGATAATATTCAGTCTCCGTATTAGCCAGGGTTTCCATTAGCTGGTCTCCATTTTCAATAAATACACAATCAATAGATGAATCGATTTCTATGAATGCATCTAATATCAGCTGACGGTCATCCGGGTCATCATCAACTATAAAAACAATACTTGTGGATGCTGTTTTCATAAAGGAATAATTATTGTGTTAGAAATTATGATCCAATACTATAAACAATAAATACGCCTAAAATTGACAATTATTGCGCCAATCATTATGTTTTAAAAAATGTAAATTGGGAAAAAATTTCCTCAGAATGTGGATTTTTTTTAGATGGCTATTGGTTCTGTTTCCCTTTCAAAGGGTTTAAAAAGAAAGTATTAGTAAAAACATAATTTTTTTCTGAATATCGCTACAAAAAAATGCTGCTATGGGTAACACTAAAATTAAATCAAAAGCAGGTATTAATGGTTCGGGGATTAAGCAGGGAGGATTTTCTTCAGCTTCACCTGCACTGCTTATCCGCAAAAAAAAATCAACGGGTACCGTAGATGATGAGCCCTCTGAAAGTTTCGATAACAAAAAATTACTGAAAGTTTTAATGGAAGTAAAGAATGGCAATTTTGCTGTGCGTATGCCTATTGATGAAGTTGGCCTTAACGGGAAGATCTGTGATACCCTGAATGACATCATTACTTTAAATGAAAGGATGATGTTTGAATTTACCAAGGCAGGTAATATCATCGGTAAACAGGGAAAACTTACACAACGGATTGAAGTACCAAACGCAAAAGGCTCCTGGGGTACAGGTGTGGATTCGCTGAATACCCTTATTTCCGATCTGGTGCATCCTACTATTGAAATTGCACACGTTATCAGTTCGGTGGCAAAAGGAAACTTATCACAGGAAATGCCATTGGAGATAAGCGGCCATTCATTGAAGGGAGAGTTTTCCAGGATCGCAAAAGAAGTGAATGACATGGTGAAACAATTGAACCTGTTCTCCATGGAGGTAACCCGTGTGGCACGTGAGGTAGGATCTGAAGGAAAACTGGGAGGTCAGGCAAAAGTAAAAGGCGTGGCGGGTGTGTGGAAAGATCTTACGGACTCGGTAAACCAGATGGGTAGTAACCTTACAGCACAGGTAAGAAATATTGCGGATGTAACAACAGCAGTGGCGAAGGGTGACCTTTCCAAAAAAATTACAGTGGATGTAAAAGGAGAGATCCTTGAATTAAAGAATACGATCAATACAATGGTGGATCAGCTTAACTCTTTCTCATCAGAGGTAACCCGTGTGGCACTTGAGGTAGGTACAGAAGGAAAGCTGGGTGGACAGGCACAGGTAAAGGGTGTGGCCGGTACATGGAAAGATTTGACCGACTCCGTAAATCAAATGGCATCTAACCTTACAGGCCAGGTAAGAAATATTGCTGAGGTAACCACAGCGGTGGCAAAGGGAGACTTGTCAAGACAAATTACGGTGGACGTAAAAGGAGAGATCCTTGAGTTAAAAGATACGATTAACACGATGGTGGATCAGCTAAACTCTTTCTCATCCGAGGTAACACGTGTGGCGAGAGAGGTTGGTTCTGAAGGTAAACTTGGCGGACAGGCGAAAGTAAAAGGTGTGGGGGGCGTATGGAAAGATCTTACGGACTCTGTGAACCAGATGGCGAGTAATTTAACAGGACAGGTAAGGAACATTGCGGAGGTAACCACAGCGGTAGCGAAAGGTGACCTGTCAAGAAAAATTACGGTGGACGTTAGAGGAGAAATTCTGGAATTAAAAAATACCATCAATACGATGGTGGACCAATTAAACTCATTCTCATCCGAGGTAACCCGTGTGGCACTTGAAGTTGGTACAGAGGGAAAACTCGGTGGCCAGGCACAGGTAAAAGGTGTGGCGGGTACATGGAAAGATCTTACTGACTCGGTGAATGGTATGGCCAGTAATTTAACGGGACAAGTACGTAATATTGCCGAGGTAACAACGGCGGTGGCGAAGGGTGACCTTTCAAGAAAAATTACGGTGGACGTAAAAGGAGAGATCCTTGAGTTGAAAAATACGATCAACACGATGGTGGATCAACTGAACTCATTTGGTAGTGAGGTAACCCGTGTGGCACGTGAGGTAGGTAGTGAAGGTAAACTGGGCGGACAGGCACAGGTACCGGGTGTTGCAGGAACATGGAAGGATCTTACGGATTCGGTAAATATCATGGCTGGTAATTTAACATCACAAGTACGTAACATTGCCGAGGTAACTACTGCTGTGGCAACCGGTGACTTGTCAAGAAAAATTGATGTGGACGTGAAAGGTGAGATACTGGAGTTGAAGAATACCATCAATACGATGGTGGAGCAGTTAAGAAGCTTTGCATCGGAGGTAACCCGTGTGGCACGTGAGGTAGGTAGTGAAGGTAAACTTGGCGGACAGGCTGCGGTAAAAGATGTAGGTGGGGTATGGAAAGACCTTACTGATTCGGTGAATGGTATGGCGAGTAACTTAACTGACCAGGTTCGCAATATTGCCGAGGTAACTACGGCTGTTGCTAAGGGTGACTTATCAAGAAAAATTACCGTGGACGTAAAGGGTGAGATCCTTGAATTAAAAGATACGATCAACACCATGGTGGACCAGTTGAACTCGTTCGGTTCCGAGGTAACCCGTGTGGCACGTGAGGTGGGTAGTGAAGGTAAACTTGGCGGACAGGCGGACGTACCGGGTGTTGCCGGCACATGGAAAGATCTTACCGACTCGGTAAATAAAATGGCCAGTAACCTTACCTCGCAGGTACGTAATATTGCCGAGGTAACTACGGCTGTGGCTAATGGTGACCTTTCAAGAAAAATTGGTGTGGATGTGAAGGGTGAGATCCTGGAGTTGAAAAATACGATCAATACGATGGTGGATCAGCTCCGTGGTTTTGCATCGGAAGTAACCCGTGTGGCACGTGAGGTGGGTACCGATGGAAAACTCGGTGGTCAGGCTAATGTGCCTGGTGTTGCCGGTACCTGGAAGGATCTTACTGACTCGGTGAACCAGATGGCTGGTAACCTTACCGCTCAGGTAAGAAATATTGCGGAGGTGGCCATTGCGGTGGCAAATGGTGATATGAGTAAAAAAATTACGGTGGACGTACGTGGAGAGATCCTGCAGCTGAAAGAAACACTGAATACGATGGTGGATCAGTTGCGTGCATTCGCATCTGAGGTAACGAGGGTGGCACGTGAAGTGGGTACCGATGGTAAACTGGGCGGACAGGCATTCGTACCCGGTGTTGCGGGTACATGGAAAGACCTTACTGACTCTGTGAACCAGATGACTGGTAACCTTACAGCACAGGTACGTAACATTGCCGAGGTAACAAAGGCGGTGGCATCGGGTGACCTTTCAAAAACGGTTGCCATTGACGTGAAGGGAGAGATCCTCGATCTTAAAAATACCATCAACACTATGGTGGAACAATTGAACTCATTCGCCTTTGAGGTAACCCGTGTGGCACGTGAGGTAGGTACCGAAGGTAAACTTGGCGGACAGGCAGAGGTAAGAGGTGTGGGTGGTACCTGGAAAGATCTTACCGATAGTGTGAACATGATGGCATCCAACCTTACCAACCAGGTACGGGGTATTGCCAAAGTGGTAACAGCAGTGGCAACCGGTAACCTGAAACAAAAACTGGCCATCGTATCACGGGGTGAGGTGGCGCAGCTTATTGATACCATCAATGAGATGATAGATACACTGGCACTGTTTGCCGACCAGGTAACAACGGTGGCCCGTGAGGTGGGTGTGGATGGTCAGTTGGGTGGCCAGGCAAGTGTGCCCGGTGCATCTGGTATCTGGAAGAACCTTACAGAGAACGTGAACCAGCTGGCACAAAATCTTACCAC